>CAIYGI010000191.1 GCA_903925685.1 uncultured bacterium
AAGATCGCATTCTCCGGGGACTGGGGCCGCCAGATGCGGTTCATCAGCGGTCCCCGGCAATGCGGCAAGACGACCCTGGCCCGCGCGCAATTGCGGGCTACCGGTTGCGAAGGGCTCTACTATCTTTGGGATCTTAGGAGTGTTCGAAACAAACAGAAGGAAGAGACCGATTTTTTGATGACCCGCGAGAATGTCCCCTGGCTGTTGGTAGAGGCCAAAATGTCAGACCAACCGGTGGAGAAGCATCATCTGGCAACAGCGGAAGCACTCGGAAAGATTCCGGTGGTACAGGTCTGCCGACAGAATGATGTCGCGATTGTGCAACGGGAAAGCGTCTTCCGGTTATCCGCCAATCGACTGTTCTCATAGATTCCCTTCACAACTCACAACTCACCACTGTCCCCCGTTCGATGTTCAGCGTTCAATGTTGACTGTTCGATGTTCGCATTCCCACCTTCAACGACTTCAACGATTTCAACGATTTCAACGATTTGAACGACTTGAACGCCTTCAACGCCTTCAACGACTTCAACGATTTGACCACTCACTACTCACAACTCACCACTCACAACTCGGAATCCTATATGTTCAAAGCTAAAACACTTGTCACCAATCGCGCATGCTTTTCTCCGCGCCTCCGCGCCTCTGCGTTAAATCAATTTTGAAAGGAAATGAGCATGTTCAAAAACAAGACCCTGTTGATTACCGGCGGCACCGGTTCCTTTGGAAACGCCGTGCTGCGCCGTTTTCTGCAAACCGACATCGCTCAGATCCGCATCTTTTCGCGCGACGAGAAGAAGCAGGACGATATGCGGCATCACTATCACAGCGATAAACTGCGCTTCTACATCGGCGACGTGCGCAATGCCGACGGTCTGCGGGATGCCCTCGATGGCGTGGACTATGTGTTCAATGCCGCCGCCCTCAAGCAGGTGCCATCCTGCGAATTCTATCCCATGGAGGCCGTGCGCACCAATGTCATGGGCACGGACAACGTGCTGACCGCCGCCATGGCCTGCGGCGTCAAAAACGTGGTCGTGCTCAGCACCGACAAGGCCGCCTATCCCATCAATGCCATGGGCATGTCGAAGGCATTGATGGAAAAGGTCGCCATCGCCCGCTCGCGCGTGGCCGCCGAGCGCGGCTGCACGTTCTGCGTGACCCGCTATGGCAACGTCATGGCCTCACGTGGATCGGTGATCCCGCTGTTTCTGGACCAGATCCGCGCCGGACAGCCGCTGACCGTGACCGATCCGGAGATGACCCGCTTCATGATGTCGCTCGACGATGCCGTGGACCTGGTCGTTTACGCCTTCCAGCATGGCAAGCCGGGCGACCTGTTCGTTCAAAAGGCGCCCGCCGCCACCATCGGAACCCTGGTCGAGGCTATGAAACGCGTATTCAAGGCCGCAAACCCGGTGCAGGTGATCGGCACCCGCCACGGCGAGAAGCTCTACGAGACGCTGCTGACACGCGAGGAGCGCGCGCGCGCCACGGATCTAGGCCAGTATTTTCGCGTCGCCGCCGACAACCGGGACTTGAATTACAACAAGTACTACTCCGAAGGCGAGGCCATGGTCAGCGCCGCCGAGGACTATAACTCGCACAATACCAAGCGCCTGAATGTGGATGAGATGGTGGAGTTGCTGCGTGGACTGGAGTACGTGACAGCAGAATTGAAGACGAACATCGAACAGTCAACTTCGAACGCCGAACATCGAACCATAAGGAATGGTGAGGCATGAGTGAAAAGATATACGATTTAGAGGAGCGGCTGCTGGAATACGCGGCCAACATTGTGCGCCTTATTGAACTGCTTGCGAATACCAGGGCGGGCAATCATGTCGCGGGACAGTTGCTTCGGTCGGGGACAGCGGCACTGCCTAATCATGGTGAAGCGCAGTCGGCCGAGTCGGCTGCCGATTTCATTCACAAAATGAAAGTCTGCCTGAAAGAACTTCGTGAATCCTATCGGTGGTTGTTGCTGATTCGTCGTGTTCCGTTGAGCGAGAGCCTAACTGAGGTTAACAAGTTGATTAAGGAAAGCGACGAACTGATTAGAATCTTCGTCAAAAGCATTCAGACGGCGCAGAGTTGAAACGCCTTTCTTCGTTCGATGTTCAGCGTTCAACGTTGACTGTTCGATGTTCGTATTGTTTTATTTCAACTCGGTTAACCTATGAAAATATTAATAACTGGCAGTAACGGCTTCATCGGCCGTAACCTTATCTCCCATCTCAAAACTCGTGGGGACGTCACAATTCTGACGTTTGATATCGAAAATCGCCCCGATGAACTTCCGGGTTTGCTTGATCAGGCGGACGTCATCTTCCACCTGGCCGGCATCAACCGCCCAAAGGATGCGTCTGAGTTCGAAACCGGCAATGCCGGTCTGACGCACGACATCTGCGAACAATTGATCGCCATCGGCCGCACCCCACTCATCATCCTCTCCTCCTCCATCCAGGCCGAACTCGACAATCCCTACGGTATCAGCAAACGCCATGCGGAAGAGGTACTCAAGGCCTACGCAGCCAAATGCGCCGCTCACCTCCCCCCTCCCCCATTCAACATTCAAAATTCTTCCCACTCACCACTCACAACTCACCACTCACCACTCACCACTCACCACTCACCACTCACAACTCACCACTCACCACTCACCACTCACCACTCACAACTCACAACTCACCACTTCGCCTCCATTTACCGCTTGCCCAATGTCTTCGGCAAGTGGTGCCGGCCGAACTACAACAGCGCAGTCGCCACGTTCTGCCATAACATTGCCAACGACCTGCCGATCCAGGTCTCGGACCCGGCGAGGGAACTTGAACTGGTCTACATCGACGATGTGGTGGCGGCATTGGTTAAGGAAGCGGTTGAGCAGCCTGGCGTTCGGACCGACGGACCGTCGGACCGTCGGACCGTCGGACCGACTTACCGGATCACCTTGGGGCGGATTGTGGAGTTGCTTCAAGCCTTCAAACGCAGCCGCTTCGACTTGCAGGTCCCCAACCAGGCCGACGACTTCACGAAAAAGCTCTATGCGACTTATCTTTCCTATCTGCCGCCGGATAAATTCAGTTATCCCTTGAAAATGAACGTCGATGCGCACGGCAGTTTCACGGAATTTCTCAAGACCCCGGAGCGCGGGCAGGTCTCGATCAATATTTCCAAACCCAACATCACCAAGGGCAACCATTGGCATCGGACCAAGAACGAAAAATTCCTGGTCGTCAGCGGACGGGGAGTGATCAGGTTCCGCAAGGCGGGTGAGTTGGGAGTGGTGAGTAGTGAGTCGGGAGTGTGGAGTGGGAAGCAAATGCGAACGTCGAACATTGAACAGTCAACATCGAACGTCGAACGCAAACTTCCCCCGTTGAATGTTGAACGTTCGACGTTGAATGTTCGATGTTCGTGTTGTGAAGCTGGAGTCATCGAGTACCGGGTCTCGGGCGAAAAGCTGGAGGTGGTTGACATCCCCCCTGGCTACACGCATAACATCGAAAATCTCGGCGACACGGATATGGTGACAGTGATGTGGGCCAGCGAGACGTTCGACCCGCAGAAACCGGATACGGTTTTTGAGAAGGTGAGCGGTGAGTAGTGAGTGGGAAGCAAATGCGAACGTCGAACATTGAACAGTCAACATCGAACGTCGAACGCACCATTCCCCCGTTGAATGTTGAACGTTCGACGTTGAATGTTCGATGTTCGTGTTGATTAGTAACTGCTCCTGACTTCTGGTGACGCAAGTCGACCGGTCGTTTGTAACCGTTCCGCGCATTTGGTAAACTGTTGCCGCTCATCAATTAGGAGTGTCATCATGTCGAAGTTTTTCAACATCGCCGGTCCCTGCATCCCGGGCGAGCACTATCTGGTGCCCACGCTGGCGCGGCTGCCGGAACTTGCCGGGCTGATCGCCACGAAACAGTATTTCGTGATTCATGCCGCCAGGCAGTCGGGCAAGACCACACTACTTAAGGCGCTGGCGAGGGACTTGAACACGAAGGATACGCATGTCGCGCTCTACTGCTCGCTGGAAACCGTGCAGGGCATCGCCGATGCCGAACGGGGTGTTCCGGCTATCGTGAATGTCCTGCTGAACGGCCTGGCCTGGCATCCGGTCTTCAAGAACCTGCCGAGTCCGGTCGTGGATCTTTCCGCCTACACTATGGCGGTGAACAGTCTGCTCAGCCAGCTTGCGCAGGCCGTCGGCAAGCCGCTGGTTGTGTTGTTTGACGAGGCGGACTGCCTGTCCGGTCCGACGTTGATCTCCTTTTTCCGTCAACTCCGCGACGGCTATGTCAACCGCGACATGGCGCCGTTCCCGGTTTCCGTGGCTCTGGTCGGGATGCGTAACATCCGTGATTACAAGGCGAAGGTCCGTCCGGATGGCGACACGCTTGGATCCGCCAGCCCGTTCAATATCGTGACGGAGGCGTTGACGCTGACAAATTTCACGCGGGAGGAGATCGCTGCGCTGTACCGGCAGCACACGTCCGAGACGGGGCAGGTTTTTGAGGCGGCGGCGGTGGACCGCGCGTCGTACTGGACCTGCGGCCAACCATGGCTGGTGAACGCGCTGGCGCGTGAATGCGTTGAGAAACTATTGAAAAACGACATCACGCGGCCGGTCACGGCGGAGTTGGTGGACGAGGCCGCCGAGATGATCCTGCGCCGCCGCGACACGCACATCGACAGTTTGCTAGAACGGCTCAAAGAGCCGCGCGTACGGCGGATCGTCGAACCGGTCATTCTCGGCACGGAGCCGGTCGAGAGCACGTTGTCCGACGACTGCCAGTATGTGCTCGACCTGGGTCTTTTCAAGCGCGAGGACCAGACGCTCAAACCGTCCAACCCGATCTATGCCGAAGTGATACTGCGCACACTGTCATACGACACGCAGGATCAGATGGGCCGCAGCATCGTCTCGACCCCTTGGATCGCAGGCGACCGTCTCGACATAACCGGGATGCTGCAGGCCTTTCAGCAGTTTTGGCGTGAGAACAGCGAGGTGTGGCAGGCGCGCTACGACTACCGCGAGGCCGCGCCGCATATCATTTTGCAGGCATTCCTGCAGCGTGTGATCAACGGCGGAGGCCAGATCGTGCGCGAGTACGCGCTCGGCCGCCAGCGGCTCGACCTGCTGGTCTGCTGGCAGGGGAACCGCTACGCGATCGAGCTTAAGATGAAGCAGCAGTACCGACCCGACGCCTCGCACGCCCAGATGTTCGGCTATCTCGACCGGCTTGGTCTGACGGAAGGCTGGATGGCGGTTTTCGACCGTGATCCGGCCGCGAGTTGGGACGCCAAACTCAACTGGCGAACCTTGGTCCACGAAGGCAAAACTCTGCATATCGTGGGGTTGTGAGAGTGGGGGGTCGGGAGCAAATGCGAACGTTGAACATTCAACAGTCAACGTCGAACATTGAACACGTCAAAACTGAACCTCTGCTTTCCCCGTTGAATGTTGAACGTTCGATGTTGAATGTTCGATGTTCGTATTGTTTTTTACGGATTTGTGGTTAAAAGGAGCCTTCTTATGAAAATCATGACCATCGTCGGCACGCGCCCTGAAATCATCCGCCTCTCCCGCGTTATGGCCGCATTGGATCGGCATTTCGAGCACACCATCGTCCACACCGGCCAAAACTACGACTACGAGCTAAACCAGGTCTTCTTCGACGATCTCGAACTCCGCAAACCGGATCACTTCCTCGGCGCCGCCGGCTCGACCGCTGCCGAAACGGTCGGGAACATCATTGCCAAGGTGGATGCCGTGCTCGGCGAGATCAAACCGGACGCCCTGCTGGTGCTGGGCGACACCAATTCCTGCCTGGCCGCCTACCCGGCCAAGCGACGCAAAATCCCGGTCTTCCACATGGAGGCAGGCAACCGCTGCTTCGATCAGCGCGTGCCCGAGGAGATCAACCGCAGGATCGTGGACCACATCAGCGACATCAACATGCCCTACAGCAGCATTTCCCGCGAGTACCTGCTCCGCGAAGGCCTGCCGCCGGACCGGGTCATCAAGACCGGCAGTCCCATGTTCGAGGTGCTGCATCACTATCTGCCCAGGATTCAGAAGTCGGATGTGTTGGAGCGCCTTGCGCTGGTGAGTAGTGAGTCGGGAGTAGTGAGTAGTGATTCGGAAGTCGGGAGTAGTGAGTCGATGTCCAAGGATCATGAGCAGCGCACGGATTTGTCCACTCCCCACTCACCACTCACTACTCACCACTCACCACTCACCACTCACTACTCACCACTCACTACTCACCACTCACCACTCACCACTCACCACTCACCACTCACCACTCACCACTCACCACTCACCACTCCCTACTTCCTCGTCAGCGCTCACCGCGAGGAAAACATCGACGATCCGGTGCAGTTCCGAAAACTGATCGAAGTCCTGAACGGTCTCGCAAAGACATACAAGCAGAGGGTGATCGTCACCACCCATCCGCGCACACGCAAGCGCATCGAGGCCGAAAAGGTCGCGCTCGATGCCCGCGTGGAGTTGCACAAGCCCTTTGGGTTCCTGGATTACGTCAAACTCCAGCTCAACGCGCAGGCGGTCCTGTCCGACAGCGGAACGATCACGGAGGAGTCATCCATCCTGAACTTCCCCGCGCTCAACATCCGCAACGCCCACGAACGTCCGGAAGGCATGGAAGAAGGCGCCGTGATGATGGTTGGAATGGACTGGGATCGCATCCGCGAAGCCTTGCGCATATTGGAGTCGCAACCTCGTGGACAAGATCACGCCTTGCGGATCGTCTCAGATTACGAAGTTCCCAACGTCTCGGAGAAGGTGGCGCGGATCATCCTGAGTTACGTGGATTATGTCAACCGCGTGGTGTGGCGGATGGAGACGAACGTATTTTCCTAAGCCCTATCGCGGACATGAAACTGACCTTTGTTACCGTCTGCGTCTATTGACATGCCCATGCGCATCCTGATACTCAACCAATACTGCACACCGGAACCGAACTTCAAGAGCGTGCCTTTCGCGCGGGAACTTATCCGTCGCGGGCATGAAGTTTGCATCTTGACCGGCTTTCCGAACTACCCAGGCGGTAAACTCTACCCGGGATATAGGCAGCGCTGGCGCCAGCGAGAGACACTGGACGGCGTACCCATTCTGCGCATTCCGTATTTCATCAGTCACGACCGGTCTGGGTTGCGCCGCATGGTTACTTATGGCAGTTTCGCCTTGGCCGCGACGGGGCCGCTCTTGTTTGGCTGGAAACCGGACCTAATCTATGTCTGGCATCTAGTACCCACGGGGTTAGCTGCCGCGCTGGCTGGGAGTTGTCGCCGGGTTCCATTTGTGATCGACATTCAGGATCTGTGGCCGGATGCGGTGCTGCACTCCGGGATGGGCCACCCGTGCATGAGAAGGGCACTGCACGCCGCTTGCAACCTGGTCTACCGTTGCGCAGCCCGCGTGGTGGTGCTCTCACCCGGATTCAAACAGCGCCTGATCGAACGTGGCGTTCCGCCAGCGAAGATCGACTTGATCTATAACTGGTGCGATGAATTCAACTTACTGCAGACGCCACAGAAACCAGCCGACGATGTTCGCCAAGTCTTTTCCGGGCACTTTAACATCCTTTTTGCTGGGATGATGAACCATGCACAAGGACTGGACGCTGTGTTCGCCGCAGCCGCTTCCCTGAGCGTAAACCACCCGCAAATTCAGTTTGTGTTCATGGGCGGCGGCAGCGAAGTTGAGCGGTTGCGTCAGAAGGCCGGCATCGTCAGCCCGACGAACACGCGCTTTTTGCCACGTTGTTCGTCGTCCGAGGCAGCCGGCATTACCAGCATGGCTGACGCCATGTTGGTCCACCTGAGGAAAGATCCGCTGTTTACGATCACCATCCCGTCCAAGATCGGCGCTTGTCTAGCGATGGCCAAGCCCATTTTGATCGGCGTGCAAGGCGATGCCTCGGACTTGGTACTGCGGGCCGGGGCTGGTATCACTTGTGAGCCGGAGTCTCCGGCCAGTATTGCTGATGCGGCCGTTCGGATGTCGGAGTTACCGACGGCAGCGCGGACGGAGATGGGTCGAAGCGGGGCCGCCTTTTACCGGCGGGAACTCTCTCTCTCCACTGGAGTGGACCGGTTCGAGTCCCTATTCCAGCGAGTTCTCACCGAACAGAAATCATCATGAGACTCGTCATCCGCCAACGCTATCCCAATCACCGGGTGCTTTGGGTGGACCATGAACGGCAACTGGCCGCCTGCCGCAACACGGTCTATCGCATGGATGCAGTCGGGCGGCGCGAAGCCGTGGCCTCGTACCACCCTGGGTTGCCGAAGGAACTGCTCAGCCATTTCCGTCCGATCCGCCATCTATTGCGTCTCGGGTTCCACAATCTCTGCCCGGTGGCGGGTGGCGGCTGGGTGGCAGTCGTGAAGCGGACTCTGCTGAAGTCCAATGCCGACAGCCGGACATTCCGGACGGTCGGGCATCTACGGAAAGGTAACAAGCCCGGCTTCAAGGGCTTGTGCGTCGATGATTGTGGCAGGGTCTATTACGGTGAGTATTGCCTCAATTTCCACCGCCGTGAGCCCATCGGTGTATTCCGTAGCGGAGACTGCGGGGAAACCTATGCCTTGATGCACGAGTTTCCGCCGGGGGATGTGCGCCACATCCACCTTATTCAGTGGGATCCCTATAGTGCTTGTTTGTGGTTGGGCACCGGCGACGCTGATGAAGAGTGTCGGCTCTACCGGTCCCGCGACTACGGTCGCACCTGGATCCTCGTAGGTGGCGGATCTCAGAAGTGGCGGGCCGTAGGACTGTGCTTCACTCCCAATGCAGTTTACTGGGGAACCGATGCCGGATCGGATACCGGCCTGACTACGAACCATCTCATGCGACTCGACCGCCAGACGACGCAGCCCGAGCGCCTGATCGAGATCCAAGGGCCCTGCCACGCCATCACCTCACTGGCGGACGGGACATTGCTCGCGGCTACCGGGGTGGAACGCGGCGTTAATGAAAAGGACGACCGGGCACATCTTTGGGCCAGCCGGAACGGACTTGACTGGGAGGAATTGATGGCGTGGCGCAAAGACCTTTGGCACCCGTGGCTACAGTTCGGGGTGGTCCACTTTCCGCATGGACTGGAGTCCCGTCGCGACGTTCATCTCACGACCCTCGGTGTGCGCGGTGGCGCCGAGACCTATCTCATCGCCACGATTGAAGACTGAGAGCAGCGGACCATGGCCACATCCTTCCGTAAACGCGTTCTGCTCTTGGATGGCCATACGCGCCAGGTTCTGCCCATGGCCGAGGCTCTCCGACGGGACGACTACTGGGTCGGCGTGGTTTGCCGAAGCCGATGGGACATGGGGTACGTATCACGCTGGCCGCATGCCCGCTGGCTAGGACCCGACCCAAAAACCGACCCTGATGGATTGGTGCGGTTCGTCGCCCATCTGCTGGCCAAAGAACACTTCGACGTTGTCATCCCCCTGTTTGACCACGCAGCTGAAGCGGTTTCAAGAGCGAAGCCGGAACTTTCCAGGTATGCTTGGATCGCGATCAGCGACTACGAGTGCTTCATGCATGCCCGGAACAAACTTCAGACTATGCGCGACTGCGCAGCACTCGGCGTTCCCTGTCCCACGACTGTGCTGGATGAGAACGCCACCGTTGCCCGCATCGAGGCGGAACTGACATACCCATTGGTGATCAAGCCGCTCAAGGGCGATAGCGCCGTCGGCTTCAACGTGGTCTGCAACCGAGCGTCACTGGAGGAGACCCGGCGGAAAACCGTCGCACGGTACGGTCCGGTGCTCGTGCAGGAATTCATCCCGCAGACCGGACTACAGTACAAGGCCGAGATTTTCGTGGGCAACGACGGCGCGATGAAGGCCGGCGTGGTGTTTAGTAAGATTCGTTGGTATCCGGTTGACGGTGGATCCAGCACATTGAATGTGACCGTCGCGCGGCCGGACATTCTGGAGACTTGCATGCGTTTGCTGCGGGGCATCAACTGGCACGGTTACGCGGATGTTGACCTAATTCAGGATCCACGGGACGACGTTGCCAAAGTCATGGAGATTAATCCCCGCATCACCGGTAGTGTCAAAATCGCCTTCGCTGCCGGGGTGGACTTTGCCGACATGGTCGTGCGCCACGCACTTGGCGAGGAGGTCCGGACAACGTTGGAATACAAGGTCGGACAGTACTTGCGTTACTTCTACAAGGACATCCTCTGGTTCTGGGACGCGCCCGACCGCTGGCGCGCCAAGCCAAGTTGGTTTGCATTTTTCTCCCGCAACTGTACCGACCAGGTGATGTCGCTGTCCGATCCCTTGCCAGGGGCGGTCTGCGCAGCCCAATCCTTCCACGAACTTATCCACCGCCGACGCGCATGACCGCTCTACGCAAGACCGCCGTGCTCTCGATGGACGTCGAAGACTGGTACCACCTGGATTACTTCGGGCGGGGCCAGTGCAATGAAAACATCTCCATGCTGGACGGGGTCGAAAGGTATCTCGGGATTCTGGCGCAGGAACATGTTCCATCCTCATTCTTCGTGCTGGGGGAACTTGCGGGCCGGGTGGCACGACTCCTCAACGGCCAGCCAGATGTCGGCGCCCACGGGTGGAGTCACCGCCGGCCGCTGACGATGTCTGTGGATGAATTCGCCCAGGACGCGCTCAGAACCCGCAGGGAGTTGGAGGATCGTCTTGGTCGGGAGGTCGTGGGATACCGCGCTCCCTGTTTCAGTATGGATCGCAAGCGTCTGGACCGCCTTCAGGAACTGGGCTATAACTATGACTCCAGCCGCATAGATTTTGCCGGCCACCCCCTGTACGGCACACTGGATATGAGCGGGTTCGACGTCGCCCGTCCCTGGATCTACCAGCGCCAGTCTTTCCTGGAGTTCGAAATTAGTTCACTTGCTTGTGGCCGGCGCAGGTTCCCCGTTGCCGGTGGTGGCTATCTGCGCCTGCTGCCCTGGCCACTCATGCGGTTCCTGCTCACGCGTTACCTGCGGCAAGAAACCTTTTACGTGCTTTACATCCATCCGTTCGAACTTTCCACCCGCCCCGACCCGCCTCTGCCAACGGGGACGCCGCGGGCCACTCGTGTGCGTTTCTCCAGGGGCCGACACGCCGTCGCACAACGCCTGCGTACATTGATCGCCATACTCCGGAAACATGGGTTTACTTTTTCGACTTTCGCCAGTGTCCGACAGGAACTCCTGTCCCAGCAGGCACCGGAGAGTGTAATATGAAGACAGTTGTGGTAACCGGTGCATTGGGGTTCTTGGGGAAGCCTTTAAGACGTGAACTACTGAAGAACGGATTTCGTGTCATAGGGATTGACCAGAAAGGCGAACAGGATGGGACCGTTGTTGGCATCGATCTCCTCGCCGCGACTGCTCGGGAGGCATTGCGGCAGTTACCCCGTCCCGACAGTGTCGTTCACCTCGCGGCACTCGCGCACAACCAGCGGCCGCTACCGGGACAGACTTGCTTGGGCGTGAATACGCGAATGGCCGGCGTGGTTATCGAAGCATTGTGCGACAAGGCAACCCATTTCGTGTTCGCCAGTTCAGTCGCCGTGTATGGCGAGGCCAATAGGCCGCGGCTGATCAGACCTGGCGTTCAACTGCAACCCGCTTCGGAATACGGGCAGAGCAAGCGACAGTGCGAACAAATGCTGCTCGAATCGTCAACGCGCGATATCGATATCGTGCGCTTCTGCCCTATCTACTCTGGCGACCGCATGCAGGACGTGGCCAAGCGCGTGTACCTACCAGGCTGCCCCGGAGTGAGGATGCGGATCCTTCCTCCTCCGGACTTCAATCTCTGCCATCTCGAAACCGCCGTGCAACATCTGTCTGCCACGGTACAGCGGGGAGGACGTGGAAGAACGGTGTGCAATGTTTCCGATCACAATCCGTACTCGCAGGAGCAACTCAGGAGTTGGTTCCGGGGACCGGTCATACCGCTGCCGGTCGGTCTCTTCCGCCTTCTCCTGTGGTTGCTGAAACCACTGCGCACACTAGGCGTGCATGCCGTCCGATGCAATTTGGAGAAGCTTTTCTTCACGCATCTTTACTCCGACGAAACGATCTCGTTATGATGGTTACAATCCATTTATGATTGATAACTCTGGCAAGATGGATAAAGTATTTAGGCCCCTTTGGGCTTGCGGAATGTGGATGATCTTGAGAGGAAACCATGAAACGGCTCTTTGACATAAGTTGTTCACTGTTGTCGGGCATTTTCCTTGCCATTCCTATGTTGATTGTCGCGTTGCTGGTTCGGCTCACCTCACCGGGACCGATTCTTTATTGGTCAGATCGGGTTGGACGTAACAACGCGATCTTCAAAATGCCGAAGTTCCGCACCATGCGAATCGAAACCCCCGCGGTGGCGACGCATCTGCTCGACGATCCCGACCGCTGGTTGACGCCGGTTGGTCAATTTCTGCGCAAGTCGAGTCTCGACGAACTGCCGCAACTCTGGAGCATCCTGGCCGGCGACATGAGCATCGTCGGTCCACGTCCGGCGCTTTTCAATCAGGACGATCTGGTTGCCCTGCGGACGAAAAATGGCGTGCATGTGCTGACTCCCGGCCTGACGGGCTGGGCGCAGATCCATGGCCGCGATGAACTGCCGATCCCGGTGAAGGTGGAGTTCGACGAGTATTACCTGAAGCACCGCTCATTCCTGCTGGATTTGAAGATTATTCTGAAGACCGTGGTGAAGGTTGCCAGGAGCGAAGGGGTGAAGCACTGAGGGGAACAGGGGACAGGGGACAGGGGACAGGGGACAGGGGAGACGGAAGTCGGAGATCAGAGGTCCGAGGATAGGAATTTGGAATTCTGAATGTCGAATGTCGAATGTTGAATGTCGAATGTCCCGATCCACCTTCAACCCGTGTTCGCGGAGCGCGGAATGCGGAATGGAGACCGGCAAGGCGGAGGGCCGAAGTCGGAGGTCGGAAGTCGGAGGTCCGTGAGCGAGGAACTTTTTGCGAAGGGATTGTGTCTGCCCTCAGGCACCGCCATGACCGATGAGGATATCAAACGGGTGGCGGATGTTGTCAGGAAACGATGAACGATGAACGATGAATTGAAGGCGAACGTGCAGCGTTTAACGTGCAACGTTTAACGTTCAACGCCGAACGAAGAATGGCAAACAGGGAATGTTGAATATGAGGTTCTTAGATTCGAATCGTAATATCCCATTTCGATGCGCTGCGAGCGGGTGTGGATGCGAAGGTCAATTCTTTCCACTCCGCCATAACGTCTCTGCCAAGCAAACCCATCGACATATTTAAATGAATGTCTGGTTAACGATTGGCTTCTGAAAGACTGCCGTAAGTCGTCCCTGAGAACCATATTTCCTAATTACGGCCGCCATCTTGCTGACATTTTTACCGGACGCAACCACTTCAAACGTATCCGTCGTCATCACAACCGGGGACCGGGGGTGCTTTTTCATCGCCGCATGAACATGTTTGATCAAATTTTCGTAGTAGGTCATAAACATTCGCCTTTTTTGGCACACACTTTGAACATGGCCATTTTTTCTCGCTTGCAAAAAATTAAATTACATCCCAACTCTCGCAACGTCAAGCCCATCTTTTAAAGCATCTTTTAAATCTGCGTCAATGAATCCGCCATTCTCCGCACCGCTCGCCCGCACATCCACGGCGGCCTCGGCGATGCAGCCCTACCAATGCCGTTCTCGCGCATTTCGGTTGTGAGACGGATGGCGGCGCCCCATTCGAGGCTGGAAACACGGCGCGTGTGACGCCGGTGGGTAAATTCCTGCGCAAGTCGAGTCTCGACGAATTGCCTCAACTCTGGAGCATTCTGGTCGGCGACATGAGCATCATCGGTCCACGTCCGGCGCTTTTCAATCAGGACGATCTGGTTGCCCTGAGAACGCAGAAAGGAGTGCAGGTGCTTTCGCCCGGTCTAACCAGTTGGGCGCAAATCCATGGCCGCGATGAACTGCCGATCCCGGTGAAGGTGGAATTCGATGAGTATTACCTGAAGCACCGTTCGTTCCTGCTGGATTTGAGAATCATCTTCAAAACCGTCGTGAAGGTCGTCACGAGCGAAGGAGTTAAGCATTAGACGAAACGATGAATGATGAACGATGAATTGAATGCGAACGTTCAACGTTCAACGTTTAACGTTCAACGTTTAACGTTTAACGTTCAACATTGAACGCTGAACACCGAACGAAGAAAAGCGAACAACGGAAGATTGAACAAGCAACGATTTTTCTGGTATTTCAATGTTGTTGTTCGTGCAAAATCCAGCTAATATATCGAGCGTGTCCTTCAACCTTCAAGGAGTGGCGTATGCAACTGGTGCTTGATCTGCCGGAAACCGTGTTTTCGTCTCTGCGAGTGTCGCCGGCGCAATATCTTGATGAAATGCGCCACGCTGCTGCGGTCAAGTGGTATGAACTGCGAAGGATCTCCCAGGGCAAGGCCGCCGAGTTGTGCGGCGTTTCACGGTCCCAGTTTATACGGATTCTAAGCGACTATCGGGTCTCGGTCTTGCAGGATGATCCGGTATCTCTCGCTTCCGAGGTCTCTTCGTAATGGACATATCAAACGGGTGGCATCATTAGTTCGGGGTGCATCCAAAGTTTGACCGGCTGGTCGCAGATTGCCCCGTAACCGCGCCTGTAAAGGCGTGGCTCTTCTTTGATCGTTTCCTGAATATTTCTGGCAGCACCGCTCGTTCCTGTTGGATTTGAGAATCCGCTTGACTCATGGGTACTGGTTTCTATATAATAGCGCTAATAAGAACATTTATGCTGGATTAGACGATATATTGTGTGCTTTATATGAATCTTCCCTTGCCGATACCAGTGGACAGAGCGCTCAAGAAACTTGGGGTGGATTTATCATTGGCGCGACGGCGTCGTAACCTGACCCAGGCCATGTTGGCTGAACGACTTGGCACATCTGTCATGACGGTCCGCAGGATGGAGACTGGGCATCCCGGTACCGCCCTTCAGTACCTGGCGCGCGCCCTGCAAGTGTTTGGGGAGTTGGACAAACTCGATGAATTGTTGGACTCTGCGCAAGACACCGTAGGGCTCAGTCTGATGAATGAGCAGGTCCCGATGCGGGTTCGCAAGCCTAAGCAGGGGAGTGGGGTCTTGTGATGGGCGCCATCAAAAACACGAGGAACGCGCAGAAGATTCAGCTCGATGTTTGCATCGGCAAGGATGGGTTGCCGGTAGGTGAACTCGCTTATGTTAAAGACGGCGCCCGCGAGTACTCGGTATTTGCCTACAGCCAGGACTGGCTGCGTCATCCGGCCCATTTCACCGTCTCACCTGACCTGGCCCTCGTCACTGGTCACCAGGTGCGTAAGCCACCTACCAAGGACGATACACGATTCTTTCTGGCGCTTGCCGACACAGAGCCTGATGCCTGGGGGCGGCGAGTCATCGCCCGGGCACACGCCAAAGAGCGCAAAAAAGACCCGACACTCAAGGCGTTGACAGAGTTGGACTACTTGTGTGCCGTGGATGATTTTAGTCGCATCGGCGCCCTGCGCTTGCGCAATGATAAGGGCGATTTTTTGCGCACGGTTGAGCAAGGCATGAGTGCTACAGCGCCCTTGTTGGAACTTGAACACATATTCAAGGCCAGCCGTGCCTTGGAGCGCAGCCAGGAATCAGCGCAGGACCTGCGCTACCTTCTTGGAAAGGGCACCTCGCTGGGCGGGATGCGCCCCAAGTGCACGGTCCTGGATGATGACGGAACACTCGCCTTGGGTAAGTTTCCAAGCGTAAAAGACGAGCGCAGCATTACCCGTGGAGAAGTGCTCGCGCTACGCCTTGCCCGCTTGGCGGGTATCGAGACCTCGAACGCGCGCATCTTGATAGTTCAAGATACCCCGATTGCGGTAATCAGTCGGTTTGACCGAACCCATGAACATGGCCGGATTGCTTATCTGTCTGCGGCCTCACTCTTGCAGGTAGGCCGCAATGAAGAGCGCGCTTACACCGAGGTGGTCGATGCCATGAAAACGGTCTGTGTCGAGGCGAAAGCGGATGCCCAACAACTGTGGCGACGGCTGGTATTCAACCACCTCATCACAAACGTCGACGACCATTTACAGAACCTGGGTTTCCTGTACGTGGGCAACGGACTGTGGCGTTTGGCTCCCGCCTTTGACCTCAACCCGTTTCCAGACAAGGACCGTGAGTCAAAAACCTGGCTCAGCGAAGATACCGGCCCCATCACGACCATCGAGACCTTGCTTGAAAAGGCCAGCTACTTCCACTTGGCGGAGACCGAGGCTCTCGCTGTCTTGGGAGAGGTCTATGGTGTTGTTACCAAGTGGCGCTCTTTAGCGATGAGCGCCGAAGTGGGACTAACTGCGGCTTCAGTCGAGGAATTTGCGCCTGCATTCGAGCATTCAGAGATGGCGAGAGTCAAAGCCCTGATACGTGATCGTTGAAGGGACAGGCATTATATTCAATATGGGTATCCAGCGGGTGGCGGAAGTTGTCAGGAAACGATGAACGATGAATTGAAGGCGAACGTGCAGCGTTTAACGTTCAACGTTCAACGTTTAACGTGCAACGTGCAACGTTTAACGTTTAACGCCGAACATCGAACGAAGAAAGGCAGTTTCGTTCGACGTTGAATGTTCGATGTTCGTATTTCTTGCCAAACGGTCGGGCGATGGTTCGGTCGCATGTTCGAGGGCTTGACATTTGCGCCCGTAAAAGATACCTTAAGGAGATGAAAGGGAGATGATTATGAGCTACCTTACGGTAAAAGATCTCAAGCAAACACGCAACCTCTGGCGGCAACTGAGCGCCGAGCGCGAGTTGGTTATTACCCGCGACGGGAAACCCTGCGCGATTCTCGTAGAGGTCAATGCCGAGTCTTGCGATGAGTCGCTGGCTGAAATCCGGCGTGGTCTTTTTTCTTCAGCCGTTTCGCGAATCAGGCGTAAAGCGATATACCAGTCAATTTCCCCGGAAGAAGTGGATGCCGCGATTTCCGAAAGTCGTAAAGAGCGTGGGCTCGCTTGAAAGCGGTAGTTGATACCAATGTGCTGGTCTCCGGGCTCATCAACATGCAGAATGCTCCCGGTCGCATCGTTGATTTGATACGGACAAGGGTACTGCAACTGGTGGTAGATGATCGCATTCTGGCGGAGTATCAGTCGGTCCTTTTGGGCAAACGGTTACGAAAGTGGGTGGGCGAAGAGGACGCGCGCGATCTTCTGGCCTTTTTGTTTTTGGACTCTGAACGTATTGTTTCGACCATTCTCGTGCAGCGTCTGCCAGATCCAGGGGATGTACCTTTCCTTGAAGTGGCCGTCACGGCCAATGTTCCACTGGTGACTGGCAATCTGAAGCATTTTCCTGAACATCTCTGCCGTGGTCATAGGATCTTGGCCCCATCCGAATTTGCGGCGAGTTTGATGTGAGGTAGTCATCGTTCGACGTTGAATGTTCGATGCCGACTATTCGATGTTTTTTTTCAAAAGGGGGTATCCATGTAACGCAAACGCCCCCTACAGGTTGTGTTTTCTTTCGACGATCTGTCGGTAGGGCAATGGGGCGGTCTGCACGGCTTGCTCTACGAGACGATAAAACAGCAAGCCTCGTGATTGAGATGT
>CAIYGI010000192.1 GCA_903925685.1 uncultured bacterium
ACATCTCAATCACGAGGCTTGCTGTTTTATCGTCTCGTAGAGCAAGCCGTGCAGACCGCCCCATTGCCCTACCGACAGATCGTCGAAAGAAAACACAACCTGTAGGGGGCGTTTGCGTTACATGGATACCCCCTTTTATAGATTTGTCTCCAGGCGGCGCCCGCCTCCTCATATGGAGGTCGAATTCGGCGAAGTGCTGCGTGCATGGCAAAGGCAACGGCGAAGAGGATGGCGAAGATGGCGGTGGTGAAAGACAATCGGATGGCGAGCATCAGGCAAACCGTGTCGAGCGCGATCGCGATGAGCAAGCAAAGGCCAAAAAGCCCCTTGTCGATTCTGTTCTCGACATCAGCTCGTTCTTGCTCACTTTTCATTTCTTTGCCCCACCGGTAGTGCTCACTTTCCGGCCCGGGAGCGACGGTATAGTGCGGTACCGTGTTGGGCACCCCTATGTCTTGCTGGACGTGTCCTTGTCGTGTTCTTCCCAGAACTTCCGGCGCTCCGCAGGTGTCATCTTCTTCAGCCGTTCAACAAGTTCGTCGGCAACCTTCTCGCGCGCCTCCTCCTCGACTTGCTCTTTACTCTTACGAACTGGCGTAAAGATGAACATCTCGTGGATCCATTTTTAGATTGCCGATAACCAACGTATATTCTGCGTCACAACGTGATTTCTGAAACCATGGTCCGCAAGAGCTCCACGAAATGTTTTTCGGTCATTAACCTGGCCTCTTCACCACCAAGGCGGTATGCGTCGCGAACGATAGTCCGGACATTCGTTCTATCTTCTGACTACTGACTTCTGGCTTCTGGCTTTCGGCCCGTCAAAGAATCTTCAGTTTCGGCAAATCCTGGGTATCCACGGCGCCGACCAGGCGGCGCTCGGCGTCGACGACGGGCATGTCGTCGATGTTGTGGCTTTCGAAGAGGCGCAGCGCTTCGACGACCAGTTGGTCGGCGCGCACGGCGATGGGGTTGGCGGTCATAAGTTTGGTGACGGGCATCGGCACGATGTTGCGGTGGTGTCCGATGGCGCGGCGCAGATCGCCGTCGGTGAGAATGCCGAGCAGGCGGCCCTTTTCATCCACGATGGCGGCGGAGCCGGCGCGGGCCTTGGTCATGGCGAAAATTGCGTCTTTGACCTTGGCGGTGTCGCGCACACGGGCCACGCGGGCGCCTTTGCGCATGATGTCGCGCACGCGCAGGGTCAGCGTGCGGCCAATGGCGCCGTCGGGGTGCAGGCGGGCATAGTCCTCGCGCTTGAAGCCGCGCGCCTGGAGCAGCACCATAGCCAGCGCGTCGCCGAGCGCCAGCGTGGCCGTGGTGCTGGCGGTGGGGGCGAGGTTGAAGGGGCAGGCCTCGCGCGGCACGGCGGCGGTCAGATGCAGGTCGGCCTTGCGCGCGAGCGCGCTCGCCGGGTCGCCGGTGATGGCGACGATGGCGACCTCCAGGCGCCGTACGGCGGGCAGCAGTTTGAGGATTTCCTCCGATTCGCCGCTGTAACTGAGCGCCAGCAGCACGTCGCCCGCGGACAGCATGCCGAGATCGCCATGCATGGCCTGGGTCGGGTTGAGCAGCAAACTTCGGCTGCCGGTGCTGGCCAGGGTGGCGGCCAGTTTGTCGGCGATGTGGAGATTCTTGCCGACGCCGGTGACGACAATCGTGCCGCCCGCTTTCAGGCGGCGGAATATCATGGCGACGACTCTTTCGAAGGCGGGATCGAGCGCCGCCCGGACTTTTTGCAGGCCTTCGATTTCGATGTCGAAGACCTCGCGGGCGCGGGCCAGCCAATCCATCGGCGCCGCCGTTGTCCGGTGCTTGCGGGAAATTGATGTGATCATATGCGCAGTCTAACACATGGCCTATGGGTAAGTGGACAGCAATTGCATTTTAGCCGACTGCATGGCCACTGCCCGCCAGCCATCCGCTGGCCAGAGCCCAGGTGAGATTGTAGCCGCCGCAGGGGCCGTCGAGGTTTACCAGCTCGCCTGCGCAATACAAGCGGGGACGCCGCCGGCAGGCCAGCGTGCGCGGGTCGAGTTCATCCAGGGCCACCCCGCCGCGCGTGACCATGGCGTGATCCCAGCCCTCCGTGGCTTTAATCGTCAGGGGCGCCTCGGCGCACAATTCCGTGAGCGTATCCAGCCGTGTTCGAGGCGCCCGCGCGGCCGCCGTGTCGGACAGGCCGGCCAAACCGCACAACGTTTCCGCCAGTTTGCGCGGCAGTTCGCCGGCCAGCAGGCTGTGCAGGGCGCGGCTGCCATGCTTTGCGCGCCAACCCGCGATGATTCTGCGCCAGGCCGCCAGGTCCAGGTCCGCCCGCGTGCTCAGGCACACCGCCACCGGGCGGCCGTTTGCCAGGCGCGCGGCAACTTCGCCCGAGAGGTTTAAGACGGGCGGTCCGCTGAGTCCGCGGTGCGTAAACAGCACCGGACCGCCCAATCCGGCGCGTCCGCATCCCTTGGCGGCGATGCGTATACGCGCCTGTTCCAGCACCAGCCCCGGCAGTTGCCGGGGCCAGTCCTCGGCCGTGATCAGCGGCACGAGCGCCGGCACGGGCGGCACGACTTCGAGACCGGCCTTTCGCGCGAGGCCAAACCCCGATCCATTGGAGCCCAGCCCAGGGTAAGAACAACCGCCGGCGGCCAGGATCACGCGTCCCGCCGTGAGCGGACCGGCGGTCGTTTCGACGCCCGACACCGCGCCGCCGCGAACGATAAGCGACTTGACCTCGCAGTCGCATTGGAGTTTGGCGCCGCCGCGCGCGGCGGCGTATCTGAACGCCTCCAGCACGTCGCTTGCGCGTTGTCGGATGGGAAACACACAGCCATCGGCCTGTGCGATCGTGGGCACGCCTTCGCGCTCGAGCCAGGAGCGGATTGCAGTCGGACCGAAGCTGGACAGCGCCTGCTGCATGAAACGGCCATGACGCCCGAAGACCGCCATGACCGCTTCGGCGTCGTCGGAGGTGGTGACGTTGCAACGGCCGCCGCCGGTGATGAGTAATTTAAGGCCGGGTTGCGGCATCCGCTCGCAGACCAGCACGCGCTGGCCGGCAGCGCTGGCCGCAGCGGCCGCCGCCCAGCCCGCCGCGCCGCCTCCGACAACGATGGTGTCCCAATCCATTTTGATCGCCTGCGCGATACGCGGCCCGCACGACCGCGCGGTGCATGGTTCAAAACAGCGTATAGATGAACGGCGCGGCGCTCTGGCTGAGGAAAACCAGCGCAGACAGGAGCAGCAGCACGAGCACGAACGGCACGATCCACCAGATCTTGTTCTCCCAGGCGAAGCCCAGGCACTCTTTCAGCAACCGTCCCAGATAACGCAGGAATCTCATGTCTCGCTCCATTTTCGCCGTGCGGGTTGCGCCGGCGATCTATCTTAGTCCATTACGTAATCCTGTTTCCAATTGCCCTTGTCCTGCCATGGCGGCTGGGCGTTCTTGTCGAGGATGAACGACCCCAGCACCAGCGTGTCCATCTCCGTACGCATGAAGCAGCGGTAGGCGTCCTCCGGCGTGCAGACGATCGGCTCGCCGCGCACGTTGAACGAGGTGTTGATGATGACCCCGCAGCCGGTGCGCGCCTCGAAGGCCTTGACGATGCCGTAAAAGGCCACGTTGTCCGGCGCGACGGTCTGGACGCGCGCGGAATAGTCCACATGGGTGATGGCCGGCACGTCGGACCGCACCTGGTTGATGCGCTCGCGGATCGGCAGCGTCTGCGCCTCCGCCATGCCGGTGCAGCGCGCGGACTGGACCTGGGCGACGAGCAGCATGTAGGGCGAGGGGCGGTCCAGTTCGAAGTAGTCGCGTGTCCGTTCGACCAGGCAGACCGGGGCGAAAGGCCGGAACGATTCGCGGTACTTGATCTTGAGGTTCATGATCGACTGCATCTTCGGCGAGCGCGCATCGCCGATGATCGAGCGGTTCCCGAGCGCGCGCGGACCGAACTCCATGCGGCCCTGCAGCAGGCCGACGACGCGCTCGCTTGCAATCAGTTCCGCGATGCGGTCCGCCCATTTGGACGGATCGGCGAATTTTTCCGCCGGGTAGCCTTTGGCCTTCAGGTAGGCTTCGATCTGGGCGTCGTCGAAGAGCGGGCCGAGACTGGTGTGGCGCATGCGGTCGTGGACATTGTCGGCCGTGCGCGGCTGGCGTTCCACCTCGTGCCAGACGACATAGGCCGCGCCCAGCGCGCCGCCGGCGTCGCCCGCGGCGGGCTGGATCCAGATATCCTTGAAGATGCCTTCGCGCAGCAGGCGGCCGTTGGCGACGCAGTTGAGCGCGACGCCTCCGGCCAGGCAGAGATACTGCTCGCCGGTCAGTTCGCGGGCGTGGCGCGCCATGCGCAGCACGATTTCCTCGGTCACGACCTGGATCGAGCGCGCCAGGTTCATCTCGCGTTCGCCGATGGCCGACTCGGCCTTGCGCGGCGGGCCGTCGAACAGCTGCGCGAAGCGCTCGTTGGTCATGGTCAGGCCGTCGAGGTAGTCGAAGTAGTCCATGTTCATCCGGAAACTGCCGTCGGCCTTGAGGTCCAGCAGGTTCTTCAGGATGCGGTCGACGTAGGTCGGCTGGCCGTAGGGGGCCAGGCCCATCAGTTTGTATTCGCCCGAGTTGACGCGGAAGCCGGTGAAATAGGTGAAGGCCGAGTAAAGCAGGCCGAGAGAGTGGGGGAAGCGCATCTCCTTGAGGATCGTGAGTTCGCGGCCGCGCCCGACGCCGATCGTGCTGGTGGCCCATTCGCCGACGCCGTCGAGCGTCATGACGGCCGCGCGTTCGAAGGGCGAGGGATAAAAGGCGCTGGCGGCGTGCGACTCGTGGTGCTCGGGGAAGTAGAGTTTGTAGCTGCCCGGAGGGACACCCTGCTTTTCCAGTCCGGCCTCGATTTCCATGGGCAGCCAGAGTTTTTCCCGCAACCAGATCGGAAGCGCCATCATGTACGAGCTCAGGCCGCGCGGCGCGACGCTCATATAGGTCTCTATGATACGCGCGAATTTCGGCAGCGGCTTGTCGTAGAAGGCCACGGCGTCCAGTTTGCCGGGGCCGATGGCGCCCTCGGCCAGGCAGTAGCGGATGGCGTTGACCGGGAAGCGGGCGTCGTGCTTCTTGCGCGAGAAGCGCTCCTCCTGGGCGGCGGCGACGATCTCACCGTCGCGCAGCAGGACGGCCGCGGCGTCGTGATAATGGGAGCTGATGCCGAGAATGTTCATTTATTAGAACTGCCGGGAATAATAGTGTGGTCCAGGGATCGGTTTGCGGTCGGTCCAGTACGAAGCCCGGTCAGGTTCCCAGCGGCGTTGCATCGGGTCCCGGCTCCTGAGGCCCAGGAAGAAGCGGCTGGGTACGAACCAGACATAGAAAAGCGGTACGAGCAGAAGATAGGTTGTAAACACGGTGACGATGCGGGTCAGTGCGTGTTCCAGCCGTGCGAGCAGCGCGTAGAGGGGTGGGGCAAAAAATCCGCCAATAACCGTGATTACGGCGAAGCCGCAGACGACGGACGCCAGCCGCGGGGCGTGCAGCCCGAAAGTCAGCAGGGCCGCGACGGCGCACATGACAATGGCGCGGATGGCGGCGCCGCGCCTGCGGGCCGCGGCCGCGTCGATCGGCAAGGCCGCCGGGGACTGCCAGTTCCAGATGGCCGCGGAGGCGGGCGTGTTGGGATCGCGGGCGGGGCAAGATGTAGTCATGGTTTGGTGTCCGGTTTTGTGACGGCGGGGCTTTTCGAGAACGCCAAGGGGCATACAAAGAGGATTTCCGCCTTGGTTACGGCCTGGCGCTGGCGGCTGGCGCGCAAGACACGGTACAGATTCATCAGCAGCGACCGCTCATAGGGGTCCTCGCCGGCATCGCTTTCGGCTTTGTCGAGGATCGCGACTTCCAACGAGTCAACCGCCGTGCCGGGTGGGATCGCCAGCAGATAACGGGTGGGCGTGATTTCCACCAGCCGGAGCCAGGGAATCGACCGCAGACTGCGGCTGGGGCCAACCACGATCAGGGCTTGGCCCTTTGCGACCTCGACGGTTTCGACAAGCGGTACATCGTCCTTGTTGCAGCGCACGGCGGCGTTGGTGACCTTGACGATGGCTCTGGCGCGGTCGGCGTCGATCGCCGTCAAATGCCGCAGGGTTCGCTCCGGAAGCGTGAACGTGACCGGACGCCTGGCTTCGGCAAATTTAGGCGGTCGGCCGATGGCGTTTTGTGTCGCTTTCATTGCATAACTTCCATGTGCCTGAGGATAGTGTCAGAAGGCACCATTGATGTCCACGATTATCCAGTAATTGCAATCATGGCCTGGGTGGATCATGGCCTGGGTGGATTGGCTGTGGTGAAGTAGCGCGGGTAGAAGAACTGCATCCGGCGCACCGCATCCTGCGGGTCACCGTCAATCAACAGCAATTGCAGCCGGTCGTGCGCCTCCCATCCCGCCCACTCCGCGGGCCTCGCCGGAGAATTCTGCTCCCAATACTCGAACTGCCGTAAAAGCAGCGGCGCGCGCACGGCATAGGCCGGACGTCCGATCCATGCCTCCGGCCGTTCGGAGTTCTTGATGCGAAGTTTCAGGAAAGGCAGATAATTCTCGCGCACCAGCCACAGGCAGCGCCGCTGCATCTCGGCGCGCGGGATGGCGTTGAAGGTGCGGACAAAGTCCCATGGATAGGCGTCGATCGGCAGCGTGCCGCCGGACACGAAGCGCAACTGGTAGGCATCCCAGAAATCGGCCAAAATCGGCGCCCGGTAGCTTTGCAGTTCGGCCACCAGTGCCGGGAGTTGCCGCGCCAATTCCGCGTTGACATGCCGCTCGTAGCGCCAGCGGTCGCGCCAGCCGGCCGCGGAGGCGGCGAAAACGGCAACCGCCAGCGCCAGCGCCAGCCAGCGGGCGCGCGGCAGCCGCGGGGCAAAGCGCGCGAACAGCCAGATCGCCGCCAGCACCAGATGCTCACAGTAGCGGCGATGCGTCGCGTTGACCGAAAAATTCGGGATCAGGAACATGACGCTGATGATCCACAGCGAACCGAGAGGCATCGCCAGGTCCACCACACCCAGCCAGCCCTGCCGGACGCGCCGCAAGACCCAGAGCGTTGCGCCCGTCGTCACCGCCAGCCAAAGCACGACCAGCGCGGTGTACAGCGGATATGTAGCGCGCAGCTGGAACATGATGCGGAACATGGTCCAGAAGACGATGGCTCCGGGATGCGCCTTGTCACAATGTCCGACCGGCGTGTGCGTATGAAATGCATAGGGCCAGGACGGCGCACGCAGCAGGGTGTGAAGCAGCATTGGCAAATAACCGAGCAGCGCGCCTGCCATCAGCCAGCAAAGCGGCTTGAGAAACATCCTGCCTGGGGAGTGCCGCCAGGCCGCCGCCAGCAGACCGACGAGCATCATCATTCCATAGACGAGCACGAGCGGGCGCGAATAGAGCGCGTGTGCCAGCCCGACGGCAAACAGAAACCAGTCCACGCCGCGCCCGGGACCGCGCGCCGCCAGCGCGGCATCCAGCCGCGCCGCGAAATAGGCGACCCACCCGAGCACGAAGAGCGAGACCTCGAGACTGGAGTGCTCTTGAATGTCGAACAGATAACTGCTGGAACTGGCGAGTAACAGACAGAAGATCGTCGCCGCAATGCCGCGCCCCCAGCCGTTGCGGCGCTGCGCCAGCAGCAAGGCCTCGAACAGCAACCAAAGACCGGCCAGGTTCAGCGCGCAACCGGCGAGCTTGAGCGCCATGACATGCGACAGCCCCGGCATAAGCCAGAGCACGGCGGCATAGACATAGGGCAGGATCGAAAAGAGGTAGGATTGTCCGTAGGCGAAGGTCGGCAGATAACCGTACCGTAGAATGTCATCGCCCATCAGTCCGAAAATCGCCACATCTGAATTCAGGATGCGGTAAGGCAGGCTGATGTTAAGGACGAGGAAGGCGGCGGCGAACAACCAAAAAGGCAGCCGGACAAACAGGCCGCTCCAAGGGTGGTTTGGCCCGTTATCAAGATCTCTTGACAGGCTGTCACTCACGCCCTGGCCAGCCCCCGGCGGCGAAGCACCTCTTCGATGGCGTCGGCGGCCTCTGTCGCGCCGTCCAGCCCGCTCAGCGGCTGTTGCGGCGCGAGGCCTTCCCAGCGGTGTTTGGCGTAGAGCCGCAGCAGCAGGTCCATGACCTCGGTCTCGCTCGTGCGATAGCCGCGCCCCAGTTCCGCCACCAGCCGCGCGTTCACATATTGCTCGGCATGGCCTGGCACCGGGATCACGAAGGTCGGCTTGCCCAGCGCCAGCGCCTCGCTGACGGCCGAATAGCCGCCGTTGACGACCAGCGCATCGGCCTTCAGCAGCAGATCGAGGTTGTGCATCAAGCGTCCGTGATAGGTGACATTTTCCGTGCTCGCGCCGCCGCGCCCTACCACGTCGATCTTGAACGGCATCTCATAGTCCTCCAACGGCACCGCCGACGCGAAGATTGAGCCGCTTAACATGAAGACCACGTTACGGATCTTGTTCGGTTCCGCGAATGCGGCGCTGGCGCGCGCCGCCGCCGCGCGCACTTCCTTGCGCAGAATCAAACCCACGCGCCGGAATTTGGGATGCCGCGCCGGACCCGGACGCGGCGAGGGGCTGATGACCAGGTCGCAGACCTTGCGGTGGAAGAGATAGTCGGGATACTCGATGAAGCAATACTGGCCGCGCACCGCCGCGGGATTACGGCGCCAGGCCCGGTATTCCGACACGACAACCTCGGCATTGTTCACGGCCACGATCGGCACACCCTGCCGCCGCAGCGGGCCGACGGCGTATTCCGAATCCGTCACCGCCAGCGCCGGCCGGACTTTTTTCAGCAGATCCTCCAGCGTGCGGCGCTTTTCGCGCGCCAGCCGCACCAGCTGGCGGGTCGTGAGCAGCGTCTGCCAGCCGCTGATCCGGCCGTTGCGCTTGGAGTAAAAGAACGCCTCCATCGCCGTCAACGACGCCACTTCCGGCTTGTCGCCGAAATAGGCCAGGCCGTTGCCCGAGGTCAGGACGTGCAGGCGGTGGCCGCGCGGCGCGAGCGCCTGCATGATGGCGTGACAGCGCGTGCTGTTGCCCATGCCCAGGCCGTTGATCAGGAAGAGGATGTCGCTGCCGGCAGTCATGATGCTTGCCTGTCAGGGACTTGTGCCGCCGCGGGTGAGGGTCACTCCATCATCTTGTCGTAGAAGGCCAGGAACTGCTCCTTGCGGTCGCTTTCGCGCAGTTCCATCGCTTCCCGAGGGTGTTGATTGAGCTGGCCGGTGATCATGTAGGGGATGCTGTAGCCCCAGTCCACCTCGCGCGCCAGCGGCAGGAAGTGTTTTTCGATGCAGGCGATGACCGGCCGCTGGTCGAATTTCGGATTGCGCAGGAAACCGAGCAATAGCTCCATCGGACAGTTTCCCGCGCCCCGGCCGAAACCGTAGATCGTGGCGTCGATCAGGTTGACGCCCTCGATGATGGCCTCGATCACGTTGGCGAAGGCCAGTTGCTGGTTGTTATGGGTGTGGATGCCGAGTTGCTTGGAGGTGCCTTCGATCGCGCGCTTGAAGAGGCGCACCAGCGCGTGCAGCTGTTCGGAGTAGAGCGAGCCGTAGCTGTCCACCACGTAGATCGTGTCGACCGGCGAGGCTGCCAGCGCGTCGAGCGCCTGCCCCAGTTCGTGCTCGCGCACTGCCGAAAGGGCCATCAGGTTGACGGTCGTTTCGTAGCCCTTCTCGTGCGCGTCGATGATCATGTCCACGGCCGTCGGGATCTGGTGGATGTAGGTGGCCACGCGGATCATGCTGAGCACGCTCTTGTCGCGCGGCAAAATATCCTCGTGGTAGTCGGTCCGCTCCGCGTCCGCCATGGCGCTCAACTTGACGTCGGGGTGGGGGTTGTCGCCGCAGATGCGCCGCATGTCGTCTTCGTCGCAGAACTTCCAGGAACCGTGCTCGCCGCGCGAGAAGAGACGTTTGGATGCCTTGTAGCCCAGTTCCATGTAGTCCACGCCCGCCGCGGCGCAGGTGTCGTAGACCGCGCGCACGAAGGTATCGCTGAAGTCGTGATTATGGATCAGACCGCCGTCGCGCACGGTGCAGTCCAGCACCTTGATCTCGGGGCGATAGGTAATCCAGGCATCCCTGGTGGTCGCCTCCTTGCGTGGGGGCGTCGGCTTTGGCTTCGTGCTCATCGGCGCATCCTTTCGTCGCATCGCCCGCGCCAAGCAGCAGCGGACGAAAAGACATAATTTATCGGAATTCCCGGGGCTTGTCCAATCCGGCCCGGGACGCTTGGCCCCTGCCGCATTGTGCAGCGGGACGGGAATGGACGAGTGGCGGACGGATAATTCAGGCCGGCGTCAGACGGATCGCGCAGGCGTGGCCGTTGAGGTCCATGGGTTGGGCCTCTGCGGCGGCGTTGTCGCGCCAATCGCAAGCCACCGCCAGCACCTCGGTGCGCACATATTCGCCATGTCTGTCCAGTGCCTCCCGCACTTCGGGCGCGCCGGAGACTTCCAACCGGATGCGGGTCGTGACTTCCAGGTCGGCGGTCTTGCGCATGTTCTGGACTTTGTTGACAAATTCCCGCGCCAGTCCCTCGCACTCCAGTGCCGGCGTGCGTTGCGTGTCCAGGGCCACCACAAAGCCTCCCTCGGCCGCCACCACATGCCCGGGGTGCGGGACATGTTCGATCGTCATGTCGCCCGGTTCCAGCACGAAAGGCGCGCCGTCCAGTTGCAACGTCAGCGCGGCGCCCGCCGCCAGCGCCTCGACCTGTTCCCCGGTCAGCGCGGCAATGGCCCCGGCGGCATGCTTCATCTTCGGGCCCAGCCGGGGCCCGAGTTTGCGGAAATCGGCCTTGGCCTTGACGGTGGCAAAGCCCGATTCGCGTTCGAGAAAGGAAACTTCCTTGACATTAAGTTCGTCGAGCACCAGATCCTGCCGTTCGGCGATGGCCGCCAGGCGCGCGGCATCGCGGCAGACCACCCACATCCGCGCCAGCGGCTGGCGTACCTTGAGATCGTGCGCGGCGCGCAGACCGCGGGCCAGCCCGACTACGGTCATGACGTCCGCCATGCGCTGCTCCAGGGGCTTGTCGCGGCGCGACTCGTCGCCCTGCGGGAAGTCGCAGAGATGCACCGATTCCGGCATCGTCTCCGTGCGCAGCGTGCGGTAAATCTCTTCGCTGATGAAGGGGGTAAAGGGCGCGGCGATCTTGGAGAGCGTCAGCAGCACGGTGTAGAGCGTCTCGTAAGCCTCGGTCTTGTCGGCGTCGTCCTGCGACTTCCAGAAACGCCGCCGGCTGCGGCGGATGTACCAGTTGGTAAGATTTTCGATGAAGTGTACGAACGGCCGCACGGCGCGCTGCAAATCGTAGGCGTCCAGCGCCAGCGTGACTTCGGCGCAGAGCGCCTCGAGCGAACTACGGATCCAGCGGTCCAGCAGATTCTTTGGCTGCCCGCCGCCCTCTGACCTCCGACCTCCGACCTCCGGGCTCCATCCGTCCACATTGGCGTAGGTGACGAAAAAGCTGTGCGCGTTCCAGAGCGGAATCAGGATGTGACGCATCAGGTCCTGCACGCCGGCCTCGGAGAAGCGCAGGCTCTCGGCGCGCACGACGGGTGAATTGACCATGTATAGGCGCAGCGCGTCGGCGCCGTAGGTTTCGATCAGCTTGGCGGGATCGGGATAGTTCTTCATCCGCTTGCTCATCTTGCGGCCGTCCGCGGCCAGCACCAGGCCGTTGACGATCACGTGGCGGAAGGCCGGCTTGTCGAAGAGCGCCGTGGAGAGCACCATCAGCGTATAGAACCAGCCGCGGGTCTGGTCGAGCCCCTCGGCGATGAAGTCCGCCGGAAAGCGGCTTTCGAACTTTTCGCGGTTCTCGAAGGGATAGTGCGCCTGGGCATAGGGCATCGCGCCGCTCTCGAACCAGCAATCCAGCACCTCCGTCACGCGCGTGAGCGGCCCGCGGCCCTCGGCCGAGGGCAGCGTGAGCTTGTCCACGAAATGCTTGTGCAGGTCGCTGACCGGGTGGCCCGAGCGCCGGGCCAGTTCCTCCATCGAGCCGATGCAGACCGTTTCCTTGCCGTCGGCGCTGCTCCAGATCGGCAGCGGGGCGCCCCAGTAACGGTTGCGCGAGATGGCCCAGTCGCGCGCCTGTTCCAGCCATTTGCCGAAGCGACCGTCGCGGAGGTGCGCGGGCACCCAGTCGGTTCCCTGATTGGCCGCCAGAATGCGCTCGCGCAGACTCTCGACGCGCACGAACCAGGTCGAGATCGCGCGGTAGAGCAGCGGCTTGTCGCAGCGCCAGCAGTGCGGATAGGAATGCTGGATCGTGCTTTGGTGGACCAGCGCGCCCTCATGCTTGAGGCGGCGGATAATGTCGGCGTCGGTCTCCTTGACCTCGCGTCCGGCATAATCCGGCACCTCGGCGGTGAAGCGGCCCTCCTCGTCCATCGGGCAGACCACGGGGATCTTGTTGACCAGGGCGGCGGCATAGTCGTCCTCGCCGAAGCCGGGGGCCATGTGCACGATGCCGGTGCCGTCCTCGGTGGAGACGAAGTCGCCGGCAATCACGCGGAAGGCGCCGGCGCGGTCGGCAAAGTACGGGAAAAGCGGCGTATAGCGCGCGCCGACCAGTTCCGCGCCCGAAACCTCGCCGAGAATCTTGATCTGCTCCGGCTTGCGGTAGTAAACGCCCAGCCGTTCCTTGGCGAGGATATAGGTGGTCTGGCCGTCGAGAACCTTGAGGTAGCGCATCTGCGGACCGACCGCCAGCGCCATGTTCGAAGGCAGCGTCCAGGGCGTGGTGGTCCAGGCCAGAAAGAAAGTGTCCGGGGCGTCGGCGAGGCGGAAGCGCACAGTGATGGCGGGGTCCTGCACATCCGCGTAGCCCTGGTTGGTTTCGAAGTTCGAGAGCGGCGTGGCGCAGCGCGGGCAATAGGGCAGGATCTTGTTGCCCTTGTAGATCAGTCCTTTGTCCCAGAGCGACTTGAAAACCCACCAGATGGACTCCATATAGGCGGGGTCCATGGTCTTGTAGTCGTGATCGAAGTCCACCCAGCGGCCCATGCGGGTGACGACCTCGCGCCACTCGCCGCTGTAGCGCAGCACGATGCCCCGGCAGCGTTCGTTGAAAACGTCCACCCCGAGTTTTTCGATTTCGCGCTTGCCGCTGATTTTGAGTTCCTGTTCGACTTCGTACTCGACCGGCAGCCCGTGGCAGTCCCAGCCGAAGCGGCGTTCGACGTAATGGCCGCGCATGGTCTGGTAGCGCGGGATGATGTCCTTGATGGTGCCGGCCAGCAGGTGGCCGTAGTGCGGCAGGCCGGTGGCGAAGGGAGGCCCGTCGTAGAAGACATATTCCGGCGCCTCGCGGCGGGCGGCGAGCGACTTGGCGAAGGTGTCGTGTACCTTCCAAAACGCCAGCGTTTCCAGCTCCTGCGCGGGGAAATCCACTTTATTCGAAACCGCTTTAAACATTTTCGTAAAACCTTCCTTGCCAGCAACTGCTCGGTCACCCCAATCCTAACCCAAGTTTCGCGCTTTGCGTCATAAATCATTGAAAATCAACGCCCAAATTTTCGCGGCACTACAAAGTTGCCGACCGGGCGCGATCTTCGATCTGAACGGGATGTTTCCCGATCACGGATCGGTTACGGGGCA
>CAIYGI010000193.1 GCA_903925685.1 uncultured bacterium
CGTAGAGCAAGCCGTGCAGACCGCCCCATTGCCCTACCGACAGATCGTCGAAAGAAAACACAACCTGTAGGGGGCGTTTGCGTTACATGGATACCCCCTTTTTATTTTTAGCCTTGCAGCCCTCGCGGGAAGGGCGTAAACCATCCGTCATGCAGGCGGCATTGAGTGATGCCTACCTGAGCAGTTACCAATACGATTTCATTTAATTTCACACGCAGCTTCCTGACCTGATAGCTCACGCCTGCACCCGTGGCCGATCCAAGCCGGCATGCAACTTCACGCTGGGTCAGGCTCGCATACGTGACCAACATCAGGCCAGCCAATCCCTTGACCCAACTCGAACGACGATGCGCTGACAGTCCCGACACCCCCCACTCCACAAACCCGCGCTACCACCTTTTCAAACCGCCCCAACAGATATTTGTCCCTTCAGTGACCTCTCGAAGCTCCTTCACGTTTTCTGAATATCACACGCCGGACTTCAGAAGCAGGCTCTTGATGTCCAGCACCTCCGAAATCTTCACGACCCGCTGCTCGGCCCGCGCAAGTTCGCATGCCTGGCCAATGGCGACGCTCCAGGCGCCGTCCGCACCGGTTGCTCTCGGCGTCCGCCCGTTCCGAACGCAATCGAGGAACTCGCCGCACATGACGGTATCGGCCCCGCCGTGATCGCCTTCCGGCCGCGTCAGTTTATAGGATGCGCGCTCGCTGGACCAGCGCGGCCTGAACTCGATCGTGCTCTCATGTAGATCGGCCTCCACATGACCGAGAGACCCTTCGATCATGAAGCGCCGGTTGTTCAGGGAAGTGGCGAAATACTCCGCGTGCGCGGCGGTGGCGCCGTTGTCGTACTCCACCAGCGCGATGCCCTGATCGTGCGTATCCTTGTCCGACAGGTACATGCAGAGATCCTTCTGGTAGCCGTCGGCTTTGGCGGCGGTCCCGTTCCACATCTTCAGATACGAATCCTTCATAGCGGCGGGCCAACCCCGTGCCATGTCTTCGGACGAGGCTTTGTCCGGGCATACGTCGCGGTACGAACAGCGGGTGCAGGTTGGGCCGGGCCTGATACCCTTGCGCGGCGTGAACGGCAGGCGTTCTGCTTTAAAACTCGAAACATTGGCGAAGCAACTCACGCGAACGGGCCGCGCGGGAGCCATGAGCCAGTTGATGATATCGAAATCGTGCGAGCCCTTGTGGATGAACAGGCCGCCGGAATACTTCTTGAGCCGATTCCAGCGCGACATATATGTGCGTCCGCCGTCGTAGTGCTCGATGGCGTGGACGGACAGGATGTCGCCGAACTTCCCCTTGCCGGCCATTTCCTTGAGCCGCGCAAGCACGACGTCGTGCCGCAGGTTGAACCCCATGTAGAGCATTGTCCCGGCCTTGCGGCGCGCCGCAAGAATCCTCAGGCAGCCCTCGCCCGTTATGGCCAGCGGCTTGTCCACAAACACGTGCTTACCGTGTTTGAACGCGGCCAGGCAGTGCTGCTCGTGCAGGCAATCCAGACTGGTGACGACAACGGCGTCCACGTCCTTACGCGAGACGAGGGCGAGCGGATCGTCGTGAATATCCGCGTCAATCCTCAGAAACTCGCGGCCCGCCTCGGCGCGCGTACGGTTGACGTCGGCGAGGGCCACCACCTCGGCGCGCTCCTTGAAATCCGTTGAGAATAACGCGCCAACGCTGAAGATGCCGCGGCACCCGGCGCCGATGATACCGATGCGCAATTTCGCCATTTCGCCATACTCCTTTGCCGCTTCCGGCCCGGTTTTCAGATGAATCGATCCGTGTCGTCCATGCGTTTGATGTACACCTTCACGTTGCTAACCTTGACGTTCAATCCGAAATGGAATCCGACCCGGTTGTAATCTTTGCCGGCAAAGAACGGCGAGGTATCCTCGTATCCCATGATCAACTTGTCGTCTACAAAAAACCGCAGTTGTCCCTGGCTATTCTCCACAACAATCCGGTGCACGGCGCCGGGAACGATTACGGATGCCAGGTTCGAACCAGCGCCGATATCCTTGCCATCCCGCACGATCCTGTTGCTTGCGTTCGTCAACCCGCCGAGCCGGAAAACATATCCGCCTGTCCAGGGAGGCCGTTCGTATTTCTCCGGGGGCCGGGCATGCATCAACACGTCGAGATCCGGTCTGTCCCCCTTCGGCAGGGCAGCGATTTCCACTTCGCACTCGATGCGGGTGAACCCCCAGGAATCGTCGGGGAATCCGCGGGTGGAAAGGATGCACCCGCTACCCTGCAGCGCGCCGTCCTTGAGCGACCAGTTGCCTTGATACGTCTTCCAGTCATCGCCCAGGTCTGACCGTTTGAAGTCATCGCTGAAATGCAGTTTCCACCCGGCCTTCTCCGCCGGGACAGGCCCGGCTTCCCGGCCAACATCGCTTGCCGCGGCAAGACCAGCGGCAAACGCTAAATGACATACAGGCAACAACAAAGCAACGGCGTACTTCATCCGCTCCTCCTGGAAACGAATCTCATCGTCATGTCTATTCCCTGCCTGACATGGCTGGTTGGAGGCTCGCTCTGATTACAGTTTATTCGGGTCCAGCCCAGCCTGCTGACCAGCACTAATCCTCATATAGTTCGTGGATTGCGCGGCAACAATATCCCGCAACTTCGGTAACTGCTCAGGTAGGCATCACTCAATGCCGCCTGCATGACGGATGGTTTACGCCCTTCCCGCGAGGGCTGCAAGGCTAAAAATAAAATTATTTTTTGCTGGACTCGGACGGCGGGATGCC
>CAIYGI010000194.1 GCA_903925685.1 uncultured bacterium
ACACCGCCGCCACAGAGAGAATTTTCATACCCTGGAGTTAATCCATGCCACCAGAGAGTGTCAACTCTCGACCATCCGCAATACGGCGGGTGGCAGGGTTGACGATGGGTCTTGGATTTTTCATTCTCGTCATCGGCAGCCCACCTGCTAGATTTGGCGCCATGCGAACGGCGATATATCCGGGAAGTTTCGATCCCATTACGAATGGACATCTCGATGTGCTCCAGCGGGCCGCGAAGTTGTTCGACCGCGTAATCGTGGCGGTGGCGCGCAGCGAGAGCAAACATCCGCTCTTCACACTGGAAAAGCGGGTGCAGATGGTCGCGCGCGCAGTCCGGCACTTGCCAAGTGTCGAGGCGGATTCATTCGACGGCTTGCTGGTGAATTACGTCGAACAACGCTCGGCTCAGGCGGTGGTGCGGGGTTTGCGCGCGGTATCTGACTTTGAATTTGAATTTCAGCTCGCCTTGATGAATCGTAAACTGAACGAACGAATCGAAACGATTTTTATGATGCCAAAGGATACTTACACCTTTCTGAGTTCTCGGATCGTGAAGGAGATGGCTCAACTGGGAGGCGACGTCAGCGCGTTTGTGCCGGCGCACGTGCGGACGGCCCTGGCCGGCAAGTTCAGCCACAAACCGGCTTAGAGGAAAATTTTATGGCATTAGTCGTAAATTTGCGCCATTTGGAGACGCACAACGCGCGTTTGCACGGTGAATTGTCCGTCGCAGAACTGAACATCGAAACCCGGGACGAGGTAATCCATGTCACCCACCCCTTGCAGCATGATTTGGAGGTCCAAAAGTTTGAAGGCGGGCTGCTAGTGCAGGGCCGCCTGCATTTGGTGCTGGATTGCGAGTGTGTGCGCTGCCTCAAACCCTTCCACTATCCACTGGAACTCAAGGAATGGGCCTGCCATGTCCCGCTGGAAGGCGAGGAACAGGCGCCGGTGGTTAATGATTGTGTGGACTTGACGCCTTACGTGCGGGAAGATATTCTGTTGGAGTTTCCGCGGCATCCGCTTTGTAAGCCGGAATGCCTTGGTTTGCCAAAAACGGTCCTTGGCAAAGTAAAAAGCACCAAAAGCAAGGCCGGAGTCGGTTCGCCAGCTTGGGCTGAGTTAAACAAACTGAAATTGTAACCTTATTTGATTTATGGGTGTCCCAAAGCGAAAGCCGTCGAAAAGTCGTCAACGCATGCGTCGCGCGTATAATAGCGCGCTGACCTTGCCGCAACTCAGCACATGTCCCCAATGTGCGGCGCCGTATGTGCCGCACCGGGTTTGTCCTGCCTGCGGGTACTACAAGGGACGCCAGGTCATCACAGTGACAGCGGGTGCCTGATCGCGTCCCGGGCGCGCAGACGGACCCTTCCCGCGATCGGTCCTTTTATGCGAATTGCAGTGGATGTCATGGGTGGCGACCACGGGTGCGGGGTCGTCATCGAAGGCGCCAACCGGGCTCTCCAGGCCGATCGGAGAATTACCGCCCTTTTCCTGGTCGGCAACCGCTCGGAAATTCATGCCGCCCTGCCTAAACGCGGGTTTCGTGACCATCGCGTGCGCGTCGTCCATACCAGCGAGGTGTTGACGATGGCGGATAAACCCGCCGCCGCGCTCCGCAAGAAGAAGGACTGCTCGATCGCGCGCGCAGTCGATTTGGTCCACCAGGGTGACGCCGACGCGATGATCTCCCTGGGCAACACCGGCGGGATTTTTGCCGCCGCCACGTTCAAGCTTGGTCGAATACCCGGCGTGGACCGGGGTGG
>CAIYGI010000195.1 GCA_903925685.1 uncultured bacterium
GCGACTGAAGTCCGCTGAACCGCTGACCGCCCAACGCGCAATACCGCTGCCCATCAAGCGGCACCCCGCCCCCCGTCCGACAAGGTCAACCCCGCACACCTCGTAATTCAGGCCAATTTAGGAGTTTTGCAAAAGGCTCAAACAGCTGCTGCCGATTTACGGAAACCGATCGCGCCTGGTCGCCGGCGGCCAACGGCATCATCTGTCCGTCAAGGTACAGTTTTGCCGTAGTGTGCGGCGGAAGGGTCACGCTCACTTGTTCGCGGTCATAGGAGACCGCCAATCGGCCCCGCGGCGTCTCATGCCACGCCGATAGCGTGCGAACATCGGCTGTAAAATGGGGGCGGAGCACCACGGTCGTAAACCCCGGTTCCGATTCATCCACGCAGATGCCGGCCAGGGCTTTGAAATACCAGGCGCCGATACTGCCGAACATTATATGATTCTGGGAATTAAGGCCGTCCCACCGTTCCCAGATGGTGCCGGAACCATGGGTCAGCATGTGCGTGTAGCTCGGGTAATCGGTCTTGGCCATCATCCGGTAAGCCACATCGAAGTGGCCGTGCCGGGTGAGGACGTCCACAATGTACTTGGCGCCAAAAATGCCGCATTGGATATGCTCTCCCGCAGCGTCAATGGTCTTCAGCAGCCGGCGCAGATCGCCCTCAACGTCTTGCGTCAGCCCGAAATACAGGAGCACGCTCAGGTTGGTCTGCGTATCGGCAATCGGCAACAGTTCCGCATGGATGGCTTCGGCAATATCGCGGGCCAACTCCGCAAAGCGGTCCGCGTCCGAGGCCTTGCCCAGGAGTCGTGCGCTCTGCGAAACGATCTGCGCCATACGGTAAAAGCACGCGGTCAGCAGGAGCCGGTCATTGCCGGAAGGAGCCTCGATCGGACTGCACCAGTCGCCCAGACCGATCGTACAGATGAGCCGTTCCGTGGCGCCGGTCAGGTATTCCACATAACGGCGCATGGCGCCGTAGTAACGCGCCAGATGGGCCGTGTCGCCGGTGAACCGGTAGAGTTCCCATGGGATGAAGACCAGCGCCGCATCCCAGGTGGCGCCGCTGCCCCAACCATACCCGTAGGTGCTCGTGGGCGCCACACAAGGCAATTGCCCGGAAGGACGCTGGCAATCCGCGAGATCGTCGAGCCATTTTATGTAGGCCTCGGTCATCCGGAACTGGAACAGCGCCTGCTCGCAGGCAATATGCGCATCGCCGGTCCAGCCGTTCTTCTCGCGGTGGGGACAGTCGGTCGGAATATGGACGAAATTGGTGAGCGTGGACTGGCGCACAGCCGCGATTATGGCGTTGATGGCCGGATTGTCCGTCACAAAGCCGCCGGCATCCGCCAGGTCCGTATGATAGACGCGCGCTTCCATTGACAGTCGCACCGCGTCGCCGGAAACCTGCACGTAGCGAAACCCCTTGTAACAGAAGTTCGCGTGCCATTGCTCCTCCCCCGCTCCCGAGAGGGTGTATTCGTCCGTCTGGGTTCTGGGAATGGTGGCGTGCCGCTTAATGTTCGCCTGGGTGACATTCCCCTCGGCGTCCAGCAATTCACCGTACATGAGCACGACGCGACTTCCGCGAGCGCCTTGGACGACGATCTCCACATCGCCCGAAATGTTCTTGCCGACGTCGTAAACATTGTTGGGCAGGCGGATGGGAACGATGCGCTCGCGCACCCGCACGGGCGGGATGCGCTGCGGCATCAGAATCCCCCCCACGCCCCGGGACAGACTGGCGGGGTGAAAGGCGTGGTCCGGCAGGGACGCGTCATAACGCTCCCCGTAGCGCAAACAGTTGTAGACCGTCTTGCTCTGGGCACACAGCCATGTCGAGTCGGAAGCGACAACGGGGTGGCCATCGAGTATAAGCTCGCAAATCAGTTGCGGCGGCGATTTCCAAGCGGCATGCTCGAAGCTGAAACAATCCTCCCCCATTTCGTTGTACCAGCCGTTGCCCAGCGTGACCTCGATCACATTAGTCCCGGGCGTCAGCAAGGCCGTCACATCGTACTCGTTGTAGTAGACCCGTGCATCGTACTTGGAAAACGCCGGCTGCAGCAGCGCATCCGTCACGTTCCTGCCATTCAGCGTACAGACATAGAATCCGACACCCGTTATGTACAAGACAGCCGTTCCCCCGGGTCCATCCAACGTGAACTGCTTTCGGAAGACCGGCGCAGCAAACGGATCGCAAGCCGTATTTTCTATCCATCTGGCGGACCATGACATCTCGGTCCCAAGCGCCTTCATCGCCTTCCACCGCTCATTTTCATTATCGTTCAGAAGCGCCAGGATCAAGTCCTTGCGCAAAACCGATACACGCGCTGGATTGGGCGCCGGGACCTCCTCCGTGGTAACGCTGGCGACACCGCTGCGCCCCAGCCTCGCCGCCTCATTCCGCCAATACAGCAGATCGCGCTCCACCTGATCCAGTTTCTGCTGGGTTGTCTTGAGCCGGCCCTGCATGTCCGCCAGCTCGTGGTCTTTGGAAGCCGCCCTGCCCTGGGTCCGCGGGTCCCCACGCGCCGCGCCATAGACAATCCACCCAATCACGGCCAACGCCGCGACCAGAACCAGCGCCAAACACAACCAACCAGCACCTGCATTTGCTGCCGCAGAATACATATTGCCAACCTCTCTCCCATAATAAGCATAGTCCGCAGCGGCGATCAAGGGTGGGTTCGGACCAACCTTGCAATTAGACTTAACCCGTCGATCAATTCCGGTACAAACTGTGTATGGTACGGTGGCGTGAAGAACGCCGGTGGACGTGCTCTCAGCAAATCCGATCTTGTTACCGTGACAGGCACACGACGGATCCATCGCAGAGCGTGACAAGCACGCGGCCTTCACGGTCCAGGGCAAGCCCGTTCATGACAGGCTGACTGGGAAGGGCGGCTGTCCAGACCTTCGAGCCGTCGGCGCGGGAGAACCCGCAGATACTGAAGCGTCCTTTATCGGCGCGGGAGACGACCATCTGATCCCTGGCCATGGCCATGGCGGCGGGCATAACGGACTCGCTTCCCCACGTTTTCAGATCGGCGAATTCGACCAGCGTAGGCTTGGGTGCGTCCTTTGGCGTCTTGGCGGCGGCGGCCACTGCGGCCGGCCTCTCCAATATCCATGCCGTCAGGTTCGATTGGGCGAGTAAGGTGAGCGGGCCCCACAGGCCCTTTGGCGGCAGGAGGACGACCTCGTTGTCCCATGCAGGCAGCATGGTGCCGACATCGGTCAGGAGCGTCCGTTGGAACGCGGGGTCGGCGCTGGTGACCGTCCAGCCTGAGCCGCTGAGGGGGCGCCACAGGGTATCCTGTGTTTCGCTGAGGCGGCGGCCGCCCTGAAGGACCCATGGGCCCATGATGCCGATTTCACTCGCATATTGGCCGCTGCCCTGGGATTTCCATTCGCCGGTCTTGATGTCGAAGTAGCCCGTGGGATGGCTGGCCAACCACAGGCGGCCATCGGCGATGGCCACGTTGCCTTCGCTGTTGAGGCCGGACTGGGAATTGCCCTTGACGCCGGCGCCGGCGTCATCCCGTTCCCAGATCACCTGTCCGGTCTTCGGGTCGAACGCGTAGGCGTGGATGCCGTTTTCCTTCTGGTACCCGGCGACGGCGTACGCGACGCCATTCTGGACAACCACTCCGGAGAGGACGGGCCAGGTGCTGATCAGGTGCCCGAACCAGAAGATGCGCCGGTCCCGAGGGGCGGCCTGGAACTGCCAGAGACATCGACCGGTGGCGGCATCGAGGCCATAAATCCGGCCATCGCCTCCGCCGACCAGGACGCGGCCGTCACAGATGGTGGGCGGGGCAAAGATCAGGCCGGCGGTCGGAAAGCTCCAGAACTCCTTGCCGGTGGCGCCGTCAACGCAATGGACCGTTCCGTCGGCGGAAGCGAACCAGGCGCGGCCGCCGGCCGCGACGGGCGCGGTGCCGATGAAATCGGGTGCGAGCCGTGGTCCTTTGGCGGCAGGTTTGTTGGTGACATCCGGCGCTCCGGCAGGCGTCCAGCGCCAAAGGATGTTCGAGGCCGCTCCGACGGTGACGGGGCTGAAGCCGCTACGCCGGGGATCGTGGCGATAGGTCGGCCAGTCTTCCGACGAAACGGCAAGCGGGGCGGGTTCCGAGGTGTCGAGGCATGTGAGGCGACCCCGCCAATCCGGGGCGGTATGCGGCTGGATCGGTCCGGCCGACGTCAGCGCCCGGTAGCCTTTGACCTCATAGAAGCAGCCGCACTCCGAAGGCATGGTGACCATCGTGCCTTCGCACACGATCGAGCCGATGTCGCAGGGCGACTTGATGTCCGCCTGCCGGATGACCCGGTTCGTCCTCATGTCAAGGACAGAGCCGAAGCAGGTGATCAGGTAGTTCGGTGTGGCCGTGGTGGGGCCGCAGCCGGAGCTGATGAATGTGGGACCATCGGCCTTTTTGCCGGTCTTGAGATCGAGGGGGCAGGGCCTTGGCCCAAGCAGGAGGCCGTTGATGGCACAGCCCGGGAGGGACCGGCCACCGGGCCCCACCGTGTACTTCCAGAGCATGGAGCCGTCTTTGCGCGACAGGGCCACGGTGTTAGTGGCCCACTTGGCGCGGAGCAGTAGCACATCGTCATAGGCGCTGAGCACGGGCTGGGAGATGAGGAACTGGCCCATGGCCTTCATGTCCGGCGTGAGGAACACGGATTGGAGCGAGGGTTCGGCATTCGTCCACAGAGGCTTGCCGGAGCGCAGATCGCGGCAGACGACGCCTTGGCCTTGGGCGAGATAGTAAAGGCGGTCATCGCGCAGCGCGATCATCCGCTCATCCGTGTCGCCGGGCAGAGCGTCCTGCCAGATCAGCTTGTTCTTCCGTGTGTCATAGACGGCAAGGTTCCGACCGACCGGATTGGCGGCTACGGTCTGGTAGGAAATAGGCGTGACGATATCGGGCGCACCTGCCAGCATGGCGATCAGGTTTCCCGAGCAGGCGATCCACTTGATTTGGCCGTCGGGCCTGGGGCCGGGGATGACCGCCTGCTCCGCGCCGGTTTCGGCATTCAGGCGTGCCACGCTGTTGCTGTGTACGAGGAAGAGGGAGTCGCCGGCCACGGCCAGGCAGGAGCGGCCGGGGATGTAGCCGCCGTGGGGAACCTTGTTCGTTTCGGCGGCCTGTCGGATGAGCCGACTCCAGAGCACGATGCCGTTGTTGATGCTGCGGGCGGTAAGGAAGACTTCCTCGTTGGCGTAGCGACTGCCCCGCAGTGAGAACATGCGGCCGTTGGCGGCCACGACGGTGGTGCCCCAGAAACCTTCCTGCCTGGGCATGCCCCACCACTGGGTGAGGAACGGGGCCTGCAGGGTGGTGTCGCTGGAGACCTGGTCGTTGGCCGGGGCGTGGCAGCGGTGCGCCCACGAGTCGGAGCCGGCGGGAAGGTCGGTCTTGAAAACGGCCCAGCGGCCGGACTTGTCATTGATCGTATCTGCCAGCGCCACGTCCTTGATCCAGCGCTTGAGCGCCCGGCTGGAGAGGCCGTCGCCGGCCTCTTTCGCGCGGCCGACGAGGGCGGCGCCGCGCCGTGGGGCCGTGACGCGGAGGCACTCGCGCTGAAGGTCGGGGGTCAGGTCTGCATCCGTGATGTTGTTGATGAGGAGGATGTCCACCTCGCGGTCGGCGTAGGGGAAAGCGGCACGGGTGGCCAGTTCGACATAGAGCGATTTGTTCAGGATGCCGGCGGCCCGGGCCTCGTCCCGGATACGGGCGACGGTTTGGGCGTCGGTCGACATGGCGTGGACGATGAACGTCGGCCGCCCGGCGAGGTCCAGGGCAAGGGCCACGTCATTCGTTGAGGCGCGGGGGATGGCGCAGAGGCCGCCGGCGATGCCTGTTTTCCGGAGGACTTCGTCCGCGGTGATTCCCATGAGCAAGCTGTTGGTCAACAGCAGTGTCCCCAGCGAGAGCGAGAGTTTCTTCCTTGCGTTGTAACTGCTCAGGTAGCCGCCCCAAAGCGGGCGGCC
>CAIYGI010000196.1 GCA_903925685.1 uncultured bacterium
GGATTACAGATTACGGCATCCCGCCGTCCGAGTCCAGCAAAAAATAATTTTATTTTTAGCCTTGCAGCCCTCGCGGGAAGGGCGTAAACCATCCGTCATGCAGGCGGCATTGAGTGATGCCTACCTGAGCAGTTACGATTTATGAATGAGTATCGATCCATTTGCCGGAATACTTGACCCGTTTTCATTATGGGACATCGGCGCCACCTACGACCGCTACGCAGCGTTCTTTGACCTGGTAGTCTACTGCGCCCTGTTTATCGCTTTGGCGCATGTGACCCTTGCATCGCGTTTCAGCGGCCGACCGGGGAAGGTCATGGCAAGCGTTGTCGGCATTGCGTTGGGCGTGTCGCTAGCGCTTGTCGAGCAGCAGTTCGGGTGGTCTCTCCGAAAGGCGAGCCCCTTCGCCGCTGTTCTGGCGCTGCTGCTTCTAGGGTATGTGCTGCTACAGACCATGATTCACATCCACGTTCCATGGACCGTGGCAATGCCGCTAACGTATGTCATCATCTACCTGTTCCTCCGCGCAATCAGCCCTGAGCTGATGAAAGCCATCTCAGACCGTCTTCCCTTCATCCACCTTCTGACGATGGTCATGTTTCTGATCTGTGTCTGGCGAATCGGGGTTGCGATCTGGCCGACCGGAATCTCCGTTGCACATCATGAGGGCGACGCCCGTTTTGTTGCCACGCTTGATCGCGACACGGAAAAGCGCGAATTTCGGCTCCTCAAGAAACTGAAGTGCGGGCTGGCGCCTGAGGCGGGGAACGCTACGGCGCAACTAGAGCACAATCTCGATGCCGTCCGCAATGAACTAAACCGCGACGCACCGAACTGGGGCCAGATTGCGCAAGTATCGTCGCACGTTGCCCACAAGGGCGACGAAGTCATCCAGATCGTCGACCGTATCCGCGTGCTGGACGGCCGGATCAAGCGGTTCGACCTCCACGACCTCGGGCAGTTGAACGCATACTATCAGCAACTCAGCGATCAGGATCGCGAGCGACTCAAGAGCCAAATCGTCATGGAGCGTCAGAAGATTATCGAGGAAACAGCCATCGAGCAACTGGCCGATGGTTGTGAGCGCCGGCATCAGGAGTTCCGGCGAATCATGGACGTACTTGGTCAGGCGTCGTATCGGCATGACAGGCGGGCCGGACTCGATGCGATTTCGCAGGCACTCACCATTGAGGAACAGCAAAAACGTGACATGAAGAAACTGCAGCACGCCGAGAAAATGCTTCTCGCGGTGACGAAGCGAAAACTAGGGGAGGAAAAACATGTGTAGACGACGGGGCATTCATGCGCGGTGGACTGCTGTTCTTTTGCTTTGCATCTGCGTTGTGCTTACGGGCATATTGACGGCTTGTGGCTCACGTTCGCCGGCCAGCACACCGCGAGACATGACGCTCAGCGTCCGGTGTTCCGCAAACTGCTCGATTGACATTCCCGTCAGCGGAGGTTGCGTCTACATTACGATGGTGGAATTGGCGAGAAAGAACTGTTCGATCCGAGCAGGTGAAGCCACTGTCACCGTAGCCTGTCCAGCAAAGTTTTCGCAGTTGCCAGCAGACCAGGGTCAGCGCCATGGATATCCTGCCATGCTGAACGCGAGTTCTTGAACCTCAGAAAGTCGAGATATGCGATCTCCAGCTTGACGCGCCTGTCCTCACGAATGTGTCGGCAGAGGCATCCTTTTTCTTCGAGCGTTCGCTCTGCCAGCTCAATGCTCTCTGTCAAGCGCCCGCGTAGCGGGGCGGCGACAGCGTTGATGCAGTAGCCTGGGTCGAAAAATGAGCACAATACGTCGCCTCCGGATAACGCGTGCAATGGGTCTTCGATCCGGAAAGGAGCAAGCGAGGTCGCTTCCAATGATCCCGAGAAGTCGCCAGAGCTAGGCTGTGTTGTTGTGTGGAGCCAGTGTTGGCGCTCCCGGGGTGGTCGAAGATTGGAAGGTGACATCGCGTTGTATCGACCGGTGACGCGTTCCCGTATATAAACCCTCCGCATTTGTCGGGATTGCCGCCGACTCTCGGTGTAGGGCTTGGCTCTCTGGCCTGAATTCCGGACGCGCGAAAGGGCGAAGGCACTTGACGCACACCGCATGCAAAGCCAGCCCGCGTTCGACCCACGCTTCCTGCCCACAGCCGCAGTGCCAGGCGACCTTCCTGAGAGGCTTCGATATCGCCCTGTCGTCCGAGTCGGCGATCATCGGCCGCGCATGGGAGAATCCGAATTCGGCCAGCACCTGTCTCAGTCTCTGGGAGACGCTCTTGGTGACGCCGTTCCCGATCTGAGCCTCAATACCGCGTACGGCGGCCAGGCCGACGAATTCCTTGTTGTGATAGCGCGGCCGGTGCCCGACGTGGCCGAATTCATTCTGGAACAAGTGAATCTGCTCATGGAGCAGAGTGATGGCGACATCCGACTCTGAGCGGCCGAAGTGCCGGGCGTTCAGGCGAATCCTGTGCTTGGCGCCGATCTCGTCACGTCCAAGGCGGTAGCACCCGTACCGGGTAATGAGGTCCGGCCCGATGGCGATGATGGCCTTGGGCAGTGTTTTTCCAAAAAACAGCTCATTCATCTGGTCGTACAGGCGCGTCAGCCGTTCGGCCGCCGGTTGAAATGTCCATTCGCGGGTCTCGGTTTCATGCTTTCTGATGGCGTCCGCCACCTCTTCGCCGTTCCATCTGATTGTTGCGCAATCGCTTATGCTCATCGTCAATACCTCCGCTACATCACTCTCTGGTGATTTCGCTCATGGAAAACCGAGCGAAATCACGAGGCTTACGGGAGCATTCGGGCCAGATATGAGACAAACCACCTGCTGTAGGGAGGACTATCGTCATGAACATTTGGGATCACTTTTGCGGCATGTTTCGACGGAAAGGCCAGTGCAACATCCTCATGAACCCTGGCGGCCCCCAATTCCGGGCCGGTTACGACCCAAATCCTTCGCCGTTTACTCCGCCAGCCGGCACAAAGCCCGTCCTGATGAGGACGGAAACGGCTCACATCCCAGGCGTCCAGGACCTGCGCTTCGTACGACGCGAGGGCCGCTTCCGCGACGCCAACAACGCCAAGTACAGAGGCTCTGAGACGACGCGGGTAATTCTTGCAGGCTGCCACTGCGTCGTCTCCGGGCCAAATGACGTAGCCTACATGTCCGACATCAGCGGACTGCCCGTGTGTACCAAATGCGCACGCGCGTGCCTGTGCGGCCACAAGGTTGGCCACTTGGAACGCAAAATGATTGAGCCGGGGAAGTTCATCTGCGCTGTCTGCTACAAAAAAAAGCGACGTAAGGAACTGTGGGTGGCCCTCGGTCGCATTTTTTTCGGCCCGTTCATCAATTGGGAGTAGCCAGATGCCTCAAGAACATAGCTCAGAGTCCTTCCGAAGCACTCGTCCATCATCGGACGACTGTGCTCGGCGAGTCGTTTCGCTGTTTGAACGCATCCGACACCAGGGTCTTGACATGGTCAAGGGCGTTCATGACTTGATGGAGTGGGTAACCGAAGACCCATACGATGAAGATGTCTTTCAGGAGCTTGAGGAGCGAGTTGCCGAGGAAGAAGAGATTCAGCGTCTTAACCCGGACCCGTTTCGGGCAACCACGCCCCGAGATACGGAAGTGCTCAAGGGAGAAATCGAGATTGGGGTGATCCCCCAAAACGGCGGGCGATACGGCTTCTCGGTGGAATCCCTTCGGGAGCACGTGCTCTGTATCGGGCGACCCAAAGGTGGCAAGACGACCTTGATACGGAGCCTGCTGGCGTGGATTCTGGAGCATACACCCGACGTCCATATCCTTATTCTCGAACGCAAGCAGGAGTTCACTGAGCTTGCCGGACTTCCCGACACCGATCTACGCGTCATTCGCCTTGGCGACCTTCGCTTGAACCCCCTGCGACCGCCGGATGGTATTGCGCCACAGATGTGGCTGTCGGTCTTCACGCAGTTACTCGTCGACTTCCTCGACATTTTGAGCGCATCGAGCGGCTACTTACTCACCAGCGCGATGGAACTGCTTGGCTATTGCGGAGTCCAGCAGGATTCCTCCAAACCTTGGCCGCACCTTGGCGATCTGTGCAAGTACATGAAGGCCCAGAAGCATTTTCCCGCGTCCAATGCGGCTCGGCACAGAGATACCTCGATGAACCGGCTGGAGTATTTGCTCAATTCGCTACCCGGTGTCTTTGAATGCAGCCAGGGTCTCGATGCGAGCGTGCTTCTAAAAACCAACACCTTGATTCTGCTCGATGGCGTTCCGTCACTTATGGTCCAGAACTTCCTGATCGCTCTCATCGCGATGCAGGCATTCCTCTATCGCGTAACCATGGAAGGACATCAGGAGCGCCTCGCCAACATCTTGGTGTTCGACGAAGCATCGCCGTTCTTCAGGAAGATTGAAGAAATGAGGCCAAAACCCACGTCGCTCTCCGTCCTGCTCGCACAGGCGCGCTCTTATGGAATCGGCATCGTTGCGGCGAGCCAATACGCCACCGAGTTGAGTCCGAGTCTACTGGCCGACACCGCCACGAAAATCCTGGTTGGCGGGGCCGGTCGCACGGAGGACACAAAGCTTCTGGCTGGAACACGGCCGACTACGTGTGAGCAACGTGACGTTATGCTCAAGAACAACACCTCCGGGCATGCGTTTGTGGCCGACCCACGGCACTCCCATCTTATCGAGTGTGTCGCAGATTGGCCAAAGCTGCCGCCTGCTCTTTCTCAGGGCGAGGTCAAGGCTCGTTCGGAAGCGGCTGCGGCAGCATTCGGCTTCCGCGTGGACCCCGTGTCCTCTGCGCTATACACGCCAGTGGCGCCGCCACGGCCGAAGTCAGCTCCCAAGTCGAACGGGCAGAATCCGACCCAAAACGCCAAGACTGAGACCAAGATGCCTGCGACTGAAGCGACACTCTTGGTTGTTTTGCGAAGTGTGGCCGCGAACGGCTTCAAGAAGCACGTGGACCGCGGCCTGGAGCTTGGAATAGCGGGAGCGAAACTCAGTGCTCTTGTGAAGAGCATGGAGGCACAGGGCCTCATCTGCACCTACAAGGTGCCTGGCAAGGGCCGACCGCCGCGTGATCTGTATGAAGTGACCGAATTGGGATGCCAGCAGATCGGCGTCGAAAAGCCCAGACTGAAAGGCAAAGGCAGCTACCTTCATCAGTTCTACCAGTGCCGCGTGAGTAATCACTTCAAAAAGCAGGGCTACTCGGCAGACATCGAGGGCCGCGCAGGCGACAAGAATGTCGACGTACTCGTGACGCACCCAACCACCGGCGAATGCATCGCGGTCGAAATCGAGCTGAATGCCGAAACATCCGACAACTTCATGGAGAATATCGTCAAGGACCTGGCTGCTGACCGCGTGGGATCACTCATCTGTCTTGTCGAGAAAAGGGACGGTGCCGAGAGGGTCCTGGATCATGCCAAGGCTGCCGGCATCGAGGAAGATGGGAAAAGGTTCAAGGTGGATCTGGTCTGCGACTACATCGAGGAGGGCAAGGCATGAAGATCGACTACTGGCGGTTGTTCCTGTTGGCGCTGGCCATCCTGGCCGGCATGATCGTTTACCGATGGTTTGCTCATGCGGGGAGCGCTTTCAGCGGCATTCTCCCTTCGTCGCACAACAACCCGCGTTACAACACCGCCGCATGGGTCATGTTCGGGCTCGGAGTGTGGGGCTTGGTCCGCGTGCTACGACCCAAGAGACATCGGAAGGACTGGCACTCATGAACTTGAAGCAGGTGATTGGCCTACTTGGACTGATCCTCCTGGTGTTCTACGGGCATCAGGTTTACCGCCACCTGGCATATCACAATCCTCTCAGCCTGCTGTCCTCATGCTCTGCTGGCCTCTCAGAGCCAGAACGACTGATCGCGTTGGGGGGCGTAATCGTGGTCGTGCTGTGGGTATGCAAGCAAGGACGATGACCTGACTGTCGGGCACACACGGTGCACCTGCGCCTCAGCTTCATACGCCCCCACTGTGCCCCTGATTGGTCTCCTTGCCCCTCGTAATTCAGCGTCGCCTGAAGCACGCAACCTAGCATAACCGCATCAACCTGCTGTTGTGTGACTGCGCTTTCACTTCCATGGCAAGCAGCCCGACCGACAGTCAGCCCATTGTTCGATGGGATACTGACTGGTGAAGTCCACAGCAGAACCACGAATGGAGCCGTTGACGCCCAGGATGAGCGTCTTTTGCTGTTGCGATGACGTTCCCCAATCGCTATGATCTGGCTCGTGAGACGATGATGGGGCGGATGTCTGTCCTCCCAGCGAAGGGTGACCTATGGCGCAACAGCCTGTTGAAGAGCCGGGTTTTTCCGACGAACTTTTCCTGAATCGCTCAGGCGGTCAGACATGTGAACAACGCGACCGCCTGGGAACGCCAGCGGGGAAGAGTGCCCAGAACGCGTGCGGCAACGGCACGCGTGCCGCCCAGACGGAACGAAACGAACGCGAAAAGGCTTCGGCCAGTTCCCGCGGCGCGCCAAAGCCGAATCGCTGTCGCATGAGCAGCGGCAAGTTGCCATCCGCCACATGGATCAGCGGGCGCTTGAGAATGATCGCGTGCGCCCGTCGCATCCGTCCGTTTTCGTACCAGTGCTCGACCGGCCGCTTGACCAATCCGCTTCGTCGGCGCATCATCTGAGCACATCATGACCGCCAGCATACTGCTTGATTCCGAGATCGACGGTAATTTTCGTTCTGCTGTCGGAGGCAAGGCTGCGGTCTTGGGCGAACTGATGAGACATGATCTGGCGATCCCACCTTTTTTTGTCATTCGCGCTGAAGTCTTCGCGAAAATACTGAAAAACCTAAGTGACCAAGAGTGCTGCGCAGGAGAATCTGCCCGTTTGCTGAGACAGATCCTTGACGTTGCGCTGCCTGATGATCTCACAATGTCGGTCAAACAGGGCCTCAGCCATATTCGTGGATCTGACCAGGAAGCGGTCGCAGTACGGTCTTCCGCGGTCGAGGAAGACGGTGAAACTGCATCATTCGCCGGCCAATTCGAGACGCTGCTGGGACTGAGGACGATGCAGGAAATAGCGGCTGCGGTCCGGACCTGCTGGGCGTCCCTGATGTCCGAAAGGGCCGAAACCTACAGGCGGTTGCGCGCTCTCAAGCGGTCTCCCCACATGGCGGTGATCGTGCAGCGGCTCATAGAACCCGAAAGCGCTGGGGTTCTATTCACAGCCAATCCCGTTACATATTCAGCGGCTGAAATGGTGATCGAATCGACGTTTGGTTTCGGTGCCGCAGTCGTTCAGGGCGTGTCAACGCCGGATGTGTTCAAGGTTGACCGTCACAGTGAGAGCATCTCGTCGCACACCCTCGGAAGCAAGAGGAGGATGTGCGTGATGGAGCATGATGGACCAGTGTCAATCGCCGACACGCCCGAACATCTCCGCACCACCTATTCATTGAGTGATGCCGAGGTGTTGCAACTTGTTCAGCTTGGGCGCCGCATCGAGAGCATCATGCGGTGTCCGCAGGACATCGAGTGGGCGATTCGGCGTGGACAGGTCCACATTCTACAGTCCCGGCCGCTAAGTGCGAGACAATCGGTGTGAGCAATGCAGGGATATCTCAAACTCGTAGAACGTAAAGGATCAGCGCTCTTCTGGTCCCTAACAATGCGGGCTTTTAGCCGGCACTTCCAGCCAGCCTTGGGCCTCCGTTACCATGTCAAGGACTACCGGTACGAGGATTGCACGCACTACATATCCACCGCGGACCTGGCGGGTTTGACATCGCTTTTGAAGGAAACCATCGGCACGCAATCTGACTACTGGGAATGGTATCTCAACAGGTGTCGGGAACTCGGTGATCAGTTGGTGCATACTGCACAGCGACTCGGGGCTTCTATCCCGGCCGGGACCGATGTGCAGCGTTTTCAGGAAGGCTTTGAATCCTTTACTGAAGCAACGAAGAACGTCATGCCCTTTCTGCTTTCCACTTCCATCGCGGAACGACTGGTCGAGGAGCAACTGCGACATGCCATCCAACAGGAGTCAACCGTCGCGGCCGGGATTGTCGACGGTGCGACCGTGCTTGCGGAACTGCGGGCATCTGCGGCACCAAATGCGCCGCTGGAAGAGATGCGCCACTGCTACCAACTCGCCTGGACTATCAACGACGACCAGCGTCTGAGAGAGACCGTGCTCCGGTTGTCGGCAGATGCGTTCATCGAGGAACTCCGGGTTCTGCGGCCGGAACTTGAGCGTGAAATCGCTTCGCATGTCGAGCAGTATGGCTGGCTCCGAACATATGCGTACCGGTTTGAACCCATGCGTCAGGCAGACCTCATTGAACGCATCCGCACGGTGATCAGGCTCAATCGCATCCCGCGTTGGGAGCGGCCCAGGCAAGGCGTGGACCTGCGCTCTATCTTGTCGCGCGAACCGAGCGATGAGCTTCGCCGTTGGGCCTCACTCATAGAGCAACTCGTGGCTGTTCGCTTCTATCGCTCGACGGTCCACTGGCGCGCAGACACCCTGGCGAGGCCGTTTTTTCATGCTCTTGCGGCGAGCCAGAACATGAGTCGCAACGATTTGGTCTTTTGTACTGAGGACGAATTGTTGGCTGGGTTGCAGGGCGGACGATTTCCCGATCTGTGTGAACTACGCCTGCGCGAGCAGAACTGGTACAACATGAGGCTACTCGATGACGTTATCGCGTTAGAGACGAACGCAGCGCCGAGCATGACGGCTTCGCGCGGTCTGCCCCTCACATTGAAGGGGAGTACCGCCAGCATGGGGCGCGTGGTCGGTCGCGCGCGCATCGTGTTGAGCGCGGAAGACAGACGAGATGTACGTGAGGGAGACATTGTGGTGACGACCATGACCACTCCCGACTTTATGGATGTGCTTGAGAAGTGCGCGGGCATCGTGACAGATGAAGGGGGAATCCTCTGTCATGCGGCAGTGATCAGTCGTGAGCTGAATGTGCCGTGCATCATTGGCACGGGAGAAGCGAGTCATATGCTGCGCAACAACATGACAATCGAGATGGACGCGACACAGGCTGAAGGCATTGTGAACTGCGTGCATGATGCCGAAGAAACGGACGGGGGGGGGGTGTTATGAGCATTGCGGAATCGTCTGAGCAAGAATCACTTATTGGGCCGATTGCATCTACCCTGGAATCTGACTTTTTTCAAAATGGCTTGAAGAGTGGGGAATTTGGGAAGAATACGCTCCAAACTCGCGAAGCGCCCGGAGAAACCGAGAATTGGCACAAACCCGGGAGCAGGGCAGAGAACAAACCGGAGTACCATTTCACCTACTGTGGATGGTCCATCATGCCGCATGTGCTTCCCGAAAGCGTCAGCGTGTGGTCAGGTCTGACAGCCGATGCAATAACAAGGCGTCTGGGAAATGACAAATGGATTGAACTGGATCGGCCGAACCCGGGCGACGCGTTCATTGATCACTGGGACTCTTACCGCCACAGCGTCAGGCTTACGATTAGGGCAGCCCAAATCCTTCTTCTGATCCTTAAGGAAGACGGGGACGAATCGAGTGGCGATGCGAAGAGACTGGTAAACCAGATTGCCTGGCTTGTGGTGGAAGAAAAAGATACGCTTCTTACCATGAAAGGATGCCGCGATGAACTCGGCGATCGCGGTCCCTGCATTATTTCGTCGATGTACGCCCTTGGCTTCCTTAATGATCTTTGCTCTTCCTTCTACGAGCGTGTCATAACCAACCATAGCGAGTTCTGCCGGCTCGCCAGCCCGATCATAGCCAGCCTTGAGGATTTCTTCTGTAACAACTGGAGAAATGGTGACCAGTGGCGCTATCGTAACCTGCCCTGGCAACTGTCAGCCGCGTTAATTCTGCCCGAAGTATCGAGTGTCATCCATGACCAGGCGCTCATTCACGATGTGGCTCACACGCTTTGGGATTCCATTACGCCCGCTGGCCGGTTACGCGATATGGAACTTGTTCACGAGCCGGAACTCGATGAGTATGAGGTGTGCCTTCGGCTTGCAGTTGCCTTGATCAAAGCGTTGCCTGAGAAAGGATCGCATCGGGAGAAACTACAGAACTTGGCCCGGTGGATTGTATCACGGAGCAGGGTCGAACAACTCTCCTGTCTGAAGACTCATGATTTGGCTTCGCTCTACTGGATTGCGAAATGGCATGACCCAACGACAGTCGTCATCCCTCCACCGCGCGAGCGGCTGCCTAAACCCACCCAGTGGATCGTGGACGGAAGGAAGTGGCTGGCGTTATTCAGGAAACCTGATCTTGTTGCTCCGTTGACGCAAGAGGAGAGGGATGTACTTGATAAAAGTCCTTGGAACAAGACGAAAATGACGCAGAGCAGGGCGATGGTCGATGTATTGGACCTCATGAAAAGGGTAGCGTCCAAATCCGATCGTGTCCTTATCCGAGGCGAAAGCGGAACCGGGAAAGAACTCGTCTTCCGTGCCCTTCGTGAAGCATATTGCCCAGAGCAACCGTGTGTGACAGTCGACTGTGGGGCTATACATCACGACACGGTAGAAAGTGAGATCTTTGGACATGAGAAAGGGGCTTTCACGGGAGCGACGGAGCTACGCGAAGGAATGTTGGAGTGCGCAGGCGCAGGCACGTTGTTCCTTGATGAAATCGGCAATCTGGCCCTTGATCTTCAGGCCAAGTTGCTTCGCGTGCTTCAGGAAAGGACGTTTCAGCGGATGGGGAGCAAAAAAGATGCAAAACCTTTAGCGTTTGCAGCACGACTTGTGACGGCCACCAACAAGGATCTACGCGAGATGATGAAAAAGGACTTGTTCCGGGAAGATTTGTACCATCGGATTGCTACGTGGACGCTCAAACTGCCTCCGCTTAGGGATCGGCAGGAGGACGTCATTCCCCTCGCCGAACGTTTTTTGAACGAAGAAGATACACTTGGCACCCAGCGTCGCCGAAAGCTGAGTTGCGATGCCACCAAAGTGCTTCAGTGGTACCTGTGGCCTGGGAACGTACGAGAACTCATGGAGATGATGACACGATTGCGAGGTTACTCGGAATCTGACGAAATTACGGTTAGTGATATGATGAAGACGGAGGACACGGATTTTGTCGAGGCGCTTCGGGAGATGTTTGAGAAGAAAGAGGGGGTTTTCTCCGCTAGAGACCCTCGTATCGACGTCATCCTTGAAACACTGAAGTCAACTTCCGGCACCAAAAAAGACCAGATGGCGGCAGCGGCAAAAGCGGTGGGCAAATCAGTGTCTTTCACGTACGATCTGCTCAAGCGCCATGGAATCAACGTCAGTAATAATTCCGCTCCGTCACAACATCCTTGACTGCTGATGCTCACTCGTCGTTCCGGAACGTCGGACTAACGCGGTGAGAGTCGTCGTTGTCTTGTTCATGAGCGCTACGTTCCGAACATCTTCCTCGCTGGCGCCGGACATCGAGAAATACACCACCCTGAAGGTGGGTTAGACTGTAGACTTATCGAGGCAGGGAGGCAAACTGTGGCCTCCCGCCAGTGCCCGGCCATGACGGCCTGAGTCCTTTTGGGTTGCGCCCTCCCGCCGCCTTGGTCTGGAACCCGTTATAATCGCAGGCAATCTGGCGGCTGGTGTGGCTTTTGCCGCCACCATTCGCGAACTCACGCCTCCTGCCGGGTGTGTAGGCATGGCCTGATCCCGCTGTCGCAAGCCATTGATGACCCAAAACGCGCTTCCAGAAAGTGTCGAAGTTTTGGGCATGCGCATCGAAGGCACGGTATTCGGATGGGAGTAATCCAGCAATCCGTTTCGGCGCGTCCTCGGCGGGGCAGGCTTTTGGAATCGGCGCCGCCGTGCCGACAACCGCACCGCTTTGGCAGTAGCGCCTACCGCATCGTCTCTGGGCTCCCGACAGGAACAGCGACCGCCTCGACAATTACACGATCAGCCTACCTCGAAAATGGGTGTTGACGCCAAACCCACACGATCGCCTCATGCATCGCGGGCAGCGCCTGTGCCTGCAGCCGTTGACGATCTTCAACGTTAGCGTCGCTAGTGACTTGATCGATGGCCCTTGCTTTCTGACCCTCCGCACAGCCATCTGGAATTCCAGGAAGATGGCACCTATTTCCAGACAAACCTCTGGAAATCGCCCGTGTTTGCCTGGTCCAGAATTCATATTGGATGTCTTATCGCCTGACAGGCAAGCATGTTACAGCATCGACCACCATCTTGGCATGGAACTAGCTAAAGGGATTAACCGACCACGCAAGCGAAACAACGCGGTGTGAGTGATGACAAGTAACCGTAGTGAGTCAGGAGGATGCAGTCATGAACGAAGTAGCGATGTCGAAAGTTACTGAGCTTTGTCGAAGCAAGTATCCGAACTACCCATTCCACTTTGAGGGCCATATCTTGCTTGTCCCTCCAGACATCTTGACAGAGGTAGGGGAGGCGGAGGCGTACGATCCTTTCGCCGATTACTCGAAAGATACCCCCGCGGTGGCTGGAGTGCGTGAACTCATTTGCGAAGCATCGTTTTACTTAACAATAGACCGTTTCGTCCTGGAGAGAGGGATCAAAAAAGATCAAGCAAATTGTAACTCAGCAGCCGACGTCAATGCCTCGTTTGAACGGCTCATCTCCAAACTTAAAGCCAGGGATCTGGGGAACGTATTCCAGGGTTCCTGGCAGTCGCTGGCAAGAAGATCCAAAAAGGTATGGTTGGATCTATTCGCTAACCCAAGTTTCGCGGGTACTCAACGGTTTCGGGCAAAATCGGTTCGATTTCAGTCGCAAGTCCCTGATATATCGTGTGGGTTTCGGTTTGTAGTGCCCATAAATGCCTGAGTTCCATTGACGCGCGTGGGGCCGCA
>CAIYGI010000197.1 GCA_903925685.1 uncultured bacterium
GCGACTGAAGTCCGCTGAACCGCTGACCGCCCAACGCGCAATACCGCTGCCCATCAAGCGGCACCCCGCCCCCCGTCCGACAAGGTCAACCCCGCACACCTCGTAATTCAGGCCAATTTAGGAGTTTTGCAAAAGGCTCAATCATAAAAACATGAAGTTCAGGATCGCGCAAAGTGTCGGCATGCTGATTCTGCTATTGCTTCCGCTCTCCGGAAGCGCAGCCGTTCCGACAACTCGCGAACGCACCATCAGGCCGGTCGCCGTCCCGCCGGGGACGCCGCCGATTTGCCCGTCCAACGTCCCCTTATACAAGGTTCACGGCTACAGCGCCTGGCAGTGGGGGCCCGGCGAAGACGCGGGCCGGAAATTCGACCTGATGCCCGCCGGCTACAGCGGGGCCGCCAATGCGGCGCGGCTCTTGTCCTTTTTCTCCATGAGCGACATCCACATCACCGACAAGGAATCCCCGGCCCAGGTTCCGTACGTCGGCTGGAGCGCCTCTTTTGGCGTCGCCGGGCCCGGCGGGCTAAACCAGTCGGCCTATTCTCCGATCATGCTCTCCACGACCCACGTCCTCGACTCCGCCGTCAGGACCGTCAACGCCTTGCACAAGCAGACGCCTTTCGATTTCGGCATTGTGCTTGGCGATGTTTGCAACGCCTCCCAGTTTAACGAACTGCGCTGGTTCATAGATGTCATGGACGGCAAGTTCATAACACCCAGTTCCGGCGCTCACCTCGGGGCCGATTCCATCGGCTATCAGAAGCCTTATCAGGCCGCCGGGCTTGACCGTTCCATCCCGTGGTATGGGGCCATCGGCAACCACGATCAGTTCTGGATGGGGATCGGCTATCCGACAGCTAAAGTCAAACAGGCCCTGGTCGGCAGCAATGTGCTGAACGTGTCGGCAGGCAACGTCCTGGCCCCGTCCGCCTCGGAGGGAACCGGTCTGTATGTGGGCGTGGTCGATGGAACCACCCGCTACGGCGACGTGATCAAGGGGGGACCGACGAATCTCTATGCGACGCCCCCGACCGTCGCCGCCGACCCGCGGCGCCACTCCCTGACGGCAGATGTCGCCTCCCCGCAAGATTTTATCGGCGAGTTTTTCAATTCCACATCGTCTCCGAAAGGTCACGGCTTCTACCGGGCCAACAGCGGAAGCCTCGCGGCCTGCTATTCCTTCGAGCCTCTGAAAAATCTGCCGCTCAAGGTCATCGTGCTGGACGATACCTGCAAGTCATTCAGCACCAACAACGGCGGGGCCATGTACTACGGCGGCGGCTGGATGGATGCGGCGCGCATGACCTGGCTAACCAACGAACTACAGATGGGCCAGGACGCGGACCAGCTCATGATCGTCGCGACGCATATCCCAATCGTGCCGCAAGCGGGACTCTTCAATAGCGCTCCCCAGCCGCAATTTTACGACTATCGAACCGAAACGAACCTGCTCGCCACGCTCCATCGCTATCCGAACATCATCCTCCTGATGGCAGGGCACCGGCACATGAACACCGTTACGCCGCAACCGTCACCCGATCCGACCCATCCGGAAAACGGCTTCTGGGAGGTCGAAACCTCCTCGTTGCGGGACTTCCCGCAGCAGTTCCGCGCCTGGGACATCGTCCGCAACAGCGACAACACCATTTCCATCGTGACCACCGACGTCGATCCCAAGGTCGAGGATGGTTCCCCTGCGGCGGATTCGCGCGGGTATGACATCGGCGTCACGAGGATAATCGGCAACCTGGGCCTCACCGACACGACGTCGCATGCCTGCAATGCGGAGTTGGTCAAGCCACTGAGCCCCGCCATGCAAAAGAAAATCGCCGCTTATGGCGCGACGTCAGCGAAGTGACCGGCGGCGTCGGGCTTTAATTGCCATTCATTAGCTCCATCAAAGTTCCCGGCACTTGCCCGCGCTGGAGCATCCGCGTATGATGGTGCGGTCATTTAGGGAGAATCGCCATGAATCAACGCTCACCTGACTGGAAACGATTGCTCAACGTTTTGGGATGTATCTTGACCATGGGGTCCACGGTAACGGCCTTGGCGCAGAAGGCGACGCCTAATCAACCGCCCGTCATCCGCCACGAACCCGTTACGCTGGCCCAGGACGGGCAGCCGTTGACGGTGCGCGCCTTCGTATCCGACGACAGCGGGCAGATTCGCTCGGTCACGCTTTTCTACTCCACCTCCCGCGATGCCGCTCCCAGCCGCGTCGCCATGGAAAACTCCGGCGCCGGCTCGTTCTTCGGCACGATCCCGCCCACCATGCTCGTGGGCGGCAAGACCATCGCCTATTACATCGAGGCGTTGGACATGAACAGCGCCGCCACCGAAACGCCCTGGTACACCATCGCCGTGCGCGGCGCCGGCGACACTTCCACGCCGGCGGTGAATGCCGTCAAGGCGACGAATGCCGCCGCCGTGCCCCCCGCGGAGCGGTCGTTCTGGCGTCGTCCCGCCGTAATCGCCGGCGGAGCGGCGCTGGTGGTTGGCGGCACGGTCGCAGCCATTGCCCTCGGTGGTGGCGGCGGCGGCGGCGGTGGCGGCGGCGGCGCCACCACTAATGCCTTCGCCGGCATTTACACGGGCTCGTCCACAACCTGTTTCGAATTACCCGGCGCGCCACCCGGATGCAATACCGCACATATCTCGATCAGCATCGACAAATCAGGCGCCGTGCGTTCCGACGACCTCCACCCCGGCTCCAGCATGCAGGCCGTACTCAGCACCGACTCCTTCGTGCTGAGCACCCCCGTCAGCGACGCCAATTTCAACGGCAACATCCGTTACGTCGGCACCGTCTTCAGCAATGGCCGCATTTCGGGCTATATCGAGGGCGCCGCCACCACCGCGTCGGGCACCAACGGCGCATATTCCGGCGCCTTCAATGCCCTGCGACAGTAGGGTGATCTCTGGGAACTTGTTCCATGAATTCGCCTCCCTCCATCTTATACACCTGCGCGACCTGCGGCGGTGAATTGGAGGCCGCTGCCGACTCGGCGGGCCTGCGCACCCCCTGCCCGCTTTGCGGCGTACTCACCAAGGTGCCCCACCCGGAGGCCCCGCGCCCGGCCGGGGCCAGCAGCGCGGCGGAGATGGAAGCGGAACGCACGCTGCGCGAAATCCACCCGGTCATGTATGGCCGCCAACCACTGCTGTTCGTCCTCGTGGTGGCCCTCTCCGTATGCCTCGTCGGCTTGCCGATCCTGCTCGTCTGGTGGCTGCGCAACCGCTGCCAGGTGCTGACCATCACCAGTTACCGAACCATACTGCGCACGGGCTGGCTTTCGCATCGTACAACCGAGGTCCTGCACCGCGATGTGCGCAATCTCCAGATCTATCAAACATTCCAGCAGCGCCTGACGCGCACCGGCTGGATCGGCATCTCCAGCGCCGGCCAGTCGGGCATCGAGATCTCCGTGGACAACATCCCCCACCCCGAAAAAGTCCGCCGCATCGTGGACGCATGCAGGGGGTTCACGCCAGTCCGATGAGGGGAAGGTGGGAGGTCGAGGGTGGAAGGTGGGAGGTGGAGGGTGGAGGGAACGACGGATGGCAAACCTGAATTTGTTTCGAGAGTTGAGGTTGTATGCGGAACTGATTGCAAACGTGATGGACGAATTCGCCCTCCACCATCCACCTTCCACCCTCCACCTCCCCTGTAGCAACCATGTCCGTCCACAACCTTGAAATCGCGGCGCTGTTGAACCAACTGGCCGACCTGTTGGACATCGAGGGCGACAATGTCTTCCGCGTCCGCGCCTACCGCAACGCGGCGCGCACGATCGAGGGCATGTCGCGCGGCATCGCCGAGATGGTGGCCGGCGGCGAGGATCTTTCGGCGCTGCCCGGCATCGGCGCCGCCCTTTCCAAAAAACTGGCCGAGATCGTCACCACCGGTCATTTTCACGCGCTGGAACGCGAGACCGCCCACCTGCCGCCTGGCCTGCTCGATCTGCTCCAGATTCCCGGCCTGGGCCCAAAACGCGTCGGACAACTCTATCGCGAACTAAAGGTTTGTGGTCTGCCGGAACTTGAAACCGCACTCGCTGAGGGCACGGTGACGAAGTTGCACGGCTTTGGCGACAAGACCGTGGAGCGAATTCGCGACTGGCTGCAGCGCCGCCAGCAGGCCGGTCCGGCGCGCCTGCGCCGCGACATCGCCGCCGCGCTGACGACGGACCTGCTGCGCGCCTTGCGCGCCTTGCCCGGCACGCAGAGCGTCACCCCGGCGGGCAGTTTCCGGCGCGGCGCGGAAACTGTCGGCGACATGGACATTCTGGCCACCGGCGACGAACCGGCCCTCGTCAAATGCTTCGTCAACCACGAGGATGTCGCCGAAATCCTCGCCCAGGGCGATACGCGCGCCGCCGTGCGCCTGCGCGCCGGGCTGCAGGTGGACCTGCGCGTGGTCCCGCCGGAGTCCTACGGCGCGGCGCTGCATTACTTCACCGGTTCCAAGGCCCACAACATCGCCATCCGCACGCGCGGCGTGAAAGCCGGCATCAAAATCAACGAGTACGGAATCTTCCGCGGCGATGCGCGCCTCGGCGGCGCCGCCGAGGGCGAAATCTTCGCCGCCGTCGGCCTGCCCTTTATCGAACCCGAACTGCGCGAGGATCGCGGCGAAATCGCCGCCGCCGAGACCGGACGCCTGCCAAAGCTGCTCGCGCTCAACGACCTGCGCGGCGACCTGCACGCGCACACCACCGAAAGCGACGGCACGGCCTCGCTGGACGCCATGGCGCGCGCGGCCCTGGCTAAAAACTACGCCTATCTGGCGATTACGGACCATTCCCGCCGCATGACCGTGGCCCACGGGCTCGACGCCATCCGCCTGCGCCGCCAGATCGCCGCCATCCGCGCCTGGAACGAAGCCCACGCCGGCGGCGCGTTCCAACTGCTGGCGGGCAGCGAGGTGGATATTCTGGAAGACGGCGCGCTCGATCTGCCCGACGATGTGCTGGCGGAACTAGACCTGGTGGTCGCCTCAATCCACGATCACTTCGGCCTCGATGGCGAACGGCAGACCGCGCGCATGATCAAGGCCATGGAAAATCCGCACGTTCACATCATCGGCCACCCGACCGGCCGCCTGATCGGCGAGCGCGAGCCCCAGGTCCTGGACATGGAGCGCCTGCTCGCCGGCGCGCGCCTGCACGGCGTGGCGATGGAACTGAGCGCCCAGCCGTCGCGGCTCGATCTTAACGACCTGCAGTGCCGCATGGCGAAAGAGCGCGGCGTGGCCATCGCGATCAGCACCGACGCCCACGCGCCGGGCGATCTGGCGCTAATGTCCGGCGGCATACTCCAGGCGCGCCGCGGCTGGCTGGAAGCCGCCGACGTGCTCAACACCCGCCCCTGGCCGGAATTACGCGCCCGCCTAAGGCGGAAAGCGCAGTAAGGAACAGGCTGAAGGCTGTAGACTGTTAGGCTGAAGTATTGAACCCTTGTCATCATTCATGCTTACCGCACCAAACCCCACATTCTTGGATTGCGAACAGGCCGGAGTCTGGACAATGTTCAAGACCTGTTGGCACAGATCGAAGCGAAGGACCACCAGTAATCCTTGTTCACCGCGAAAGAACGCAAGGAACGCAAAGAGTTGGGAGTGATTATGAATGACATAAGAAAGTTCTTTGCGCTCTGTGTGTTCTTTTGCGGTGAATAACCCGCTGGTCACGGACGCGCATCTGGCCGCGCTGGCTCTCGAACACGGTTGCGATCTGATGTCCACGGACGCTGACTTCTCGCGCTTCCCAGGCATCCGCTGGCGCAATCCCTTGAAGTAAAGGAAGATCGCGGCAACGTTGGCGTTCAGGGGCGACGGGCCGCAGGCCCGGCGTACCCTGCGACGCATGGTTCGCCGCTCAGTTCATGTTTGACGAGACCTTGCTCGCAAACTCATTCATCTGTCCCGTTCTGGCAAGGAGAAGTCGGGGCTTGTTGGGCATAAGCGCGCTTCGATCACGTCCCACTTGTCTTGCGACCTCGGGATATCTTCGTGGTTTTTGAATAGGTCGATGCTGGCTTCATCGAAGTGGATGTCCACGAGCCTCGGTAGTTTCCATAAGACAACCAGGTTCTTCACGTCGCTAGCCCACAACACGACCTCGGAGTCAGGTGGCCTCCCGGTGCCGATCTTCTCACCGGTTCTTAATATGCGCACAAGGGTTGCTTCTCTCGTTGTGGCGCCACCGTCGCCGGTCAAGATGACAGCTTCGAACTGTCCTCCGGGAGACCGAACCCTCTTAACCTCGCGGAATACCCAATCCCCAGCAATGGTTCCCGTGCAGCCTACGAAGCAACAATTGCATGCTAAGACAGAGAGCAAAGCAATTGTCCTAGAATCTAGCTTCAGCATACATCGCCTCCATGGTCTGGGCATTATCTTGACTCAGTTGTCTTCGGCGAATAGTTATGCCTCAAAACATATTACCCCACACGCTGATATGCATCAAAATAAGCCTTGATTTGCCATGGTTTATGACGGTGAATTGATGAATATCAACCTTCGGTTTGAGGCGTGATATGCATCAGGCAATGTCTGCATCCACCATCCACCATCCACCTTCCACCTTCCACCTTCCACCTTCCACCTTTTGCTCACGGAACCGGAAACCGCACCGCAAGCGCCATGGCTTTTTCGCGGATGGCGGACAGGGCGGAGGGGGTGGCGCGCTGGCGGATGGCTTCGACGATCCAGGCGCCGATTTGCAGCATCTCGGTTGCGCCCATGCCGCGGGTCGTGACGGCCGGGGTGCCGAGGCGGATGCCGGAGGCGATCGCGGGCGGCTGGGGATCGAACGGTATCGCATTCTTGTTGACCACGATGCCGCAGGCTTCCAGCGCATCCGAAGCTTCCTTGCCGGTCGCACCTAGGCTCGTCACGTCCACCAGCATCAGGTGATTATCGGTGCCGCCCGACACCAGGCGCGCACCGTGGCCGGCAAAGAAGTCGGCCAGCGTGCGGGCATTGGCCACAATCTGCCGCGCATAGTTCTTGAATGCCGGCTGCATGGCCTCGTGAAAACAGACGGCCTTGGCCGCCACCACATGCATCAACGGGCCGCCCTGCATGCCTGGAAAAACCTGCTTGTCGATCGCCGCCGCGAACTCCGACCGGCACAACACCATGCCGCCGCGGGGGCCACGCAGCGTCTTGTGCGTCGTCGAGGTCACGAAATCGGCATAGGGCACGGGGCTCGGATGCATGCCCGCCGCCACCAGGCCGGCGATGTGGGCCATGTCCACCATCAGCTTCGCGCCCGCCTCGTCGGCGATCGCCCGCAGCCTCGGGAAATCGAAGACCCGCGGATAAGCGCTGGCGCCGGCCACGATCAATTTGGGCCGACAGACGCGCGCCTGCTCCGCGAGGGCGTCGTAGTCGATCACTTCCGTTCCCGCCCGCACGCCGTATGGCACGACATTGAACAGGCGGCCGGAAAAATTGACCTTGCTGCCATGGGTCAGGTGACCGCCGTGCGCCAGGCTCATGGCGAGAATCGTGTCGCCGGGCTTGAGCAGCGTAAAATAGACGGCCATGTTGGCCGCACTGCCGCAATGCGGCTGGACATTCGCATGTTCGGCGCCGAAGAGGGCCTTGGCCCGCTCGATGGCCAGCCGCTCGGCCTCGTCCACGCACTCGCAACCGCTGTAATACCGTTTGCCGGGATAACCCTCGGCGTACTTGTTCGTCATCACCGAACCCTGCGCTTCGCGCACCGCGCGGCTGGCGTAGTTCTCGCTCGCTATCAGGTCGATGGTGCGGGTTTCCCGGACCTCCTCGCCGCGTATGGCGGAGGCGACGGCGGAATCGGCCGCTTCCAGCGCCGCCAGGGAGTCGCCGGCCAGACTGCAGCTCATCTTATCGATGCGCCGCTGGTGGCGCTCGCCGCCCGAAAAAGGGGCGGCCATCCAGGTGGTGGCGATGCGCAGGGCCGGTGCCGCCGGCGTCCGGTCGGCGGCCAGAACGAGCACGTTGGCATCGTTATGCTCGCGGGAAAGGCGCGCCAGTTCTTCATCCCCGCAGAGCGCGGCGCGGACACCGGAAACCTTGTTGGCGGCCATGCTCATGCCGATGCCGCTGCGGCAGATCAGAATCCCGCGGTCGGCGCGGCCGGCCGCCACGTCTTCCGAGACCGCGCGCGCCTGGTCGGGATAGTCCACCGCCTCGCGGCTGAAACAGCCGCGATCGGTCACGTCGTAACCCGCCGCCGCGAGCGACGCTTTCAACGTTTCCTTGAGTTCGAAACCGCCGTGGTCGGTGCCAATGGATATTTTCATGCTTCTTCTTTCCTTGTAACTTTTCAGGTTGCTTAGGCTGAAGGCTGAAGGCCATTAGGTGGTTATTCCTGCAGCCTGACAGCCTACAGTCTAACAACCTGATTTTTGATCGCGCAAATACAAGACCAATTCCGGCATGGCGGCTTCGATTGCTTCGCAAACCCGGCGATAGTCTTCCACCGACAGTCCCACCGGATCCGCAATGTCGTCTCCCGGCCGGCCGGGGGCGAAATCGCGCAGCAGTAAAATCTTGCTTCGGGCCGCGGGAAAACGCCTGCGCAATGCGTCGCGCTGATGGGAGGTCATTACCACAACCGCGCGGGCCGCGTCAACGCGGGCCGCCGTCACGGCGCGGGCGGTTTGCCCTCTGCAATCGATCCCGCGCTCGCGCAGGACTTCCACGGTTTCCTCGCTGACCGGAGAACCTTCCATGGCGGCCAGTCCGGCCGAGCAGACGTCCCAGGACGAGGCGCGCCCGAGCCACTTGCGGAGCAGTCCCTCGGCCATCGGACTGCGGCAGGTGTTGCCGGTGCAGACCATCATCACAATGTCGGGATCGGTGATCCATTTTGCCGACAGCGCGCCTTCGCGCAAGACACGCAGCGCGCCGTCGGAGGCGATCGCCACGACCGTGCTCGCCACTCCACCCGGCGCCGGACCCGCGTCCAGCACCACGCTCACATGCCGGCCCAACGCGGCCACCGCCGCCGCGGCATCGCGGGACTCGGGCGCGCCGCTACGGTTGGCACTGGTGATGCGCAACAGGCCGCCGCTCGCCGCCAGCACGGCGCGCGTGACGGCGTGATCGGGTACGCGGAAGCCTTCGGTGCCGTCGCCCACCGGCAGCACCAGGGTCAACGCGCCCGGCCAGAAGCGCCGCGCCAAGTCGCGGGCGCGCGCGGGCATTTTGGGGGAGCGGTGAAGCGGTGAGTCGGTGAGTCGGTGAAGCGGTGAGTCGGTGAAGCGGTGAGTCGGTGAAGCGGTAAATCGGTTGGTCGGTGAGGTTGTGAGGCGGTTGGGCTGATCGCTGGCGGGTGCGGGGGATTGGCAGAGCATGCGCGCCACGGCCTCGATATTTTCCGCCAGCAACGGAATCGGTTTGCCGGGATCGCGGCCCTTGGCTTCCACAAGCCGCGCCTCGAAGCCCGGCTTGGCCGCGACCCCGTAAACGGTGTCGGTGGGCAGGATGACCAATTCGCCGCGGTTCAAAGCTGCAGCGGCGGCGGAGACAGCCGCGCGCGCCGGGCGGAGCGGGTTCACCGTCAGCAGGCGCGGTTCAGCGGTTGGCATAGGCCCCCACGGCCCTCGCGGCCAGCAGCAGATCCACGGCGCGCTGCAGGGCGCCGTCCCGTCCCACCAATTTGATCAATTCATGCTCGGAGGCCGTGCGGTTGCTCCAGCGTTTATCGCCGGGGCTCGGGCTAAGGGAGGTGCCTGGGGCGGCGGACGAAGTGCGCTCTTCCAACACAATATCCGGCGTAACGCCGCCTGCCAGCGTGTGCCCAGGGCCCGCCGGCACCCAGCGGGTCACGGCGGCCAGCGCCCAGCGTCCATTGCCCATGTCGACCAGCTCGCGCCGGCACATTTCACCCGCCGTCGGACGGCCGATCAGCATAACACCCGGCCGCCCGCGTAAAACACCCGCCAGCAGTTCCGCGCCGCCCGAGCTGCGCTCGTCCACCAGTACGGCCAGCGGCCGCGTCAAGGCCGACGCATTCGCTGACGCCGTCACCAGACGTTGAACGTCCCCGCTTTCGACGACGCTGAAGAGCGCCGCGCCGCCGGTAACGCACACGCCCGAGGCCTCGACGACGGCCGTAAGGTCCGTGCCGCCCGCGCCGCGTAGATCCAGGATCAACCCCGACGATGCGCCGGACTTTGCCAGGGCCTCGGCGAGCGCCGGCCGCGCCGCTCCCGAAAGCTGCGCCGTCCGAATGTAACGCAATCCTTCGGGCCAATCCTGAACTTTGACCGCCACGTCCGCCTGCATGCCGGTGGACGTTTGCTTGCGCCAAGCCTGGGCTTCGGCCTCGCTGAGCCAGCGCGCGCCGGGGTCGGCCGAAGCAAGCATGGCGGAGAGCGCCGCATCGTGCGCCCGTGCCGCATCGAAACCGGCTACGCGTTGCGCCAACACGGACGCGGGGGATGCTGGTTGCGGTTGTTCGTCGTCAGCCGCGGCCATCGCGCCAGGTCCCAGCGTCAACAGGATGACCGCGGAAGTCAGAAGACAGAAGTCAGAAGTCAGAATCCAGAATTCAGAATTCAGGAATCCAGTCTTGTTGCTTTGTCTTCTGTATAGCCTTCGCATGTTGTTCTGAATTCTGTCTTCCGTCTCTTGATTTACGCCTTCTGGATTCTGATCTTCTGACATCAACGTTTCACGTTTTCGGACGTCACGCGCAGTTTTGCCAGCGCCTGTTGCACACGGGCGTCGCCATCCGCCACTTTGATCCGCAGGGCCGCCTTGTGTTGCGTCAGGCGCGCCTGCAAATCCACGCGTCCGCCGGTCGCCAAAATCTGCACCGCCAGCAAGGCCGCGTTGACGGCGCCCGCCTTGCCGACGGCCACCGTGGCCACGGGAATGCCGGCGGGCATTTGCACGGTTGCCAGCAAGGCGTCGAGTCCGTCCTGCATGCCGCCGACGGGAATCCCGACCACCGGCAGAATCGTGTGGGCCGCCAGCACGCCCGCCAGGTGTGCCGCACCGCCCGCGGCGGCAATGATCACGCGCAAACCGCGCCCGGCGGCCGCGCGTGCGTAAGCAGCGGCTTCCTCCGGCGTGCGATGCGCCGAAAGCACCCTCACTTCGCTCGCCACGCCGAAGCGATCGAGCGTGCGGACGGTTTCCTCCAACATCGGCCAGTCGGAATCGCTGCCCATCACAACACCAACTTCCGCAGCCGGGACGATCTTTATTTTACGCGTCATAGTGATCACTCCCTAGCGAAGAGTGAACAGTAAACAGTGAACAGTGAACAGTGGGACACTTCGCTCCGTATTCTACTCACTGTTCACTGTTTACTGTCTACTGTTTACTATTCACCTGTCACATAGTCTTGCGCGTTACCGCCCTGGCGGCAATATCGCGCCTATAATGGGCGCCTTCGAACGATATTTTGCCGACGGCCGCGTAAGCGTTTTCCATGGCCTGCGCCAGGTTGCCGCCGAGCGCTGTCACGCCCAGCACGCGCCCACCGGCTGTGACCACCCGGCCGTCGCGCATGGCCGTTCCAGCATGAAAGACGTTTACGCCGGGCAGGGCCTCCGCGGCGTCGAGACCGACGATCGGCGCGCCCTTGCGGTAGGCGCCGGGATAACCGCCCGCCGCCATGACCACGCAAACGCAGGCCTCGTGCTTCCAGCGCAGGTGCGCCGGGGTCAGCGTGCCGTCCACGCAGGCTTCCAGGGCCGGGATCAGATCGCCTTCGATGCGCGGCAGGATGGCCTGCGTTTCGGGATCGCCGAAGCGCACATTGAACTCCAGCACCTTCGGGCCGGCGGCGGTCATCATCAGTCCGGCGTAGAGCACGCCTTTGTAAGGGATGGCGCGACGTCTCAATTCGGCCAGCATGCGTCCGAAGACCTGCTCCAGAACCCATGCCCGCCAGGAGTCTGTGAAAACGGGGGCCGGCGAATAGGCGCCCATGCCGCCCGTATTGGGACCGGCATCGCGGTCGAAGACGCGCTTGTGATCCTGGGCCGAATCGAGCAGCACGACATGTTCGCCGTCCACCAGCGCCAGCACGGAAACCTCTTCGCCCTGCAGGCATTCCTCCACCAGCACCCGCGCGCCGGCGTCGCCGAAAACGCGCTGCACCAGCGCCGCCTTCAAGGCGGCCTCGGCTTCCCCGACGGTGGCGCAGACCGTCACGCCCTTGCCCGCCGCCAGGCCATCGGCCTTGATCACGATCGGGGCGCCCACTTTGCGCATGAAGGCCGCGGCCGGTTCGTAAGCGGTGAAGAAATCGGCGCGGGCCGTCGGCACGCCCGCGGCGAGCATCACGTCCTTCGAGAATGCCTTGCTGCCTTCCAGCCGGGCGGCCGCCTGAGAGGGTCCGAAGACCCGCAAACCCGCCGCGTTGAAACGATCCGCCAACCCGTCGCATAGCGGCACCTCGGGCCCAATCACGGTCAGATCCGGCCGCTGCGCCTGCGCCCAGGCGAACAGTCCGTCCGAATCCTCCGCCGCGACCTGCACCGGAACGGCGATGCGCGATGTGCCAGCATTGCCGGGGGCGCAAAACACTTGCGGCCGCCGTGAATCGCCGGCCAGTTTCCAAACCAGTGCGTGTTCGCGTCCGCCTCCGCCAATCACCAATATTTTCATGAGGGGGGTGTTAGGTGACAGGTGTTAGGTGTTAGGGGTTAGGGGTTCGGTGTTCGGTGTTCGGTGTTCGGTGTTCGGGTCGGAACTTTTTGTACATCATGATCTTACCTTCCTGAACTGAGACATCTGTTTGCCTTACCATCTTAATCGTAATCGTAACTGCTCAGGTAGGCATCACTCAATGCCGCCTGCATGACGGATGGTTTACGCCCTTCCCGCGAGGGCTGCAAGGCTAAAAATAAAATTATTTTTTGCTGGACTCGGACGGCGGGATGCCGTAATCTGTAATCC
>CAIYGI010000198.1 GCA_903925685.1 uncultured bacterium
GCAAGCCGTGCAGACCGCCCCATTGCCCTACCGACAGATCGTCGAAAGAAAACACAACCTGTAGGGGGCGTTTGCGTTACATGGATACCCCCTTTACCAGAAAAGTGCCAACTCATTTTCCTCCGAGATCAGGAAGTGTGACCGTTTCGTCGCAGGGCGTGGTCCTGAGCCAGACAAACCTGGGCCGCATGGTTGCTGACGTTTCCAGAATCGATCGGAGATTGTGCTCATATTGTTTGAGGGGAACCTGTTTCGTTCCAGTGGACGGATCGGTCCTGATGTCGTGAAGACCGCAATTCACGAGCAACAGGTCGGCGTCAATGCCCCCCGACAGAGCTTTTTCTTTCCATATCCGCGAACCAATTTGAACAATGGACCATGACCACATTGGCGTCCGGCTTGTTCTTGATCGGCGCCGGCCGAGTCGGACCGTAGCCTAGAATACTGACGTAATAGTCCTTGTCCGGGTAGCGTTCCCGCAGTTTGCGCGCCAGGATGTTGGCGAACATCACATCCCGGTCGCTCAGGGCGACATACTCCTGGGAAACGCCCTGCCACATAAGGAGCCGCTTTTTGGTTGCAACAGCCGCCGCGGGCGCATGGCAGTTCTGTTGGACTTTTACCCTTGCGTCTTGGCGCTTACTTTGAGCGAATGTTTCTTGGACAGGATTAACAGGATTTAACAGGATGTGGTGCTGCCGTCACCCTTGAACTTGCGCCATCCATCCCTCACAATCCTGCTTCATCCTGTTAATCCTGTCAACGCACCCTGCGTAACACCAACGTAACTGCAATGCGCCCCACCCTCAAAACCTAACAGCCTACAGCCTAAACCGCTTCGGCCTTAACGTCCCTGCGGGACGCTAGTGTTTTTCCCCTGTTCGGCGCCCGGTAAACGTCGGTTTCGTTCCACGAATGAAGGCGGGATCAGCGGGGCGCCAATGCCGGGTCAAGTCCGTGGGCGAGGAATGCAAGATCGTCAGGGCGCCGATAGTTCAGCACGCCAAGGAAGATCTGGTTCTTTTCCGGAATCAGGCGGCACCAGGCGCTGTAACGCAGGCAGCCTCGTGCGAGCGGTTCCAGATTGCCCCAGAGTTTCCACCAGCGATGAGAAGGCAGCAGTTCTCCGGAACGGCCTTCCGTGAACGTGACGCCGGAAAGGGCTTTGAAGTTATTGAGGTAAGCGGCGCACCATCGCTCCATGGGCTGATCTTTGCAGAGCAAATCCGCCAGCGAAAAGAACAGGAGATACAGCCGGCGCCTGCGCCACTCGAAAACCAGCAGTTTCCGGCCGGCATGAAAAGACGTGGCTTCAAGCCTGAATTCCTGCCGCAGGTGGAAGGCAACATCGTAGACCGCCCACTGCGCAAGGCCCTCTTGGTGAAGCTTGAACGAGTCGGCGATACGGCGCACGATCCGCCTGGCTTCGTGTTCTCCGGCCTGCTCGAAATATATTCGAGCGAGCCAGAAAAACGGGGAGTTCGGCGCCAATCTGAACGCCGCCGCCAGGCGCATCCCATTGGGCATGGTATAAAGTCCGGCCGACCAGCCCTGGGGCATGAGGTCTATTTTTTCAGCCCGCGCTCCGGCCCTGCCCATTGAAGCGGCGATTTTGTCGTAGCGCCGGCGGATCACGTCCGCGTCGATCGGACGCCGCGCCTCCATCCATTCAAGGTCCAAGCGGAGGCTGAAATCGTCGTGAAAACGCGCCTGTGAAACCCCGCCGGCGACAGTATGTCCAGCCAGATTCCAATCGGCGGGGATTTCGCACGAAAATCCCTGCCATGCAAATATGTGATACGCGTCCATAAAACATGAGACAGTGTCGGGCCAAGCGGGAACCGGCATCAGGCCAGGGTTTTGCCGTCGATGGAACCGACTTCAATTGTGATCTCGTCGCGTTGGGCGACGCGGGCGATCTGGCCATCGCGGATCCAGACGACGACATCCGAGGCGGCCAGCATTTTCATGTCGTGCGTGGCGGTAATCACGGTGATGTTTCGTTCCTTCTGCAAGGCGACCAGCAGGCGAATGATATCCTCCCCGGTATGCAGGTCCAGGTTGCCGGTCGGCTCATCGGCCAGGATCATCTCCGGCTTGTTGACCATGGCGCGCGCAATCGCCACGCGCTGTTGCTGGCCGCCGGACAGTTCCGACGGAACATGGCGCAGGCGGTGTCCCAGTCCCACCTGATCCAAGACGGCGGCCGCATGCTTGCGCGCTTCCGAAGGCGTGAGCCCCGAAAAGATGCGGGCGATGGCCACATTTTCCAGGGCGGTCATGGACGGGATCAAGTTGAAAGATTGAAAAATATAGCCTACTTTGTGACAGCGGACCCAGGCCATCTGGCTTGAGTTCAAATCGCCAAAGCGCTGGCCATCCATGACGACCTCGCCCGCGGTCGGCTTATCCAATCCGCCCACGATGTTGAAGAAGGTGGATTTCCCGGATCCGGAAGGCCCCATGATGGAAACGTATTGGCCGCGGAGAACGTCCAACGAGACGCCTTTCAGGGCATGCACGGTCTCTGCGCCCATGGCGTACACCTTGGTCAAACCCTGCGCCTGTAAAATGATGTCGGCCATTATTCCTCCACCCGCATGGCATCCACCGGCTGTTTGCATGCGGCCCAATACGCCGGAATAATGGACGCGAGGACGGACATGACGGACCCGATCAGAAACGCGATCAACTCCGCCTTGAGAACCGCCATCCAGGGAAAGACGCTGAAAACGACTCCGCCATAGATCGCCGCATTCACCGCAACGCTTACCAGAAGACCGGCCAGAGCCCCGCAGGCCGTGCCCAACACTCCCTGCAGGGATGATTCGACAAAATACGTTTTGACAATGAACGAATCCTCGGCGCCCAGGCATTTGAGGGTTCCGATTTCCTTGATGCGCTCGGTCACCGACATGAGCATGGCGTTAATAATCCCGGCCAGGCACGTGAGAAGCGAAAGCCCGATCAGGAGCAGCACCATGGTGTCGGGGCCGTTCCGGAAAATATCCACGCCGGCCTTTTGCAGGAGCACGTTGACGGCATCGTCCTTCATGGCCACCAACGAGTTCACCATGCGGTCGTTCACCAGCATATACGTCAGGAAAGCGATGCCGAGGACCACGCCAATCATGGTGATCAGCGACCGGAATATTCTCCGGCGCAAACTGCCCCAACTGACAAAAAACACCACCGACCAGGGGACCCGCGTCTGAAGCGGTATGGATGGCTGCGAATTCATCGTTATCATGCTTTGCGCGCCGCGTGAGGGCGCCTTTATCGGTTACCGGTTCAAATCGATCCCGCTTTGCGTACCCAATGCCATGGTCACCACAAACGACATCGCTATCAGGATCAATTCGCCGACGATGAGCCCGATGAAAAATCCCCGGGCGCGCAGGAAACTGTCCTTGTTGCCGTACTTGGTGACCGCCACGTTGCAGATCCAGCCGACGAAAATCGGGAACCAATAGGCAGCCATGCTCGGGTTCACGAACATGATCAGCCCGATCGGGTGGGGCATCCAGAAGAAAATCTGCCGGAAAAACAGCAAGCCCGCCATGGCCAGCCCGCCCCCGAGCGTCCATGAGACATTCTCGGTCGTCGCCAGCGGCATGTCTTTGACGGCGGACCGAATCACGTTGAACGTACACTCCCGGGGCCAGGAACTATAGAACCAACCATTCATGGAATCGGCGCCACTGTTATATGCTATCAGCAGGGCGGCGACCACCGCCACCACGGCCGCAACCAAAATAGCGCTCAGCACGGCCACATGGAACGACCAGCGCTTGAGTCCGTAGTCCTCGCGCAGTTTCAAGGCATTCGCCATGGCCGGGGCAATAAAGGTCTTAATGTCGAGAAAGATGACGGAATAGTAAAGCATGAGCGGGGCAAACAGCGACGCCGACGTCCAGGACCGGTCGAGGCCGAAGAAGTTGCGCACGAGATGAATGGGGTTCGCCCAGGCCTGGAACCCCAGCAGGCCGCCCTCGGCCACCACCCGGATCAGGCCGATGGTGACGACCAGGATGATCGCGTAGAACAAAACCGTGTAACACAGGTTGGCGCCCATGGACAGCCACAAGATCAAAATGAGCCCCAGCGAACAGCCGAGAAACGTGAGGGACGAAAGTTTGAGTTCATTGCGCTCCGACTCATCGAGCTCGGCCACACTGGAGGGAAAGAAGGCGCACAAAATATATTTCCGGCACTTATAAAGGATGCACCCCGAGAACACGATCAGGGCGCCCTGTCCCTGCGCGTTCTGAAAGTTGGACTGGTACCACCAATCCCAGGGGAATGATCCGGCGTTTTGCCCCTGGCCGGTCCAGACCATCAAGAGAAGCTGGACCATGTAGACCACGTAAAAGAACCACAGCGAAAACGAGATGTTCTTCGGCACCAGGAACGAGAGCCCGATCATGGTGAAAAATATCTCGGACCGAACGCTCCCCAATGCAGCGAACGACGTCACGGCTACATAAGCCCCCCACCTGTTCAAAAGATCGAGCGGAGCCAAGCCTGGAACGATCTGGGTTGAGCAGAAAAGGTTCCAGCCGAGAACGCTCCCGGAAATGGCCGCCCCCGCCCAGAAAAGCCCGTTGCGAAACAGTGGCGGCAGTCCGGCCGAATCCACCTCGCCCATCAACGCCCGGGGCAGTTCCGCCAGCGGGTAGGTCAGCCTTTCGTTGTGCGCCCATTGCCGGAAAATCAGCACATTCAGAGACATCAGCACGATATAGGTCAGCCCGATCAGCAACGCCCAATGCGACAAGGGCTTCACCCAGCAGCCCCAGGGAATCTGCCCGATAAAATACCGCCGCAAAGACACGTCCATCGAAGCGAAACCGGGCAAGAGACTCGTGACGGCTCCGGCCAGTTCCCCGACGCGCAAGTTGCCGCCGGCAAGCCGGTCGCGAAGACCGTCGATTCCCGTGGCCAACGCCCGAATCTTGCCGACACAATCCATTTCGAGATGGTACCGTTCAAGCTCCTGCTTAAAGCGTTTATACCGGCGATCGAACCCCTCCATTTCGCCGATAATTCTGTCCGATTGGCCGGCCAACTCAAGAGCGCGCCGACGATCGGCGCCGCGCTTTTCGCCGCTGACGGACTTCAATTGCGACGTCAGATCCATCCGTTTTTCGATGAACGCCTTGTCCTCGGCATCCAACCGCTGTTTGAGCAGACTCAAATCGGCATCGTGACACAGCGCCATCAGCTCTTTTGCGGAGCGCGCAAACAGGTCGCGATAGGCCCCGGCCAACTCCGGCCCGATCTTGCGATCCGCCGGAAGCGAACGGAGCGAGTCCCTCGTTTCTTTCATCCTGCGAAGCGTGCCCATGCCGCCGGTCAGCCGGCGCAAGCGCCCGAAATAAGCGCGGGAGTCATCGCCGGCCAGCGGCCAAATACCCGGGAAGGCTCGTTCGTCCCTGGGCAGCCCGCGCCGGAATACCGCCACACGCTCGAACGCCATGCCTTCCAGCGCCACCAGTTTTTTTTCGGCCTCATCCGCCAAACGCTCCTCCTTTTCGATGTCGGAAGGCAACTGGCGCAGGGCTTCCTGCCAGTCGGGTAGACCGGGGTTCCGGCGGCGGACATCCCGCCATTTCAGCAACGCCTCCTCGTGGAGCCGGCGCGCGAGGGTGAGCGATACCCGCGTCTTTTCGATCCAAGACGAATCCTTGCCCGGACTCTTCCCCAGTTCCGATGCGAGCGCGGCCGCCATGTCTCCCTGACTGGCCACAAGCCGGGCGGCTTCATATACCGCCTTCTTATCCAGCGCCACGTCCAGCGCCCGCTTGTATTTGACGGCCTCCGCCTGAATACCGGGAGAGGAAACGAAATAACGTTCGTTCAAATACGGGACCACGTAGCGGTTCCATTCGGACTGTTGACTGTTCCAGTCCGAGTTGAAAAGACCGCCGGCAATGGACACCAGCGGGGGAATGAGGCCGAACGTCGAGAGGCTCGCCGATACCATGCCCATGGTAAAAACGATCATCAACTCCACGGAAGAAAACGCGCGCACGATCCGGACCAGCCGGAAGAGCGGATTCAGCAGCACCACCATGACAATCAGCAACAGATAGGGCAATACTGGCAACTGAGTGGACGTCATGCAGATATTCAGTCGACTGTCGGCGTAGATCGTCACGGCCGCAAAGACGCCGGAAAACAGCGCCCCCAGCAGAAACGAGCGTAGGGTGAGTCCGTTCTTTTTCATGATTTAGAACAACAGCGGCGCCATCATTTTGTTCAGAATGGCGATAGACATGCCGACCATGGCCACCAACCCCATTCCGCAGGCATACCCGGCGCCGATGACCAGCACGTATTTCAGCCAGATATCGCCGAACTTCTTGCGGAAATAGAAGCGGCCGACCAGCGCGCCGATTACTTCAAGCGGAATGCCGGCCGGCATGCCTTGACAGAGACCCCGCACGATTCCAAAAAGAACGAGCGTCGGCAGGCCCAGGGCCGCCAGGATGACGTAAAGCCCCACGCCGAAAACGCCCCCCGAGATCAGCCAGTGCGGCTTCAAGGCTTCAAAAAAAAGCGATCCGCCTTCCATGGTCGAACTGAAGGTCAGGCAGCTCAACTTGGCCTGCAGATCCCACATCTTTTGCGCAAACGGATACGCATCGGAAGGGACTTCGGCCATTTTCCAGAGCAGATTGGAAAAAACCAGCGAGGCGATAATGATGATCGGGACGGTGATCAGTTGGGTTTTGACGACGCTTTTCACCTTGGTGCCGGTCAATTCAAGCACCCGGAAACTGACCGCCTGCGAGCCGTAATTCGGCATCGGCACCGGTGCGAACCAGATTTGAACCCCGTGGTAGCCGCTGAGAATATAGGAGGCCTCACGGATGTAGGGAAGCGTCATCGTTTGACCGGCGATGCCTTCCAGCTTGGTGGAGGCATAGGAGATCAGGGGCGTGTATAAAGCCGCATAACAGACGAAAAACTTCCAGGGGAACCCGGCAATCAGCCAGGTTGAAAGACCGATCCAGGCGGAGGTGGAAAAGACATATATGCCCAAGGCAATAAAGATCGAAAAATCGCCGCGTTGAACGTTGTTGGTCACCAGGCGGCTCCAGGCGCCCGGCTTCTTCGGCTCGCCCAGTTCCTGCCGGGACATTTCGTAAACTCCGCCGGACGCGCGCAAGCGCCGGACCAGCGGCCGCAAGACCTGGCCCAAGCTGATCAGCGCGATGGCCACAGTCAGGCCAATGCCGAAGGCCAGATAAAAATCGATGTTATTCGCATAGATCGTGTCCAGCACATCCATGCCCGGCTGCCAGTTGGACAGGATGCCATGCCGATAGAGCGCTGGGTTGAGAATCATGGTGGCCAGCACGCCAATGCCCCCGCCAATCACCGCCCAGAACGGCAAAACCATGCCGGTAATAATCAATCCCAGTTCAAGGGTAAGATTCATGGGCGTGGCCGGCAAGAACTGGCTGAGTGCCGGCGTGAAATCGATGAAAGGAATGGGAATCAACATCACCGGCTTCGGCAGGAACGAACCGGTGACGGCCGGCAAGGCGACATAGATAAGCCCGTAGGCCATGCCGAGCATCCCGCCGATGGAAAAACACCGCCAGCGCCAGGGCTCTTTGCTGTTCTCGGTTTCGGCCAGGGCGGTAATGCCGGAGGCCGCCACCGGCGCCATCGGAAACGGCAATTCCTCCACATCGCTCGTCAGCCGGTAAAAGAAATATCCCAGCCCGAAATTATCGATGTATTGGATAATGGCGGCCAACGAAATAAACGCTATGGGCGCAAGCCATGCCTTGGTGAAAAACGTCCGGCCGGCTGCCCGGATGGTGTCCGCCTGGGGCGCGACCCATGCGGGCACATCCTGCGCGATGCCCATGGCATTCACAAAGTCCGACTGAATAAAAAACTGGTTCCACAACAGCCCCTGAAACGGCGACGCCATGGCCAGTCCGGCCATATAGTACAGGATGTAAATTTCCTGCATTTTCAGGTCTTTAAGCGAACGGCGGGCCACTTCCGCAAAAAGAATGATGGTCACCCATTGGGAGGCGGAAGTCATGCTCCCGCTGTTGCCCACCATCAGCGAAAGATACATCGCCCCGGGCATCATCACAAAGCCGAGGAAGATCGCGCCGATAACCGTCCGCCAGTTGAAGCCATCGGAGAACACCGCCGGAGGCTTCATTAGCTGCCGGTACTTCTCCAGTTCCAGTTCCTGTGTGTTTCTTGCCATTATGAATTCCGCGCGATGGCGTCAGAACACTGTTTGACGTAAAGCGTTTGCTGTCCCAGGTCAAGATTTCGCCACCGCATCAGATATTTGCGCAGCCTTTCCAAAAAGGGGCGATTGGTGGTAATCCAATTCACGTCCTGCCCGGACACGCGTTCGATGTTCAGAACCAGGCGGTAGGACTGCACCTCGTCGTCATAGAAAAGATTGAACCGCAGGTTTTCCGTAACCCCCAGATCGTAGGGCGCCAAGGCAATATGATAGTCCAGATTGAAACGGTCGCGACCCCGATCGTCTTTCTCGCGGCGGCGCGCCAGAAGTTTGGCGATCAGATCCCCGACCGACACTTCCGTGAAATTCGCGAAATAGTCCCCCAGATACGCCAGCACGCCGGACGCAATCTGGGGCTGGTAAATGAAAGGAAACACAATCTCCATGCGATGGCCCTTGTGCGCCGGCATGGACCACGTGCGCTTGCCGGAAGGCACCGCGGTCCGCACGGCGGCCAGGGCCGGATAGAGGGTGGACAGCATCACGATCGCGATCGTGAAAAGGATGACATACGCCACGCTCAACGAGGAATAATTGAAATTAAGCCCCTTCACCCACCCCGTGTAACTGACCCCCAGGCTCAACAACTGTCCGATCAGATAACCGCCCACCGATCCGATCACTCCGTACACGAACGATTCCGCGAGGAAGAACAGGCCGATATGGTGGGGATTCAGGCCGATGGCATTGTAAATGGCGATTTCCTTTTTGCGTTCGTAGACCGAACCGAGCATGGTGTTTAAGATGATGGTTGCGGCAATCAGGAGCGGGACCAGCAGTACGGCCAGACCGCCGACCGAGGTCTTATAGTTCGAGCCGATATAGTAGGATCCCGCCGATATCGCTTTTTCAGCGCGGCCGCCGATGGAAAAAGGTTTCAAGCTCCCCATGTAGAACTTGGCCATGGTGGAGGTCAGGATGGTGTCCATCAAGGGCCAGACGGGCGCCTCGTCCTTCATTTTCACCGACACGCTGTAGGGGAAGCCGCCCATCCGCCGGACCACAGCGGAAGGCGCAATCAGCAGGGACAGCGGATCGACGAAAAACAGGACGCCCAGTTCGTCCAGTTCCGCCTCCACTGCGACATCCGCGCCGAACCCCCCGACTGCCTGGCTGATCCTTTTGATCGGCAAAAGAGGGATCCTGTTCAAATCCTTCAGGTTTTTGATTTTGTCGTCGTCATAAATACCGACTACATCCAGGTCGACGCCACAACATTTCAGCTTCACACCTTCCAGGCGGGCCGGGTCAACGCCAAGGTTTTCAGCCATCTGGGCCGAAATCAAGACTTCATGCGCCGCATCCGAACTGAAATAGCGACCGGTCATCAGCGGCACGCGGCCCAGAAATCCGTCTTCCGCTTTGGTAAGGCCCAGCAGCGCATCCACGGTGGTCTCCCGGCCATTGTTGAAATCGACACAAAAAGGAACGTCCCCCACTTTCCAGCGGCGTTCAACCACCTGCCCGTAGGCGCCGAACATATCGCGCATGGTTTCGTAGGTGGACTCGTCCATCCGCGACTTGCCCGGCCAGGAAAACATGACGCCGGTATAGGGTGGCGCACCGCTTTTGCGCACAATGGTCGGGTTGACTTTCTTGGAAATACTGGTGAAGGAAAGCATGGAGAAGGCAATCAGCACAATCGTGAGGGTCGTCAAGACGGTGCGGACGCGCCGGCGTTTCATGTTGTTGACGCCGATCAGCATGGCCTTCTGCGTCACGGTCGAATAGGCGGCCTGGTCCGTGTCGCCGCCCAGGTAGTTATGGAAGATCAGTTGCATTTCGCCTTCGAAGCGGCTCCTCAACAAGCTGATGACAAACAGGCCGAGGGCGCCCATGATAAACGCGATGAAAATGGCTTCCGCCGCCTGGGCGACCCTGAAGGCCGGATGGATGTTCCGGAACACCAGAAACGCCGTGACAAAGAGTCCCGCAAACGCGGTCATTTCGTGTTCGATCTTGACGAAATTGAACAGAAGTTTTTCGATGAAGAAGCAGAACGGCAACAGCAAGGCCATGTAGATGACGACCGCTTTCAACATATCGTCGCTGGTTTGCTTGGCCTGCTCGGATGACTTGGCCTGCGCGCCCAAGCCTTCGTAAAGCGTTCGCAGATAGCGAAGATAATCGTGTCCCATCAAGGCCGATTTCATGGCGCCCAGGCAGCGGTCGCCGCGTTCCGAAAATTCATGCACCAGTTCGTTGGCCACATCCTTCAGTTTCTTGATTCGGGCGCGATTCAAGACGGACAGATCCTGCGCCACGTTACGGTAGAAGTCCGGCCCCAGCTCGTCGGCGGACGCGTAGCCTACGCCTTCGTAATCCTTTTCCGTTGCATGAATGGCCGGCCGCTTGTTGAAGGTGACAAACTTGGTTCTGTCCATGGGGTCGGGATAGAAGGCCGCCGGAGCGCCGGCGGAAACTCCGACCGCTTTTTTCGAATACACCGACTTGATGCCGGTCAAGCCGTATTTGCGCGGCGAGGAGTTTCCCTTGGCCGTGAGCGGGATCATGAATTCTTCAAAGATGGGCGAACTGGAAATCATCGACGAATCGGCCACGGGATAAATCGGAAATTCGCGGCATTCGAAAAGCGTGAGGATCACATCCTTGTACAGATCGTCGCTGCTCATTTTCTTTTGCGCTTCGCCGCAATCGATCGCATGATTCACGGCGACAAAATCAGGATCGAAATGCAGCGCGGCCGGCGCAAAAGGAGCACTGGACGATTTGCGCTTGGGCATGGTCAGGCCATACACCACGGTCGCCGCACGCTGGTCGGTCAACTTGGTCACACCGGAGCAAACGTCGCCGTAAATGAGTTCGGCTTGCAGGGGGCGCTTGAAAACCCACCCCGCCGCTTCATTTCTGTTGACGATCACAGCCGTATCCGGAACCGGCAATTCCGGAACGACGCTGGCGGAATACTCGTCGAATTTGAACGTCTTGACCTGAATCGCGGACATGGGCGAGGTGCTGACGGCGATCTGGGACGTATCCAGCTCCGATGAATCCGTGACTTGGCGCACGTCGAGGACATCGCGCAAATACGGGAGAAGGAATGAAAGTTCCGCGGCAAAATACGACGCGGTCAGATGAGCGCAGTCATCCGCCGGCAAGAAAGCGTTTCCATCGGCCGAGAACGCATTCCAAAGATCGAAGGCCGCGGTCTTGCCGGCGCTCCGGAATAGGGTGGCGGGAGTCAATGGCCCCTCGCCCGCTTGTAGTTTCTTCTCGCTCGATAGTAGTTTCTCGCTGAAGTAGTATAGTTCGGCGTTTCCGGAGCGCATGGTCAGCGTGTCGGCCAAATGGTTTTCCCTGCCGCCGCGCTTGGCGACCAGATCTTCGGCGATCTTGGACGTGTTGGCGCCCCAGTGGCGGACCCAGTTGGCCCCGTATTCTCCAAAAAAGCCCATTCTCGACGAGGACCAATCCATCCCCAGGGAAATGACAAACGCCACCTTGTTGCCTTTGAGCACCTCACGAATGGCGTCGTTGTCCCGTCCCTGAACCAGATCCTGTTCATTCAGTCCCGCGCATACGGAATTGAAACGGATGACCTCATCCACATAGCCCTTGAGAATCCGGATTTCCTCTTCGGATAGATCGCGCAATGTCGTGCGGATCCCAACTTTGTTAAAGAGGGCCAGTATCTTGAGGTGTTTTTCGCGCTGGGCCTCCAATTGTTTCTTCCGTTGCGTTTTCTCCTGTGCGGGCGAATCCTGCTGGAAGAGGAGCACTTGCTCGTTCTTCAAACGGTTGACGTCGCGTTTGGCCAGGGCAACCAACGGGCTTTTTATGGTGATGTTCTTGCCGGTGGAGTCGTCGATCGCCGAACGCCAGGCCAGAAGCAAATCCTCGTCCGCCCTGTCGTAACCTGTGAGCTTGAGCCGACTGTAGTGCCCCACCAGCGCCCGCTGGGTACGCAGGTCGTTATTCAGCGTATCCCGCAATCGTTCAACCTCATATTCTTCGGCCAACATATGCCAGGCCAGAACCCGTTCGCCTTCATACGAAAGCACATGCGCGTTCACTGCTACGAGAAGCGTCGATCGGGCGGGCGGCTGACGCTTGAAATCATCGAGGATTTTTGTGAGGCCGAAGAGGTTGGCACCGGCCTGTGCGCCCGAGGCCAGTTCGGGCACAATGCAATTGCTGTCCAACGGGGCCACCAGCACGGCGACTTCGCGGCTCAAGTCGGGATCCGACCCCGGAATGAGAACCCACAAATCGCGCAACATCTTGTTTTCCCACCGCGAGGGTTCAGCCTGGACCTTGACCGGAGCGCCCCGCGTGACCGCCGCTTTCAATTCGGCGCCGTCGGCGCGGCTGATCCAGAAGCGGGGGATCGCCACCTCGGTATTGTAGATCTTGGCCAGCGCATCGTTGCGCTCGTAGCGGTCGGGTTCGATAAAGACAAAGCCCTTGACGCCGAAACGCAAGAGTCGCATCCAGTCCGTCCCGCAATTGAACTCCATCAGCGCGAGGGCGCCTTCCAGCGGGATGCCCCTGATGTTCTCCAAATCGGCATTGGACCCATACCCCAGATAGACACAGGACGCGGTGAATTCCTTTTTCTTGAAATTGCCTGGGCGGAAAATGGTCGGATGCATGGCATGGATCCGGACCGGGGGGTGGTTCGACAAGCAGAGCGACGTTTCGCCGGGGACAAAACACGCCGTCCGGAATTTGATTTCGCCGCGTTGCAGTCCGGAATCGGCAAAGAGCGTGTCGATCTTTTCCTCCATCGCAAGGTTGCCGGGCGTTCCCGGATAGCGCGTCTCGGCGCCCTTGAGAAAGGCCTGCAACTCCCGGACCAGCGCCCCGGCATCCGCCGGTGACGCCCAGGGCTGGACATCGCCGAAAACGGTTGCCGCGCAAAACAGGACCGTCAATGTCAACGCTTTAATCATTCTTTAATCGTAACTGCTCAGGTAGGCATCACTCAATGCCGCCTGCATGACGGATGGTTTACGCCCTTCCCGCGAGGGCTGCAAGGCTAAAAATAAAATTATTTTTTGCTGGACTCGGACGGCGGGATGCCGTAATCTGTAATCC
>CAIYGI010000199.1 GCA_903925685.1 uncultured bacterium
CACATCTCAATCACGAGGCTTGCTGTTTTATCGTCTCGTAGAGCAAGCCGTGCAGACCGCCCCATTGCCCTACCGACAGATCGTCGAAAGAAAACACAACCTGTAGGGGGCGTTTGCGTTACATGGATACCCCCTTTTTTACAATTTCAGTTTAACTCCTGGGCGCGGCAAAATACGTTTCCCCGCCCATGATAACTTGACGGAACGAAAGACAAAACCCGAAACGACGAATAGTGAGGCACTGAATGTACGACAAAGTGTTCTTTGCACCGTGGGTTGGTCCTTACTACGACAAACCCGAATCTATTTTCAAAGGGAAGGTGCTCATTGTCGGAGATTCCCACTACTGCGAGGAGAGTGTCGAATGTCAGAAGCCGTGCGGCAAACGTGACCAGTCAACGGAAACTTGCCATACATTCACAGAAGAGGTCATTAGCCTCTACTTGAACCCCGAGTGTCTAAAACCCGAGCATAGAAAGTGGCTGAAGACATTCTCAACCTTCATCAACAGTGTCTATGGGAGTATCGCAAACCAGGAAATGCGACAACAGTTCTGCGATTCTGTGGCTTTTTACAACTACCTCCAAGTTGCCGCAGGGAAATGTCCGGGACTGACCAATCAGTACGATTACTCTTCGAAGACCGCCCTCAGTGCTTTCTATGAGGTAATGAAAGAACTGTCACCGGACGTGGTCATCAGTTGGGGAGACAAAGTGTGGAATGCACTGCCTAACAACTGGCTGTCTAACAACTGGCTTGACAATGGAGAGGCCCAGAAAGGTTTAGATCTCGTCTGCGATGGAAGTGTTTTCGACCGTTACTTAGTATATCCGTTCGCAGGCAAACACATTACGCTAATCGGCGCCCACCACCCCTGTAGGAAATACATTAGTGCGTACCACACTAGCGTCTACACCCATTTTGGCTTGCTCAAGAATTGTGGCTGGCTATACGAATGAAATGAAGAACTTCGTTTCAATGAATCCCGGCTTTAAATCCAGATTCACCCGCTATATCGAGTTCGATGATTACTCACCCACAGAGATGGTGGAGATATTTGTGAAGTTCGCAGGAGAAGGTGATTACGATGTAGCGCCGGAACTAAAAAAGTTATTGATGAGCCATTTCATAAGTGTGCTAAAAAATTGTTCGAAGGACATCGGTAATGCTCGTTACGTTCGTAATATGTTTGAAAAGTCGATGGAACGGCATGCGAGTCGTGTACTCACAGGCAAATTTAGAGATAAGAAATCCTTGTCCCTGCTGACGGATGAAGATCTTGACTTAACTATAATAAATTAGAGTTAGGGCTCTGGCACTCGTCCCTCTACGTAACCGCGCAACACTATTCACCCTTCCACCATCAGACCTCCAATAGCGGTGCACGCGCGCCGCCAACCCGTTTACGGCGACGCCATTGTTCAACCAACCCTGTGTTACAGCGGCGCCTCCTCACACAAAACGCATCCTTCACGTCATTTCGGCACAAATCGTACCGCTCTTGTAGCCGCCGCGGTGACGCGGTGGGTCTTCAATCCCTTCCACCAGGACGGCATCGCAGAGCCCGCCGCGCCCCATGTAGCCGCGCGGCTGCGCCGCGTGGCCATTCGCCAACAAACATTCCGTTATCCTCTTCCGTAACGCTGCAACCAGAATGACTCATTTGCCCGTGCCATTACACTCGCGGTCTCTTTCGCTGAAAAAGTCCTCGGTCAGTCGTTTGGGTGTCGACTTCTACGGCGCCTGTATCCGCACCGCAAAATAACGATTATTTATCTCTTGGAATGGGGGACGGACCTTGCTGTTGAACTTTCGACAAGCATTCAACAATAGCAGGGATTGCTTTGGCAATAACAGCGGCGATGTCTGCAACATCCTGGCTGAAATCAAATTTACAGTCGGAGGAGTTGAGAACATCATTTAGATGCTCATATTCGTGTTGATCTGTATCAATATAATAGTGAACATCATTACCATAGTCTTTAGTAACCGACAGTTCGCAGTAGAATTGCACATTATTTGATTTCAAACAGAATTTACTTAATCTGTATCCTTCATAATTAAATGGCGGGAAGGGTTTCACGATGAACTGTTTGAGCGACTCATTTGCATTGATCGCTTCATAAATCTTTGCGAGTTTATCGACTAACATTTCGTTTGTTTTGTAGTGAGCCTCCAGCAATTGCTGCACAGTCGTGTAATTATCATGCAGAAAACGAACTTGTTTGATGTCAACATTCATGGCATATTCTCCGGTCTGATAGGTGATATGGTTCAGAAAATCCAACAGGAATGCGGTGTATTTGGGGTCTGCACTCAAAACGTAGTCCCCAAGTTTACTCTTGATTACTAGAATCAATTGCGAATACAGCAAATTGACAAACCCACTGCTTGGCTGGCAGGAGTTTTTTGAAAGAACAATCTTGTATTTTGCCTTCGGCGTAGCGTGGTGGATCAATTTTGCATAGTCGTCTAAATCATTGGTCAGCGGTGCGTTGACCTTCATTTCAATACCGATGACAAACTCATTGCATTGGATCATGAGATCGAGACGGTTGCCTATCCTTGTCCCGCATTCGGTTTTGATCACCATTGAGTCGAAATCACCAGTCCCCTGATTGACCATTTTTATCGAATCGAAAAGGGAACGCAAGAATAGGTCTTTGAAGCCATGGCACTCTTTTGGGTTTAGATAAAAGGCAAATATATTACGCCAGACATTCTCCCTGTGAGGACACTGAGCAATGTCCAAAAACGAAGGTTTCCGCTCAATAATAGGGAAATCTTTGAAACGACTGATCAGTTCCTGAAATTCAATATCCAAGCGAAACCTCCAGTTGAAAACTAACTAGCCCAAATTCAAATTACGATACACCCATTTCGGCAGAACACCTAACTCCATTTCTGACACGCCACTAAATCCCCACTTGCCGATCATCCACCTTCACCGCCATCCGTCCAATCTCGTCCGCCACGCTGCGAACCAACTCGGCGGGCGCCATCACGCGAACCTGCGAACCCCACGAAAGCACCCAGCGCTGGACCTCGAATAATCCGGCCGCATGGAACTCCAACTCAACTGCGCCCCCTTTGCGCGTTCTGATCTCCTGCACAGGGTGCCAAAGGCGTTCCGTGATCCAGTCGGCCACCTCCTTGTCGAACAGCAACCGCACCCGATGCGTCTTCCCGTCGCCGACGAAACGTCCAAAGGTGGCCGCAAGCAGACGTTGGGCATCGAAATCGGCTGGAATCACGAAATGACGGTCTGTAAGTGACGCCGAACGAAACCGCGGCAGCGCCAACTGGCGGACGTCGTCGTGGCCGTCGTACACCCCAAACACGTACCACTCACCCTGCAGGTTGGCGATATGGTACGGGTTCATCAGCGATTCCTTCGGTTTCTGGTCATTGGGCGTCTCGAATGACTGGTACCGGATGCGCAGGGTCTGTTGGCGTAGTACGCCTTGGACGACGGTTGACCACACGTCGGCATCAACGGGCTTGGCTGGCGGCCCCCGGAAGGTGAACCCGCCGTATAACTGCTCGGGCCGCAGCGCGATCTTGTCGGGCAGCATCTCGGCCAGTTTGCTGAAGATGTGTTCCAATTGCTTGCCAGCCGGTGTGCCGATGTATTGTTCCAGTGCCTTCGCCCCCAGCAGCACGGCCAGCAATTCGCCTTCGCTTAACATCACGGACGGCAGCATCCAGGTGTCATTTTCGTAGAAAAAACCTTTTCGCTCGCGATCATAGGCCATCGGCGCCCCGCACGAATCCCGCAGGAAATCGATGTCGCGCTGCACGGTCTTCTGCGAGACCTCCCAGTCGACAGCAAAAGTCAGACAGTTCGGGTACTTTTTGGCCCGGATGCCGCGGTCCAGTTCCATCAACCGCGCAAACTGCGATTTCGTCCGTTTCATTCCCATGCCCTCCATGCTAACCGCTCCGGACGGTCAAACGATGTCCGTCGAAAACAATCATATTCCGATTCTGACGGACGCGCAATGTCCGTCTTGGGAGCGTATCCTTTTGTTCAGAAGCAAATAAACGTTTGGTTTTGTCTTCACCGTACTGGACGAACAAAGAGGCAAAATATGGTCAGACCCGTAGTGGCAGTTGAAATTGGCACCTCGAAAGTCATGGCTCTTGTCGGCGAAATGCGCGACGACGGCACGATCTACATCGTTGGTAAAGGCGAGCATCCCTCGGCGGGCGTGCGCAAGGGCGAGGTGATAGACCTCGACAACGCGCTCGTCTGCTTGCGGTCCGCCATTACCAACGCCGAGGAGACCGGCCGCGTCACCTGCAATCAGGTATATCTGGCCGTAAGCGGCGGCCATATCCAGTCGCTCTCCAACCGTGGCACAATTCCGGTCCGCAAGCCCGAAGGCGGAATTACGGATGAGGACGTGAGCCAGGTGACCGATATCGCCCGCACTGTCAACCTGCCGCCGGACCGGCAGGTGCTGCATTCCATCTGGCAAACCTTTTATGTGGATGGCCAGCCCTGCCGGCGACCGAAGGGATTCGATGCCGCCAAACTCACCCTCGATATGCTGATCCTGCACGGCCGCCGTGTGCAGTTGCGCAACACGGCCAAGGTTGTGACCAGTTTGAACATTGAAGTTTGCGACGTGGCGTTCAGCGGCATCTGTTCGGCGATGGCGGTGTTGACGCCGGAGCAGAAGGAAGGCGGTGCGCTGGTGATAGATTTCGGCGGCGGTACGACAAACTACGTGGCTTATGCGGCGGGCGCCCTGGCGGCAGCGGGATCGTTTGCAATCGGCGGCGACCATGTAACCAACGACATCGCACTGGCCTTCAACATTCAGCGCACTCAAGCGGAGCGCTTGAAGATCGAACGCGGCGGCGCGCGGATGGAAGAGAATGCACGCAGCGAGCGCATCACGGTGCCGGCGGATGTCGGGTATCCCGAGCGGCGCATCGCCCTGTCCGCCCTGCAAATGGTCATTCACTTGCGCACGGTGGAGACGGTGAACCTCATCCGGCGCGCCCTGGAGCGTGACGGGTTACTGCACGCGATCGGGGCCGGGGTGGTGATTACCGGCGGCGCGGCGCAGTTGCGTGGACTACGCGAACTGGCCGAAGAAATATTCAAAGCGCCTTGCGTTTTGGGTAAGTCGGTTGGAGTGAGCGGACTCGCTTCGGCGCTACAGGGGCCGCAGTACACGACGGCCGTAGGTCTCGTGCGCTACGCCTTCACGCGCTCCGCGCGCGAGGAGCGCGGATGGGTGAAAGGTTTGTTCAAGCGCATAGGCCTGCTGCCTAATGGAGATGCTTTATGAGCGCTTTTTTATTTTTGCCGGACACTGTTTGTCCGTGTGCATGTGGCAGCATGGTCGCCTGAACCAGGAAAAGGCAAAATATGGTCACTCAAAAAGACAGGCAACGTGCAGTTTTGATGGCGGAACAGATCCTATCGAAAATCAAGGGCGAGTTCCCGGATCTCAAGCCGTAAACGTTTAGGGAGATAATCCATATGTCCGACATTCACATTAATCCGCCGTTCAAACCATACATCCTGCCGACTGTCGAACAACTGGCAAGTCCGGCAGTCGGTGTCAGACCCGTCATGCCCGAGAACGCCGAAGCCTCCGCGCGGGTGATCGTGGACACAATGGCCGATTTTGGGATCAAGGTTGAGGTCACACACGTCGAACAGGGCCTCACCGTTACCCGTTACGAACTGGTCCCGGCCCCCGGTGTGCGCCCGGAACGTATTTCTGGACTGGCCCCGAACCTGCAACTCAACCTGAATGCAAAAAGCGTCCGAATCCAGGCCCCAATCACAGGCCGTGGCACGGTCGAAATCGAGATTCCCAACGCCTCTGACAGGATGGTTTATCTAAGCGACGTGTTAACCTATCCGGGGTGGCGGCCCGACCAGATGGAACTGCCGCTGGCGCTGGGCAAGGATGTGGGAGGCCAGGGACTGGTGATAGACCTCGCCCGCATGCCGCACCTGTTTATCGCCGGTATGACTGGTTCTGGCAAGACGGTCTGCCTGAACTCGATCCTCGCCGGTCTACTCATGTCACGCACGCCCGACGAAATGCACCTGATGCTGGTGGATCTGAAGATCGTTGAACTCGCCGCCTACCGTGGATTGCCGCATCTCGAAGGCCTGCGCAAAGAGCTCATCACCGACCCCAAAAAAGTCGCCGACGACCTGCGCTGGGCGATTGTCGAGATGGAACGCCGTTACAAACTCTTCGCCAGCGTCGGTGTGCGCAACATTATGGACTTCAACAGGCGTACAATCGAGAAAACACAGGCAACCATCGCTGGCGAAGAGACCGGTGGATGCATGTCCGCACGCCTGCCTTACATCGTGATCATCGTGGACGAACTGGCCGACCTGATGCTAACCGCAGGGGGCGAGATTGAAACCTACATCGCGCGCCTGGCCCAAATGTCGCGCGCTGTAGGCATTCACATGATCGTGTGCACCGAGATGCCGTCGGTCAACGTGATAACCGGCACAATCAAGGCCATTTTCCCCGCCCGCATTGCTTTCCAGGTGGCGCAGAAGGTGGACAGCCGCACCATTCTCGACACCATCGGCGCCGAGAAACTGCTCGGCCGCGGTGACATGCTCTACCAGTCGCCCGGCGCGAGCCGCGTCGTGCGTGCGCAGGGCGCGTTTACGACCGACGAGGAGATCGCCCGCATTGTCGCCTTCATCTGCAGCCAGTGTCCCGCGCCAACGGCCCCCGAAGCCGTCGAACCCGAGTCCGTGGAGAGTGCGGAAAATGCGGAATCCCGGAACGGCGAGGCGCCGGGACAGGCGAACGACGAGACGCCATCCGCACCTCCGGCAGTTTTCGATTCCGGTCCCGCCACGCCCAACTACGAGGACATGCTGGCCAAAGGCGGCGCCGATGACAACGAGGACAACGCCATGATCGAGCAGTCGCTACAGATTATCCGCGAAACCCGCTGTGCCTCCACTTCGATGCTCCAGCGCCGCCTGCGCATCGGCTATACCCGCGCCGCGCGCATCATGGACACCCTGGAGGAACGCGGAATTGTGGGACCCGCACGCGGTTCCGATCCCGGCGAAATCCTGATCGATATAGAGACGCACCCGAAACTCCCAATCCCCCTTGAACCCCAAAATCCACAAATCCATACCCAAATACAATCCCCAAAATCCCCCAACCACTCCGCAAACCCGCGCCTCCATTCGGATCGTGCTGGGTACGCTGAAAGGACTGTCCGCACAATGAGCAGACTAATTTCAAAATCCAAATACCTGAAAGGTCTCCAGTGCCCTAAGTTGCTCTGGACCTCTTACAACGACAAAGCCCAGATTCCAGAAACGGATGCCGCAACCCAGGCGATCTTTAGCCAGGGGGATGAGGTCGGCCGTCTTGCCCAAAGTCTCTTCCCGGGCGGAACTGAGGTGGCGTGGAATGATGAAGACTTCAATGCCATGTTCCAGTCAACCAAAGAGTTACTGGTCGCCCGCCGCCCAATCTACGAAGCCACGTTTGCGGCTGGCGGTGCGTTAGCGCGAGCCGACATCCTAAATCCTGTTGAGGATGGTCGCTGGGACATCATCGAGGTCAAGAGTAGCACCGGCGTGAAGCCTGCCTACCTGGAGGACGTTGCTCTGCAACGCCACTGCTACGAGGCGGCGGGCATTCCGGTCCGGCGTTGCCACCTCATGCACGTCAACAATCAGTATGTGCGCCACGGAGAGATTGACGCCCGTGGACTTTTTGTTGCCGAAGACATCACGGAAGCCGTGGCTCCGCTCCTGTCAACCGTAGGTGGCCGAATTTCAGAGATGCAACGTGTGATCGCGTTGGAAATCTGCCCGGTCGTCGAGATCGGCCCACATTGCAACAATCCCTACGGGTGCCCGTTGAAGGGCCAGTGCTGGGCGGAACGGTTGGCGGCAGAGGCGGCTGAGGCGGCAGTCGCTCCGAAAGTTGACGTGGAATATGCTCCGGCGGAGATCCGGGAGTTTCTGGACAGCCTCAGTTGGCCTCTCTACCTGCTCGACTTCGAGACAATTGCGACCGCCATTCCCCTGTTTGATGATTGCCGTCCGTACCAGAAAGTCCCGTTCCAGTTCAGCCTGGATGTGGTTGAGCGGATGGACGCCGAGCCCCGCCACGGCTCCTGGCTCTGGGACGGGGCAGGCGATCCCCGCAGCACGATGTTTACGGAACTTCGCAAGGCCATTGGCACGACTGGTTCGGTGCTGGCCTACAGCAAGAGCTTTGAGGAAGGGCGCCTCAACGAGTCCGCCGAGGCTTTCCCCGAGCATGCCGCCTGGGTTGACGCCCTGATGCCGAGGATGGTGGATCTTGCCGATCCGGTCCATTCTCACGCTGTTCAGCACCCAACCCTGGGGCGAAAATGGTCCCTCAAGACCGTTTTGCCGTTACTAACCGATCATGATTACAATGATCTCGCCATCGGTGATGGCATGACGGCTGGCGCTGAGTTCATGCGCGTGATGTTGGTCGAAACCGAACCGGACGACCGAATGACCGTCAGGAAGAATCTGGAAGAATACTGCGGGCTGGACACCTACGGTATGCTGGAGATTCTGCGGAAACTGAACGCCATGAGCAAATGAAAGGACTCGCAGAGAATTGTCCTGTTTCACGTTGACTCACTCACCAACCAAGCCCATCATTATGACATCCGAAAGGGAATGACAACCATGACCGAGAATGTGAATTCATGCACCCAGTGCTGTACAACCGTGAACAAGGTCGCGTTACCGACGGAACCGCTCACCTTGCGCGATATCGCCTCATGGAGTCCCGCCTCTCGGGTTCTGGGCAATCCCTGCGCTATTCGCGCCAGCGTTCCGGCTTTACAACGCGGATTAGTTTGGAAGCCACAACAAAATGAATTGCTGTGGGACTCGATCCTTCGCGGATTCCCGATTGGCGCTCTGGTGGTCACCAAGTGGTCGGATAAACTGAAAAAAACTGCCGAAATGGCAGACGACAGCTTTACACATCATCTTTTGGATGGCCAACAACGTTGCAACGCCATCGCCATGGGTTTTTCTGACCCATTTGCGGTGAAGGGATTAGCCGATGGAAAGAAAGTGGAGTCGATCCTATGGTTGGATCTGAATCCTACATTTGAGAGGAACAGCACCCGAAACTTTCTGGTTCGTGCAACCACAACCGCCCATCCATGGGGATACAGCAAGAATGACTCCGCCTCGCCGGTCTCCGTCGGGAACATCAAACGGGCGCTTCAATTGTTGAAACTTGATCCTGCGGAACCTAATTATCGGCGTCCCTCGCCCGTGGAACTTTGGCCTTGTGAAGCGGCCGCCGAAATCCCGGTTCCGCTCGCGTGGCTCCTGCAATTACCTCTGGATGATGAGAAATCCTTCTGGAAATCGCTGGAATCAAGAGCAACGGAAGCCACAACACTTCAATGGACGGAAAGTGTTCGTGGGTTCTGCGGGAATGAGAATCCTGACGTGCTGGAAATCAAGTCCCGCGTATTCAAAGGAATAAAGAGGGCGTACGCAGCGAGGCTAATTGCTCTGGAGGCTCCGGAGGAACTGCTCGAAGCCTCGGAGCAGGAAAAGACATCCGGCAGTGACCGGGAAGATGTTAGCAACATCGAACAACTTTTTCAGCGACTAAACCAACAGGGCACCAAACTAGATGGCGAAGAACTTGCCTATTCCATGATCAAGGCTTACTGACCGGACTTGGAGGAGCCTATCAACGAAGCGTCCAAGGGAAAGATGCCTCAGGCTAGAATGGTATCCCTCGCTGTCCGCGCCGCGCTCGCCAAAGACGCGACCCAAAATCTGCCTGGTACGCCTACCGTGAGCACCTTGCGGAAAATCGCCAAGAGTGAGAAGGAAAAGGAGCAGAAGGCACTAATTCAGACTTTCATCAAGGATGATCTCTTTCGTGTTTGTGAACGTGTGCGTCAATGGCTGCTATTCATACACGATGCGAACCCAAGCAAGTCGGGTGCAAAACCAAGCGGTCTATTACCTGTACATATCACCAGCATCGCCATTGACTCCCGTGAGGTGTATTTACTGCTACTTCATTTTGCAAAGCGGATGAACGGAAATAAAGAACCGGATGGGTGGAACAAGACCATGCAGGCACTTGCAACGATCCTTCACTGGTTTTCCGTTGATAAGACCAAGGTCGTCAACCGAGTTTACGCATCATGCCGGGATGAACAGAACATGACCACCGGCAACATCAGAGCGGCGATTATGGAAGCGATCAGCAAAGGAGAGCTTTACCCGATCCATACGCCCGAAGCGGTTAAAATGTTCGTCCAACTCCCTGCGGCTGATCTTAAAAACTGGAGCTGGTGGCTGCCGATCCTCGGTGACGGCAAAGAAGATGGAATCATAAAGCGTCGCAAGGAGTGGGAAGGGTTCCTCAACGTGTTCCGCAGCAACCGGGAACTGTTGCTCTATGCGCAACGCGACTTTCTGTCGTGGCGATTTTCAGACTATGATCCTGCCCGGAAGGATCTCTGGGAAGCGCATAATCGGCCTTGGGATTTTGACCACATTTTGGCGTCGTATTACTTCTACAACCGCAAAGACGGGAGCGACTTCCGAATCGTCTGTGGTCAATGGGGAAACACCATTGGCAATCTCCGTGCCTGGCCATTCGAGGACAACCGTTCTGACAAAGACGATACGGCAGATGCTAAAATCAAAGGTGATAAAGATCATGAAAATAGTTTCTTAACACCGGGTGAGAAAGATGCGTTTTCCGGGGGCGACAAAACACGGGGCGACGAAGCCACTGCTCGGGCGTTCGCAGACAATTGTAGGGGGCGCCTTCTGAGAATCTACCGGGAATGGTATGAGTCCGTAGGGATTGCGGAGTTGGTTCCCCCCTGCGAGAACAACTAATGCGCCCGTCACAGAAGCGATTCCGGCGATCATGCCGACTCCACAAACGTGGGCGCGTAAGATGATAATGGTAACGTGCTGTTGTTGATGGTGAGCCTTGTCCCACCAAACTTGGACAAGGGCGATTGCAGGTTGATCTCACACTTGCAGTCTGCAACAAACTCGTGGGATCAGGAACGAGGAAGACTATGGCATGCAAAACCTGTGGTACGCAGAAAACGATTCGATGTCCGATCTGCAGCGGCAATAAGAAAGTAAACGGCAAAGAATGTCCGAAATGCCAGGGGATTGGGAAGATCACATGTCCCACCTGTGGAGGTGCTGGTAGGTAGGTGCCATACCTCGGCGCTCGATAATTCGGGCGCCGAGGGTTAAACCTTAAGACCTGCCAACTGTTCTATGGCGTCCGGTTGCCCTTGCGCCGCTGCCAGACGATATCAAACAAACAACCACAAATAGGAGATACAACATGAGCATACATGTAGGCCCGAACTTCATTAAAGACTTACTCCACCACTGGGGTGACGACGGAACTAAAGCACTGCTCGAAGCAATGAGAGTTGAGATGCGCCGGGCTTTGAGGCAATGCCCCAAAAACCTTGTGCCAATCTTCGAATCAATCATCGATCAACTGGAAACACGAGAGTTCTGGATAATGATTGAAATTATAAACGGCTTCGAATTCGACCCGTAGACTAATTGTCGGTAATAACAACAAACAAAACACACGCCATGAAAAAAGGCGAAGAATCATATGAGTTTATCGGACATCTTGCGATAACTCTATACACACAGAAGATCAAGTTGAGACTATCCGCTCTCCAAAAAATATTGAACGACAAGGGCGCAGATTATGGAGGCAGTCCCGGTATGGGCAGGGTAGTCAGCGCAGCGTATCGCTATTGGGAGCAGAAGAATTCGGCAGACGGTTGGGTCATTCACCACGCCATTGCCGCATCATTTACAGGCCAGAACGACGAATACCTTTTTGACTATTAATCCGGCCATTAATTAGTAGCGCTATTCTGAGGATATATTGCCGCATTTGATGGTTTCGCGTATTGCACGGTTGCTACTATTTAATGGCCGGAGTAATAGGTGAGATATTCGCCCCCTGATCGGCTCGCCGGGACTGACCTAGTGGAGTGTAGGGCCAACCCTTAAAAAGTACATTGTCGCGATTGAGGGAGAGTAGGGCCAACTCTTAAAAAGCAATGTGCGTGGTGTTTCTTCGCCAAACATGATGAACTTCGCGAGCATCGACTTTGAAACTGCCAATAATTATTCCGACGCCAGCATCTGCGCTGCCGGGATGGCGGTCTTTGAGGATGACAAACTTGCCGAGTCCCCACATTGGCTTGTGCGGCCACCCAAGGGTTGCGGATATTTTTGGGAAGATTTCACTGAATGTCACGGGTTGACATGGTTTGATGTCCAAAACGAACCGGAATTTTCAGCGATTGCACAGGAAATTTTGGAACGGTTGACACGCACCGACATTGTGATCGCGCACAATGCGCAATTCGACATGCGGAAGTTACGCGGCACATTGCAGCATTTCGGGATCGCCTGTCCGACGTTTGATGTTCTCTGCACGCTAAAACTCAGTCGCCGGGTCTGGCCGGACTTACCAAACCATGACCTAAAGACCTTGGCTATACATATCGGGCATGAGTTCCAACACCACGACGCCAAAGCGGATGCCGAAGCCGCCGGACGAGTGTTATTGGCGCATGTTGAAATGTTGGTACGAAGGCGGAAAGCGGCGCGATATGCTGGTTCTGTTTTGCCATCGTGCTTCCAATCCGCGTCAATTCGCGTGCATTTGCGATTCATCTTTTCCGCGATTACTTTTGCTCCTGTTGCCAGCTCAACCCCTTGTCTGTGATCCGGTATTTCTGTAGGCGACTGTTGGGTTTGTCGGGGATGGTTCTTTCTAAAATTCCTGCGTTTAACAACGGGCCTAGATAATTGGTTTGAAAGTTTTTCCAGTGCTTCAACCTCAGTTCCGCCATGATCTCCTTCGCAGATTTTGGCTCGCGGCAATAGGCAACGACTTGTGCGGTGACTTGTGCGGTGACTTGTGCGGTGACTTGTGCGGTGACTTGTGCGGTGACTTCACCTGCTACTTGCGGGGCGAGGGATGGCATGGTGTCGGGATACTTGACAATCATGCGGAACACGTCGCCCTCGACCAATTCGGGGTCAACACCACCATAGGCTTTTCCGTATTTCATCATTTTCCGCATGCCGGAGCCCAACTCATCCGCCCGGTGGATTTCCCTGAAAAAAGCCCCGAGGACCGGGTTTTTCGGATAGGGCGTGAAGGTGTTGGGGTTTAGCACGCCAAAACCATGGGGCTTGTTGCCGTTTTCGGTACGGACCCGGCCACGTTCGATGATCAGTTTGGCCGGAAAGGCATTGGTGTACTCGCGGTGAATCAGGATATTGGAAGCCACTTCGCGAAAGATGGCGTCACGGATGCTGATGCGCTCAATGCCCTCCAGATAAAACGGATCAGGCAGGTGTTTTTGCACAAAGGCAATGATGCGGTCATAGTTCTCGATCAGGTTGGTCCTGACCAGATCGCGGTCGTCGTAACGGTCCAAGTCAACCTTGCGCAGGATCAGGTCGGTGCGGTGATGCGGGACGGCGGATAGAATCAACCGATCATTCCCGAGCAGCAGGATACCCGCCAACGTGACGCCGCTTTTACCAGTTTCGGGATCGGTCTGGTAAAGTTGGGCGCTTTGGATCAATTCCATGTCGTCCATTTGCAACCAGGGATGGCCTTCTGTCCAGACACCGGCAAGTTTCCGGCACCTGTCAATCAGATCGGAACGCAAGTCTTTCAGGCCGGCGAAGGGATAGACCTTGTTTTCGGTATAGGTGGCCTGTTTGCGCTGATAGAGCCCGGCTACCATCCGGGTGTGATCGGTAATGTCGAAATCTCCGTCCTGATTGCGGTCGTAGATGCGCCCATTGCAGCGATGCACCTGTGAACTTTCCGGTACATAGATGCGGAGGATCGTTTTCCCGTTCACCGCCGCTTCCTCCACTGACAAATAGGCCGGCGGATTCATTTTTTGCGGGTTGTTGATGGTGTTGACGAAGTCCTTTTTGATCTGCGCCATACTGTCCGGATCAATACCCGTGACTTCGCCTGAATCATGAACCCCGAGCAAGATGGTTCCGCCATGCCGGTTGAGAAAGGCGCAGACCGTCTCATAGACATCCCGGCTGATCTGGTTCCGGCAGGTCTTGAACTCCGTCGAAATTCCTTCGCCCTGTCGGATCAGGTCCAAAATCTGGTTTTCATTCGCGTTCATTTGCGGGTTTAACTCGTTTCGTGGTTATACCACTTTCCAATCGATCCGCATCAGCTCTTTGGCGGATTAAGGTCAACCTGGGCATCCATCAGCGTGGAAGCGATCCGTTCCACGCGATCCGACGGACACCTTCGCGTCAGTTCATAAGCAAAAACCTTTGCATGATAATCAGTAAACATCTTGTTCAAGCCGGAGTTACCCAAGAATTGGAAACTGATGAAGCGTCTTCATGGGGTAAAGTGCCAAAACAGAGCCGTAAACGCAAGCACGGCACTGACAGCACGGCACTGACACCGGAAGGGGCCGTTGGCGGGTGTTTTGGCGCATGTTGAAATGTTGGGTACGAAGGCGGAAAGCGGCGCGTTGAATTTGCGAAAAATGGACGTATTTCGCGAAATATAGGAGGCGGTCTCGGGTGAGGCTGGCCTTTGACGACGCACCTCGATCAGGCCCGCCGCCTCTCCTGCCCTGCCGGGCCCCGGCCTCCGCCCTGCTTTCCAGGGGCTTGCGCTTGACGGTTGAGCGCGCGGGGCGGCGGAGTTATACTGCCGCCACGAGGGGACGTGAAAGATGCCGCCGAAGGTCAGTGCCGGATTGATGATGTACCGCACGCGCAACGGACAGCTGCAGATTTACTCTTCGCCCGGACCGTTCACGAGGAAGGACGCCCAACTTCGTTCTGACTCCACCTTCATGGCCGGATGCCGCATCGCCCTCATTACAGAGCAATAATGAGCTCATCCCGTATCTCGTGATAGTTGCCCATTGAGTTAGCAGTCATGCTCTAATAAATATTCGACTATGACCGAAAGTCAACACCTTAAAGCTCCAAACCTCGGCCCCGATCGCCCCTCGTGTCGGGGTGTGGCCGTAAAGCGTGGGCAAAACCTTGTCGATGGAGTCCTGAAGTTCCTCCAGCACGACCTTGCGAGTCTGGCCTTTGACGCCAAGTGATGCGGCCATACCTGGAGGCGATGGTGTGAACAGTTACGGTTGCGCAATCATCCGGCTGTGCGCCGTACCGGCTGAACAGGTTGTTACCATACGACATCGGCAATTCAGCCTTCTGTATGGTATTTCTTGACGCCGTTACCATACATGTTACGATTCTCCTGTTGTCGTAGTGTAACTGGATGGGCAAGGCCATGTCGATCAAGAGCGTTTTGCGAGAGGAATTGGACAACTCCCTGCGTATGCAGGAGCGGTACGAACAGGAACTGTCGAAACTTCCCAAGGGCAGTTTGGTCAAGCGACGGATCAAAGGGCATGACTATTACTACCTCGTCTACCGCGAGGACGGCAAAGTCCGTTCCATCTACCAGGGCAAGCCCGATGCGGAGGAGATTGCACGGTCTCGCGCCGCACAAAACCAGCGGGCGAAGTACCGCAAACTCCTGTCCAAGGTGAAACGCCAAGTCCGGTTCCTGCGGGGGATCCTTCGTGGAAAAGAGCCAATATGATCTGTGCGCTTCGCTCCTTCGCCAACTCGACGAAGCCCATGTGCTGGACGGAGTCGTAATCGTCGGCAGTTGGTGTGTCCTCTTCTACGAGCGATATTTCAACACGCCCGAGTATCGGGCAACGATCCGCACAAGGGATCTCGACATAGCGATTCCAATACCACCCCGCTTTGGCCGCAACGTCGACCTCGCCGACCAGCTTGGCCAACTTGGCTTCGTCATGGACTTCAAAGGGAGCGATGGCTACATCCGCTTCCTGCATCCCGACCTGATCGTGGAGTTCCTGGTGCCGGAGCGCGGCCGGGGCACGAACAAGCCGTTCGAAGTGCCGGCGCTGGGGATCAACGCCCAGCCCTTGCGCTTTCTGGACCTGCTGCTCGGCGACACGATCTCAGTGCCTTTCCAATCGGTAAACGTGCGCCTGCCACACCCTGCCAGATTCGCCCTTCACAAACTGTTGATCTCGGGACGACGACCCAGTGAAAAGGCCGAGAGGGACCGGGAGCAGGCGGCGGCGGTGGTGCGTGCGTTGGAGATTGCAGGTGAGAGCGCCCGACTACGGGCGGTTTTCGTTGCTCTACCGGCAAAATGGAAGTCCCAGATCACACGGGCCATTGAAATATCGGGCGAGGACAAAATCCTCACCTTACTGTCGCCGATGTAATAGCCTGGTCGCAGGGTCACGACATTCGATTCCGCTGAAAAAGTCCAGCGATCACGCGACCACAAAGTCCGGCATCCCGGAAGCCTTCCGGGACGCCCTTTCTGCTTTCCGGGGGCTTGAGCTTGACGGTTGAGCGCGGGGGGCGGCGGAGTTATACTGCCGCCACGAGGGGACGCGAAAGATGCCGCCGAAGGTCAGTGCCGGATTGATGATGTACCGCACGCGCAACGGGCAGCTCCAGATTTATCTGGGCCATCCCGGCGGACCTTATTTCGCTAACAAGGATGACGAGGCCTGGGGCATTCCGAAGGGTGGGATCAAGCCCGGCGAGGATTTGCTGACCGCGGCCTGCCGGGAATTCCAGGAGGAAACCGGCATCGTGCCCAAGGGCCCTTATCACGCGCTTGGTTCGATTTCGATGCAGACCAGCGGCAAGGTCGTGCATGCCTGGGCCTTCGAAGGCGACACGGACGATACGCTGCCGCTGAAAAGCAATATGACCGCCATCGAGTGGCCGCCGCGTTCGGGGCAGACGCTGCAGGTGCCCGAACTGGATCGCGCCGCTTTCTTCGATATCGACACCGCCCGCCGCAAACTGCGGCCGTCCCAAACGCCCTGGCTGGCGCGGCTGGTGGCCGCGCTGGTCGGCATCCGGGAGCAAGGGGAAGCGTGCAAGACCTGACCTTTTTGCAGAACCTGGCGGTAGTCATGATGGCCGCGGCGCTGGCGGCCATCGTCTGCGACCGTCTGCGAATACCGCGCCTGCTCGGATTCATCGGCGCCGGCTTCGTCATCGGCCCGCACGCGCTGCCGATCCCGCTGGTCGCGAACGAGATGACCATCCGCACGCTGGGCGACCTGGGCATCGTCTTCCTGATGCTCTCGCTGGGCATCGATTTCAACCTGCGCAAAATGCGCCGCGTCGGTCTGCCGGCGTTGCTGGTGGCGCTGCTGGACGTGGGCGTGATGGTCTGGCTGGGGTGGATGGTGGGCGGAGCGCTGGGTTGGGGACGACTGGAGCGCATCTTTCTGGGCGTCATGATCTGCGACTCCTCCACCGCCGTGCTGGCCCGGCTGATGGGGGAGAGCGGCCGGGAGGGGGGACGGTTTGCCGAGTTCGTCGTCGGGCTGAATGTGGTCGAGGACTTTTTGACGGTGGCCCTGATCGCCATGCTCAACGGACTGGCCATCGGCGGACAGATGGACACCGGCGCGATGATGCTGCGCATGGGCCAGTTGGGCGTTTTCCTGGTGGCGGTGATCGTCTTCGGGCTGCTGGCCGTGCCGCCTTTTCTCAAGTACGTAACGCGCTTCCGCAGCGATGAAACGTTGCTGCTGTCGGCGCTGGGGCTGGTATTTTTGACCGCCTACGCCGCCTTCCGCTTGCAGTTCAGTCTGGCGATGGGCGCCTTCGTGATCGGCTCGGTGATCGCCGAGGCGCCGCGCGCCCACCGTTCCATCGCGACGCTCGTGACCCCGCTGCGCCACATGTTTGTCGCGGTCTTTTTCGTGTCGGTCGGAATGATGGTCGCGCCCGTCGTGCTGATGTCCTACGCCGGCGACATTCTGATCGTAACGGCCGTGGTCTTGCTGGGCAAGTTCACCATTTGCACGGTCGGCGCGACGGCGGTCGGCCTGCCGCCCTCCGACGCGCTGCGCGTCGGCGCCAGCATGGCGCAAATTTGCGAGTTTGCCCTGATCGTGGCGGCGCTCGGACCCGCGCTGGGTGTCACCGGCGACGGACTCTTTCAGGTGGCCGTGGGGGTGGCGGTTTTGACCACGGCGTTGAATCCGCTGGTGCTGAATCTGGTTGAACGTTACGCCCTGCACGTCTCCGGCGATCGCCCGCCCCTCTGGGCGGAGCGACTGGCGTTTTATGCCGACTGGCTGGGGCAATCGGCGGGGCAGCGCATGGATGCGGCGGTCGCCAAAACTGTCCGGCGCTCGCTCTGGATCGTCTTCGTCAACTTGATGCTGATCGCGGCGCTCTTCACCGCCGCCAGTTTCCTGGCCCGGCATGTCATGTGGTTGAATACACGGCTGCCGAAATGGCTGGGCGGAGCCGATACGGTCTGCTGGATGGGGGCCGTGGTGGTGGCGCTGCCGATCTACGTGGCCACCTACCGTAAACTGGAAGCGCTGACAATGGTGGCGGCTGAGCTCAGTCTTCCGGGAAGCTTGAGCGGACACTGGGTTTACACGTCGCGCAACGTGCTGTCGCGCACGCTGTTGCTGATCGCGATGGGCGGGGTGCTGATGCTGACGGTGCTGTTAAGCGCGGCGCTGCTGCCGCCGGGGCCGGTGCTCGGCGTGTTGCTGGCCGTGATCGCGATAATCGTCTGGCGGGGCTGGAGCAGCCTGGTGCGCCTTTATGCCAGCGCGCAGGCCGCGCTGCGCGCGGTGCGCAAGGAACTCGAGGCGGAAGAGGAAGAGCCGGGATAAGAGAAGGAAGGAATATCCAATATCCAACAAGGAATTTCCAATGACGAAGGGAAGAACGTTATGGAATTGACGCTGGTGGTGTTGGCGGCGGGCATGGGCAGCCGCTATGGCGGCCTGAAACAGATCGATCCGGTCGGGCCGTCGGGCGAGATCGTGATGGACTACTCGGTCTTCGACGCCCGCCGGACCGGGTTCAATCATGTGGTCTGCGTGATTCGCAAGTCCATCGAGCAGGAGTTCCGCGCGGCGGTGTCGTCGCGTTTCGAACGCGCCCTGCCGGTGGAACTGGTCTTTCAGGAGCTGGATGACCTGCCGTCCGGTCTTGCGGCGCCCGCGGAGCGTCAAAAGCCATGGGGCACCGCGCATGCCGTTTGGGCCTGCCGCAACGCGATGCACACGCCCTTCGCCGTGATCAATGCCGACGATTTTTACGGCCGCCACTCCTACGCCCTGCTGGCGCAGTGTCTGCGCGGATTGCCTCCGGACGCAGCGCGTTACGCCATGACGGGCTTCACCCTGCGCAACACGCTCTCGGAACACGGCAGCGTCGCGCGCGGAATCTGCCGCTTGAACGAAACCGGAGAATTGAAATCGGTGGTCGAGCATCCAAAGATCGAGCAAAGCGCGGACGGCCTGCGATCGCAGGCGGACGACGGCGCATGGCGTCCGCTGACCGGCGACGAAACCGTCTCGATGAATCTATGGGGCTTTAATCCCACGATTTTCCCGCATCTGGAAAACGCCCTCAAGAATTTCCTGAAAACCTCGGCCGGTCAGCCCAAAGCCGAATGCTACCTGCCGGCCGTGGTGGACGATCTGATCCGGCGCGACGCCGCCCGCGTGCAGGTGCTCAAGACGCCGGATCATTGGCTGGGGGTTACCTATACGGCGGACAAGCCAGTGGTGGTGGAGGGCATCCGCGGTCTCGTGGCGCGCGGAGAGTATCCGGCGTCGCTCTGGGGGTGATATGAAATACTTTTGCCCAATGTGCGCCGGGGTCGAATCCGAATTGCCTGGCGCCTGTCCCCATTGCGGCATGCCGCTGCAATGCGCGGGCGACGGCGGCGACACCGAGGAGGCGCGCGAATTACGCGACTTGTCCTGGCGACTGGCGCTGGCCGCGCTGCTGGCCGTGACGGTGATGCTACTCGGCATGCTGGGCGGACACGCCATGACGGCCGGCGGCGCGCATTGGCCGCGCTGGGCGGCCGGCGTCATGGCCACGGTCGCGGTTTTCGTCGCCGGCTGGCCGCTGCTGACGCGCGCGGCGCGCTCGTGGGTCACGCTGCGGCTCAATATGTTCACGCTGATCGGACTGGGCGTTGCAGCTGCCTACGGTTTCAGCGCCGTCGCCCTGCTACTGCCGGGCCTCTTTCCCGCCGCGATGCGCGGCGACCACCCGCCGCCGGTTTATTGGGACGCCGCCACCATGATCGTGGCGCTGGTGCTGCTCGGACAGGTGCTGGAGGCGCGCGCGCGGCGGCGCACGGGCGATGCCATCCGGGCCCTGATGGAACTGGCCCCGCTGCGCGCGCGGCGTTTGCTGGCGGACGGCAGCGTGGAGGAAGTGCCGCTCGCGGATGTGCGGGCCGGCGACAGGTTGCAGGTCCGGCCGGGCGATCGGGTGCCGGTGGACGGCGCCGTAGTGTCGGGTGTCAGCGCGGTGGACGAAGCGATGCTGACCGGCGAGCCGTTGCCGGTCAATAAACGCGCCGGCGACAAGCTGACCGGCGGTACGCTCAACGGCAACGGCGCGCTGGCCATGCGCGCCGAGCGGGTGGGCGCGGAGACCGTGCTGGCGCAAATCGTGGCGCTGGTTAGCCAGGCGCAGCGCAGCCGGGCGCCGTTACAGTCGCTGGTGGACCGCGTGGCGGCGATTTTCGCGCCGGCCACGATAATCATCGCCGTGCTCGCGTTCGCCGCCTGGATGCACTGGGGCAAAGAGCCGCGCCTCGCACAGGCGCTGGTGAGCGCCGTAAGCGTGCTGCTGGTGGCCTGTCCATGCGCGCTCGGCCTGGCCTCGCCGATGTCGGTCATGGTCGGCGTCGGGCGTGGCGCGCGGCGCGGAATCTTGTTCCGCGACGCGGCGGCGTTGCAGAGTCTGGCGGAGGTGACGCTGGTGGCGCTCGACAAAACCGGCACGGTGACCTCCGGCCGGCCGCGCATGGTGCGCGTGATGGCCGGCGCGGGGGCCAACGAAGCCGAGGTGCTGCAAACGGCCGCCGCGCTCGAGTTTTCCAGCGCCCATTCCCTGGCGGCGGCGATTGTGACCGGCACGTGCGAATTGGGGCTGGCGATTCCGCCGGCGCAGGATTTCGTCTCGGAAGCCGGCGGCGGACTGCGGGGCCGGGTCGGCGGTCGGGCGGTGGTGCTGGGCCATGGTCGTTTCATGAAGAGACACGGCGTTGAGCCGCCTGATAATGCGCTGCGCGCAACGGTGGAGCGCGTTGAGACGCAGGGCGCGAGCGTGGTCTGGGTTGCGGCCGACCGACGCGTGCTGGGCGCGATCGCGGTGGCCGACACCATCAAGTCCGACGCCCGCGCGGCCGTGCAGGAGTTGCGCGCGCTGGGGGTCGAGTTATTGATGCTGACCGGCGACCACTCCGCCGCGGCCCAGATCGTGGCCAAGGCGGCCGGCATTACGCGCAGCGAGGCGGGCCTCGATCCGCGCGCCAAGGCGGCACGCATCGCAGCCTTGCGCGCGGAGGGCGCGCGCGTGGCCATGGTGGGCGACGGGATCAACGATGCCGCGGCGCTGGCCGGGGCCGACGCGAGTCTGGCCATGGGCGCGGGTACCGACGTGGCCAAGCAAACGGCGGGCATCGTGATCGTCGGCAACGACCTGCGCGCCGTGCCCGCCGCCATCCGCCTCAGCCGCGCCGTGCGCCGCAACATCCGCCAGAACCTGCTCTGGGCCTTCGGCTATAATCTGCTGGGCCTGCCGCTGGCCGCCGGGGCGCTGGTCCCCCTGACCGGCTGGCAGCTCTCGCCGATGCTGGCGGCGGCGGCCATGAGCATCAGTTCGGTGGCCGTCGTGGCAAACGCGCTGCGTTTACGGGCGGAGAAGATAGGCTGAAGCTGTTTAGGCTGAAGGCTGTTAGGTGTAATTGCATGCAAACGAACTTCAGTTGTCGTAAATGACTTACCGCGAAATCGCATAGGAATACAAGTATTTCCTAACAGTCTAACAGCCTTCAGCCTAAACAACCTTTTCTGTTACACTCCGACCCATGCTTTGCCTGCATCATAACGATCCCGACGGCCGCGCGGCGGCCGCCATTGCGCGGCGGCGACTTGGACCAACCCTGCGCTGCTTCGAAACCGATTATTCGCGCCCAATTCCCTGGGATGAGATCGCGCCCGGCGAGGAGGTGGTCGTGGTGGACTACTCCCTGCGCGGCGGCGACTGGCCGCGCCTGCGGGAGCGGGCGGGGACGGTCACCTGGATCGACCATCACGCTTCATCGCTGGCGGAGGGCGCGGGCGACCCTCAGCTGCCGGGGCTGCGATCGGTCGATCACGCGGCCTGCGTGCTGGCCTGGAACTTTTATTTTCCCAGCCAGCCCGTGCCGCGCGCCGTTCAGCTTGTGGACGACCGCGACCGCTGGGTCTGGCAATACGGCGCCGAGACGGCGAATTTCCACGAAGGGCTCAAACTTTATCCCCAGCAGCCGGGTGACGACGTTTGGACCCGTCTGCTGAACGACGATGCGGCCCTGCTGCGCGAGGTGCTCGACCGCGGTGCAACCTGCGTGCAATATCGTCTCCAGATTTGCGCGGAATTTGTCCGCGACCACTGCTTCGAGTTGAACTTCGAAGGCTGCCGCTGCATCTGCGCGAACCTGAAGATGTTCGGCAGCGAAGTTTTCGGCGAGCGCCTGGCCGATTACGACATGGGCATCACCTTCGGCTACAGCGGACGCAAGTGGGGCGTGACGCTCTATTCCCGCACCCGCGATGTGCTGCCCATTGCGATCAAATACGGAGGCGGCGGCCACCCCCGCGCCGCCGGCTTCCCCTGCGACCGCCTGCCGTTTCTGTGAGCGCGCTTGGGCGCATGGGCGCATTGGACATTACGGATGCATGATTTGAACTAATCCTTTTGTAGTGATATTGTATTGCTATGAACCGTAACGAACTGCGAACGGCACTCGCCGACATTGAGGCGACATCCGACCTGCTTGAAAAGGCCATGAAGTTGGCCGGTGTCGTGACGTCTCTTTTTCGCGAGGCAGGCTGGAGCCTGGTTGTAGTTGGGGGTTCGGCGGTCGAGTTCTACACCGAAGGCTCCTACATGTCCGGCGATATTGATTTCTGTCGAAATAATCTCAAGCCGATTCCATTGCGAAAACTTCAGGATCTGATGGCTTGCCTGAACGGTAAGGGTGGGCCACGCAGTTGGCTGGTTGCAGGACTTTATGTTGACCTGTTGGGGATGCTGGAAAACGAGGCGACAACGCCATGTCGGAATGTCGTCACGCCTTATGGAACGATCAGCATCGTTCCCGCTGAACTTGCCTTGGTGGAGCGTGTTTTGCTGGCGTACTATCCGCAAGCGGATGCCGATGCCAGAAATACCGCAAAGAAGATGCTTGCCGCCTGTCTCGTCGGTCAGACGGAAGTGGACTGGAACGAGGTCGAGAGGTTGGCGGCGCTAAAGGATTTCGACATTGTCGCGGAACTCGTGGAGTTGAAACAGGAGGTCGCCGATGAACTCAAGCGGAAGCGAGCTTAAGACTTCCTGGAACTGGGAGGAATGGCTTCGCAGCCGGGCGTCAAGGCGTGCAGCAGCGAACCTTGTCGGTCCGGCAACCGTCAGGCGCAAGGCTTCGTCGTCGGACCGGCGTCTTCGCAAAGTCTTCGATGGTAAACGAGGTCCTGATTTCGGCGCGTGACGGAATGGTTCTGCTTGTGTCCCGCAGAAAACGGGACGTAGATTTTTGCGTCCCGAAAATCTTTTTTGGAACTAATTCAAACCGGTCCCCACTGTTTATTCTTTCGCCGGCTTGTTTATCAGGCGCTGCAACAGCTCTCCTATCTGCGCCGGGAAGAGAATGACGGTGTTCGAGGGACTGGAGCCAAGGCCGTCGATCGTCTGCAAGGTGCGCAGTTGGAGGGTGATCGGACTATCCGACATGATCTGGGCGGCCGCCGCCAGATTGGTTGCGGCCAGCTTATCGCCTTCCGCCTTGGTAATGGTCGCGCGTTTTTCGCGTTCGGCGGAGGCTTGCCGTGACATCATCCGCTTCAAATCCTCCGGCAGTTCGATATCCTGCAGGCGCAGCGAATCCACGCGCAGGCCCCATTCCCTGACCCGCTCCTCGACATGTTCCTTGATGCGGGTCTGTATCCGCTCCCTTTCCGAAAGCAGTTCGTCCAGCGACAAGCCGCCGACGACATCGCGCAGCGCGGCCTGCGCATATTGCGCGACGGCGAAGCGGAAGTCCTGGATCGTGATCACGGCTTTCTCGCTGTCGGAGACCATGAAAAACAAGGCGGCATCGATTTCCGCCGGCACGTTGTCCTTGGTGATGACTTTTTGCCGGGGTATGTTCAGAACCAGCACCCGCGTGTCGAGAAAACGGACGCCTTCCAGCACCGGTATGATGTAAAGCAGTCCCGGCCCCTTGACGCACCGGAATTTGCCCAGGCGCAGCACCACGCCCCGTTCCCATTGCGCCGCCACGCGGATCCCCGAGACCGCCACAAACCAGAGAAAGGCGGCGACAACGGTAACGCCGATGGCGAGCGTCTGCGAAACCGCCCCCCGATTTACCAATCCGTAAAATATCAACGCCACAATTGCGGTGGGTATGACAAACACCACCCCTCGCAGCGTGCTGCCCAGCGAAACGTGTTCTCCGGCAGGTTTGGCGTATTGCCTCATTTCCTCGCTCATGACAGCCTCCTTCTTTTGTCGCGTTTATGGTCCCGGCACAGCAACGTTCAACTTCAGATTCGGTTCGATTAACAATCGCAATATGTTTGGAGCGTAAGACGATTCGGGGCGAATGTCAAAACAGGAACTGAATTAGGGCGACCCGGACATCTAACACAAAAGGCTACTGCACCCGTATTTACGCTCGTTGCGCCGTTTTCGCTTGTGTGATGCCCCGGAAGCGCACATTATCTTGCCAGTTAAAACATTAAGGTCTGCGCCAGCGTATTTTGCATTAGACTCTTCGGAAAAAACGAATGATCGCGCTCCAGTGGCATCGCATCGCGTCAACATGGAGGTTTGATATGCAGTATGAACTGACTATGAGAATGACCGTCAATAGTTCTTGCGACACCAACAGGGTTGCGAAACAGACCGAAGCAGTATTCGAGTTTGGCACTGTAAAGGAAGCCATCGCTGAAGGACTCCGACTGAACGATGATCCACATCTTGTGGATGTCTTGGTTCGGAAACTGGTGCGGAAACGGTCGTCACCAACATAAGTTTCAACAGCCTGTCCCGTTCGGCGGTGCTCGACCTGTTGGAACCTACATCGCTTCTAAGTTTTCAGAACCGGATATGCGCTGGTTCCAACAAATCCCGGCAGTTTGTCGTTCTTTTTGATCAAGTTCAGTGACAAGTTCGGAGTGTAGCAACGCACTCAACAAGCAGCACGTTTTCTCGCCTCACCGAAATCCGGTAAAGGCGAAGTCTTTTGCACGGTGGTCTATAGTTCGTTTGTTCAGACGGGCGGATTGATTGCCGCATTTCTTCGCTCACGACAGCCTCCTTCTTTTGTCGCGGACACAGCCAATACTCACTCAAGAGAGAGTAATTTGAAGAGTTTGTCCTTGTTGGCGATGACAGGATGATTCTTAAAATGGTCGGCTATGTTTGCTTCGATTTCCGCGCGATTCTTTTGATCCACTTTGGTGTCCGCCGCCCACTTACGTCCGGGATGCATGGTGTCCCAGGGCGAACGTCTATTAGCGCGTGTATTGGCGCTGTCGCCGTGCTTGCCGATGCCGAAACAGATTTTAATCTCTTTATTCCATATCGGACGGAAGAGGCGAATCATGAAATCCTCAACCGCGGACTGCATGCCAGTCTGAATGGGGGCGGCTCGGTAGTAGAAATCCGCCAACGGCAGATTGGCTTTCAGCATGCTGTTTGAATGCTGCTTGAGGCGGGAATAAAGGGCTTGCCCTTGTTCTTCCACGGTCTCAGCTTGCGGGTTCTTGGGGTCTGCCTTGCCAACATATATCGGCGTTTCGCTACAAGAAAGCGGGAGGTATGCCTTTTCCGTCTCGCCGTGGTAGTAGATCGCATAAACTCCCGCACCGTAAAAGGGGGAATCGACAAGTCTTTCGAGGACGCGTTTCTTTTGATTCGTGAAACTGAAAGAGAAAAATTTGGCGATGCTGTCAGATCGCCCAAGGGTGATCCCGATAGCCCCGAAACGGACGGGCGATATCTGCTCGCGAACATGGCGCAACTCATTGAACAATGCGCCTGACTCGGCAACGAACCGTTTTGTCACTCCGTTACTCGGCCTATCAGCCGCTTTGAACTTCTTGAAGGAGCGCAACGATTTCCTGAGTCTCTGAATCTGATCCAGAAGACTTGGCAATGTGGCTTCGATACTATCGGCTTTGGTCATGCTATGGCTTCCTGGGTGGGTAGCGCGATCGCAATGGTGTCATCACCATGATTGACAGATGCGTCGCCAATGACATCTTCTTCCTTCAAGCAACCTGTTTCATAACGCTCTCGCCAACGGCGACGGCAAGATTCACTGGCACGGCGTTGCCAATCTGGCGCATGGCCTCAGTCCATGACCCGCTAAACACATAATCGTCTGGGAATGTTTGCACTCGGGCGCTTTCGCGCACCGTGTAGTACCGACATGTGCCATCGGGCAAGGCAATCATGTTCTCGCCACCGGGTACGCCATGATCGCCGGCTTTCAGCGCCTTCGATGGTTCGTCAAGGGGGCTTCCCGTGTGGCCTGGATATGGGCGGGCGCCGCTTCTGAACTCGTGGTTGGCGACAGTGTGCCGCTTGTCGCTTGGGGCAGGCAATCCAGCCAGCGCATCGCGCACCGTGCGGCAGCGCATACTAAGGGGCGCGAACAGCGCGAAGTCGGATGCCAGCCGTTGAACGCGTGGACGCAAGCGGGCTGGCATGGACGGTCTAGCTTTATTTGGGACTTTATGGTCATCCCAATATGAGCCCGTAATCCATTGTTCCCAAAGAAGCCGGTCGACGGAATGCGTCGCTTCCGGGAAGGACCACTCCGTGCCGAGGTCGGAACGAAAGCCGACGATGAAAACACGGTGGCGGTGTTGGGGCACACCGTAGTCCGCGGCGTCAAGTAGCCGGTACACCACTTTGTAGGACAGGTCCATTTCCTTCCCGCCCGTATGAACACGTTCTAAGCGTGAAAGGTGGGATTCCCAGTCTTCGTCCTTCTTCCTTGCGATCAAAGGGTACGACAACTGCAAGACCACGTAGTGAAAGTAACTCGCAAAGCTCTGCCTCAACAGTCCCTTGACGTTCTCGAAAAGGAAGCACCGCGGGCGGAGTTCCCGCACGGCCCGGACCGCCTCCGGGAACATGTCGCGCCGGTCCTGAAACGCCCGATGTTTTCCGCCTAGAGAGAAAGGCTGGCAAGGCGGACCGCCAGCAACCATGTCAACGTCGCCCGCCAACGTCGCATAATCGATTCCGCGCACGTCTTGGGCGAACAACCGCCAATCCTTGGCCAATGGATGCCGAAGGGATTCGTTCAATTGGATTGTGGAACATGCGTGCTCATTACGTTCAATCAGCGCCTCGTGATGCCAACCGCTCTTTTCAAGGCCAAGGGCAAGTCCCCCCGCGCCGGTGAAAAGCTCCACTGACTTCAATTGCTTCATTGTCATGTGAGCCTTTTGCAAAATGGTTTGGAGCACAGGCTTAAATGCTCCAACAAAAATAAGAATACACGTTTCGTGGACGTCCGCAAGCTAAAAAACGGTAAAATGTAGTTTTTGGTCAGGGCCATTTCATCTGCCTTGATCGGGAGCGGTGCGTGGTTGCCGGGCAGGCAACTTGTTTCCGCGAGGGTGTTAAGGCGCGCCGAACATCAGGCACGTCGGCGCCGAAGCCACCCACCGGTCTCATGGTTCAGAACG
>CAIYGI010000200.1 GCA_903925685.1 uncultured bacterium
CCGCTGCCCGGCCAACTGGGTGCTCGTCAACGGCGAGACGGAGACCGGCGTCACCCTGCACTACATGACGCCCCACCCCGACGACGGCGACATCGTCGCGCAGCGCAAGCTCGCGATCACCGACGACGACACCGCGGCGACGCTGTTCGAGAAGATGGTCCCCGCGACCGCGGCGCTGCTCGATGAAACCCTGCCGCTGCTCATCAAGGGCAAGGCCCCGCGCAAGGCGCAGGACCACAGCCAGGCGACCTACTTCGGCGGACGCAAGCCGGCCGACGGCCTGCTGGACTGGACCAAGAGCGCGACGGAGATCCGCAACCTCGTCCGCGCCGTGACCAAGCCCTATCCGGGCGCGTTCACGCACCTCGGCGACCGCAAGCTGACCGTGTGGACGGCTTCGCTGTCGAAGACCGCCAGCAAGGCCAAGCCCGGCACGATCCTCTCCGCCAGCCCGCTGGTCGTCGCGTGCGGCAAGGGCGCGCTGCAGCTCGACCTCGTGCAGGCGGAGGGCGGCGTCTGCCTCAGCGGCGCGCAGGCCTGCAAGGAACTCGGTGTCGTCGCGAAGATGCGGCTCGGCCCCACGGGCGTCTCGCGCCTGAAGGTCGTGCAGCCGACGCGCGTGCTGATCCTCGGCGTCAACGGCTTCATCGGCAACGCGCTCACCGAGCGCCTGCTCGCCGAGAAGGGCCGCTTCGAGGTCCACGGCATGGACCTGCAGAACGACAAGATCGGGCGCCTGCTCCACCGCCCCGGCTTCCACTTCTCCGAGGGCGACATCTCGATCCACCGCGAATGGATCGAGTTCCACGTCCGCAAGTGCGACGTGGTCCTGCCGCTCGTCGCCATCGCGACGCCGAAGGAATACGTCCGCAACCCGCTGCGCGTCTTCGAGCTGGATTTCGAGGAGAACCTGCGCATCGTCCGCTACTGCGCGCGCTACGGCCGCCGCATCATCTTCCCCTCGACCTCCGAGGTGTACGGCATGTGCACCGACCACGAGTTCGACGAGGACAAGTCGCCGCTGATCGTCGGCCCGATCCGCATGCAGCGCTGGATCTACTCCTGCTCGAAGCAGCTCCTCGACCGCGTCATCTGGGCCTACGGCCAGAAGCAGAACCTGCCGTTCACGCTGTTCCGCCCGTTCAACTGGGTCGGCCCGCGGCTCGACAGCCTCGACAGCGCGCGCATCGGCAGCAGCCGCGCGATCACGCAGCTCATCCTGAACCTCGTCGAGGGCACACCGATCCTGCTCGTCGATGGCGGCCTCCAGAAGCGCTGCTTCACCGACATCACCGACGGCGTCGAGTGCCTCTACCGCATCATCGCCAACGAAGGCAACCGCTGCAACGGCGAGATCTTCAACATCGGCAACCCCGACAACGAAGCGAGCATCAAGGAGCTCGCCGAGATGCTCGTGGCCCAGTTCGACAAGCATCCGCTCCGCGGCAAGTTCCCGCCTTTCGCCGGCTACCAGGTCGTCGAGAGCGGAGAATTCTACGGCAAGGGCGGCTACCAGGATGTCGAGCACCGCAAGCCGTCCATCCGGAAGGCCAAGAAGGTCCTGGACTGGACGCCGACCATCAAGATGGAGCAGTCCATCGCCACCACCCTCGACTTCTTCCTTCAGGAAATCGCCGAGCGCGAAGGCTGGAAGAAATGAGGAAGAGGACGACAAGGACTGCGAGGACCGCAAAGACAATCTGTCTTTGGAGTCTTTGCAGTCCTTGTCGTCCTTGTGAGGTTCTCCTATGACCTCCGGCTTCATTCCGCCGCACGGTGGATACAAGCAGCTCCGCTCCTATCAAAAAGCCCAGATCGTCTACGACGCCACCGTTTATTTCTGTAAGCGTTTCTTCGGCCCACGGGACCGCACCGTTGATCAAATGGTGCAGGCCGCTCGCTCCGGCAAGCAGAACATCATTGAAGGCAGCATGGCTTCCGGCACGTCGAAGGAAACCGAAATCAAGCTGACCAATGTGGCCCGGGCGAGCCTGGAAGAACTGCTGGAGGATTATCGCGACTTCCTGCGGACGCGCGATCTGGCAGAGTGGACCACGGAACATCCATATGCGCGCCGCTTGCGCGAACTCAACCACATCCCCGACGCCAACTACGAAACCTTCAGGAAGGGCATCGAAAATCCGGAACCAGTAATCTGCGCCAACGTCATCATCGGCTTGATCCGCGTAACCAGCTATCTATTGCAAAAACAACTGCTCAGTTTAGAAACCGCGTTCCTCAAAGAAGGCGGCTTGCGCGAACGCATGACCCGTGCCCGATTGAAGGTTCGGGGCGAGAGCTGACGCCGTTGCACCTAGCCGGATCCTTGATGTCCTTGTCATCGTTGCTGTCGTTATTGGAACGAAGAGTGTGCGCTTGAAAACAAACTGAACAATCCACTTTCATCGGGTGTCCTCGGCACCAGCACGATTGCAAAACACCCTCCTCTTTCTCTCACCCCGCTCACGGCGCGGCCGATCCCATCATTCACGGCACATACGAGGTATAGGGGTCGGTGGTGAAGGTCCCGCCGGAGATGATCGCCAGGATGAAGGCAGCGCAGATCATGGCAATCAATACCACGGTGGCCCAGAACGCCCCGTCGTGCAGCAGTTGCCGCAGGCGATGCGGATTCGGCATCGCCGCTTCTCGCATGGCTTCGTGATGGAACCAGTGACTAGGATGCATGGTCACATTCATAGGACACCTTTTGCTGAAATAATCTAAGCCCCGGCATCAGCTTTTCAATCTGCCTGGGCCGCGCATCGCGGAGCGCTGACGGACCTGTGGCGGGGAATGCGGCGGCGACGTGAGGTTCAGTCCCGGAATTGGGGTCAACCATCAAATGGTAAAAAAGAGCCGACAGAGCAAGAGCCGGTCCAACTCTGGCCACACGACAGGGTTGCTGCTGGAGCTTCGATGAGGTACAAGCAGTCCCGCGATGGATACGCGTCAAACGACAAACAAAAAAGGGAATCGAACATGAAGCATCCCATGAGCGTCAACCGTCGTGACCTGCTCAAGCTATTGGCCGCCTCGTCGGCGCCGCTGATTTTTTCCGGGTGCGCAAGCCTGCCGCGCCGGCCGCGTCCTTCCGGCGTCGTCACGCTCGGCTGCATCGGCGTGGGCTGGCAAGGCACCGGCAATCTCGATTCCTTTTTAGGCGTTCAGGATTGCCGCGTGCTGGCGATTGCGGACCTCGACGAAGGCCATCTCGCCAGCGCGGTGAACAAGGTCAACAACCGCTATCAGAACAAGGACTGCAAGAGCTACAAGGATTTCCGCGACCTGCTGGCGCGTGAGGATATTGACGCCGTCTGCATCTCCACGCCCGATCATTGGCACTCCATCCCGGCGATTGCGGCGGCGAAGGCGGGCAAGGATATCTTCTGCGAGAAGCCGCTCTCCAAGACGCTGGCCGAAGGCATCGCCATGGTACAGGCCGTGCAAAAAAATCGGTGCATCTGGCAGACCGGTTCCTGGCAGCGCAGCCAGAACTTTTTCCGCTGGGCCGCCGAGCTGGTGCAAAACGGCTACGTCGGAAAAGTTTCGCGCGTCGAGGTCGGGCTGCCGTCCGGTCACGCCGACTTCGAAAACACGGGTGACAAGAAACCCGACTGCGCACCGCCGCCCGGCGTAGATTACGATTTCTGGATCGGCCCCTCGCAGATGATGCCGTTCAACCCGTGCCGCTTCCACAAAAACTGGCGCTGGAATTACAACACCGGCGGCGGCCAGCTGATGGACTGGATTGGCCATCATTGCGACATCGCGCACTGGGGACTGGCCCATCCGAAATTTGGCTGCGGTCCCGACGACGCCGTCGGGCCGAGCGAAATTTCTGCCACCGCGGAATTTCCGCCGAAAGATGCGGTGTGGAACACGGCCACGAAATATCGCATCGAATGCAAATATCCGAACAACGTGCAGGTCGTCATCGCTGGCGGTCACAATGATATCCGGGGCGGTGCGAAATGGATCGGCCCGAACGGCTGGGTCGCGGTGGACCGCGGCCGGTTCGAGGCGTCCAATCCCGAGTGGCTCAAGGAAATTCAGTCGCGCGAAAAGAAGGGCGATCTCGACGTCATGCTGTATAAATCGCCCGGCCACCAGCAGGAGTTCATTGATTCCGTCAAGTCGCGCAAGCGGACGCTCACGCCCATCGAGGTCGCGCATCGTTCGCAATCGCCGGGACATCTCGGCTTCATTGCCTCGGTCGTCGGCCGCAAACTTCGTTGGGATGCCGCGCGGCAGCGGATTATCGACGACCCGGAGGCCACCCAACTGCTCTCCAGGCCCATGCGCGCTCCGTGGCATGTGTGACTTTCGGCGGCAGCGTAGCGCCGCCGCCCAAGGCCTGGAAAACAGAACGCCCCGTCATGCAGCCGTTGCCCCAGGCGATGCGGACTCGGCATGGCCTCTGCTCGCACGGCTTCGTGATGGAACCATTGACTTGGATGCCTGGTTACATTCATAAGCCCGTGCCTCAGCTTTTCAATCTGCCGGGGCGCGCGTCACGGTTCGCGGCTGGGCCTGTTGATGGGGCTCTGGCGGCGCTTGGCAGCTCGCACGAAAAACGGGCAGTGGTCCCTGTCCGCGGGCGCGAATTCTCACAACGGGATACGGGACGGAAGGCGCTGGGTGGGCGCGGGCAGGCGCCGGGTTACTGGTCGGCGGGTATGCCAGAGCCGGCGCGGGGCGCGGCGACTTCACCACCAGCCCGTGAAAACACGGATGCCAGCGGAGGGGAAAAGGGGAGAGGAACGAACAGGAACAACAGAAACGGAGCAACCCGGCGCGTTGTCCGCAACGTGGGTCGGGACAACGCGCCGTGCGTGGTTACTTATTTCTTCGCGGCCTTTTTGACCTTCTTGGCCAGCTTCTTCTGGGCCGGGGTCTTCAGGGGCAGCTTCTTCGTGCTCTTCTTCGCGTCTTGTGTCTTAGCCATTTTCGTATTCCTTCTCGCGACTCATGGTCGCCGGACTGTTTATACCTGCGGACCCACTCTGCGCTTTTTCTGATCATTTGGCGATATTTATTTATGGGGGTTGCTTTGGGCCGGGGGGGCGCATGTCACCTCCGGAGGCAGCCCGGTAGAGCTGAGAGCATCTTTTGTGCGGGCTACTCAACATCGTGTGGAAAGAGTTGGCTCCAGCGGCCGTTGCGGTGGTGGGTGGCGAGCGCCAGAAACGCCTCATCACCGGCAAGACTCCAGAACTGGCCCGTGAGCTTGAACCGCCGCTGATACTGCGAGCAGGTGGATTCGATGGCGCCTGAGCCGACCGGCTGCCCGAGGGCCTTGCCGGCTTTGTAGTCCATGCGCTCTTGGTGCTCCTCGAAGTAGCCGATTTCGCGGCGGATGGTCTTGCGCTGACTGCGGGTCAAGCCAACGAGCGTCGCGGGCAGTTGCGCGAGGCCTTCGATGACATCCAGCGCGCCGTCTTTGCGACGCGCCAGCCACTGCAGATAGGGGCGCACCCAGAGTTGGGCCGCCTGCGTGCCGGGCCCATGGAGTTCATGGGCCAGATCCCAGAGATGTTTCTGAACATGGTGCAAATCCACGCGTTGCCTCGCCCCGGGGAAACGGTCCGTGGCCAGGTTCCAGATCCAGACGGCGCCGTCGCCCAGGATGAGTACCATCTGCGCTTTTTGCAGTCCCCGCTGGAGCGACTCGGCGTAAAGTTGGCGCTGGAAACTGTCCAAGCCCCTGCGGGTCGCCACATAGCCGCGTTCGGCGATCACCGGGCGCCCCGCTTCCGTCGTGCCTCGCTGATCCAAGCGAAACACCGTGCCCGTAAAGACCCAGTGCCAGCGCTCCAACTCCTTGCCGGCTTTGAGCAGAGCATCGGTTTTGCCCCAGTTGTCCCGTTCGCGAATGTTCCAGGCATCGACTTCGATGACCAACGTGAAGGATGTTTGCGGGGGCGTGGCGCGCGCCGCTAGCGCAGCGATGCCGTCCGCGTGTTGCGTGCGGTGTTCGTCGGCGTCGCGCAGGCTTAAAGCCCGTTCGCCCTGCCGCCGAGCTTCGCGGTGCAGGGTGGAGGCGCCGACCTCGATGCCGGTGAGTCGGCGGACGTCCTCCTCGGCCTGTCCTGCCGGTGCCCGCAAAGCCGTCAGGGCGCAGATTTCCTGGACGCGCGGCGAGGCGGGTGCCCGTGCGTGCAGGCCGAGGGTTGCATCCGCCGGAAACAGCTGTTTCTGGCAACTGAGGCACAACCCATAACTGCGGGCCAGGCGAATCTTTCCGAACGCACTCTCGACCGTACGCACGCGTTGGTGTTCGACGACCTGCAAGGCTGACTGACAGACCGGACAGACCAAGGCCTGCTGCGCGGCGGCCGCTTGTGTCAACCGCTCCAAGGCCTTGCGGCGCACCTCGCGACTCACCCGGTCTAAAGCTTTTTCCATGTCGCCCATGCGCGGCGAGCCCTGTAATAAGGCCTGCGCCCCTGCGTACAACCACTGCACCACATCCTCCTCAGCCATGCGTTTTTCTCCCGTTTTTGTCGTTGACGGTATCGGATATGCTGTATATCATATCCGCTATGAATACTAAACGCTCGCTGCGTCAGTTGGAAAGGCAAATCGGCGCGCTGCAGGAAAAACTGTGTGCGCTCGGGCCGATGCATCCCGGCAGTGTTTCCCGCCAATACCAGGTGTGCGGTAATCCGGCCTGCCGGTGCATGCATCCGCAACGTCCGCAACGCCACGGCCCCTACTACAAGCTGGCCTATGTGCATCGCGGCAAACCGACCTGCCGGTTCGTGCGGGCCGACTGCGTGGCCGAGCTGAAGCAGCGGCTGCGCGTTTACAAAACTTTCCGCGCCCTTATGGATCGGTGGATCGAACTGTCGATCCAGCGCGGTGTCATCGAGTACTTCTCGCCAGCGGCAAGAAAGACTGCCGTCCGCAAAGCGAGATCAAGCTAACTCAGCAAGGACCGTAACTTGGACGGTGCCCCCCGGAAGTGAAATGCGCCC
>CAIYGI010000201.1 GCA_903925685.1 uncultured bacterium
AAAATGTCGCTGGAGCCCGCCGCCAGCATCTGCTGGGTAATAGGCACGGTCGGAACGACCGGCAGGTCGTCGGAACGGTATTGGCGCGCGCTGGAGATCCGAAAACCGCTTCTTCCAAATTCAAATTGGTAGATGGCGGTCCGACACTCGGCGTGATTGAAATCGCTCTGTTCCCAGGTGAGATCCTTCCGCACGGGAAACTCAAGAACCGTCTCCAATCCGAAACCGGTGCCGGCATGAGGGTGCGGGGAGCCATCCGCTCTCCTGGCGCCTTCCGGAACAAACCATACCCAGGCGCCGTTTTTCATGGCCATGCGCGCCTGGCCGGAAGCTGGATCGCCAATGATCTCGTTATGGCTCAATGCAATGTTTTCGCCATGTCCTATTCGATCCAAATCATCGAAAAGGACGATGCGCATACCATCCACAGCATCCGGCCCGTTTTCCAGTTGTACACCGCAGAAAAGTGCAGCCAGGGTAGGTCCGATCTGAACTGGTTGTCCACCTCCTACACGCCAGCTCTTGCTGTCACGATTCGGGGCTTCGCCTTGATCTTGGAACAGTCGCTCTACGGCGACATCTCTCTGGATCACATTGGTTATGGCCATGATCGTTTCTCCTTGAGACTTCTCTCTTCGTTATGGCTTTTCCAGATTCACCACCACCTCGCTCACCCTCGGGGTCGCGAGCGAATTAAATGCCCCGAGCGTCAGCCGGTACTGCACCCACCGGCCGCGAAACAACGTCGGATCGACGCGTTGCCCGATCGAAAACCAACTGCCCGGCCCGACCGGCCCCCGCCACGGTGTTTTCTCAAGCTCTGCTTGTAGAGCGGCGCAACGGAACTGCGCTTTCACCCAGGTTTTCGCCGGGATATCCGCGACGCAGTCGAAGGAGGTGATGCCCGCTTCTTCGGGCAGTTCATGCGGCGCTGACGCGTAGTATTCTTCCGGCCCTCGATCGAGGATGTTGCCGATGTCGACGTTGCCCATGCCGTGAACGCCCTCCGACGGCAGGTTTGTCACGCGCTTCTCATCGAAGCCGCCCGGCCCGTTGTGCCAGACGGTCGAGTAGGAGATGTGATCGCCGTAGACCTTGTGGTTGGCGACGGCGAGATCGATCCAGCCGTCCTCGTTGAAGTCTGCGGCGCAGTTGCCCGAGACGGCGTGCGTGCGCAGCGGCGTGACCTTGTGCGGCAGAAAAAGGCCGTCGCCCTGGTTCCAGTATAGGAAGGAATCGAGGTCGCGCAGGCGGCCGTCCTGGTAGCTTGCCACGAAGAGGTCGAGCCAGCCGTCCCTGTTAAAATCCGCCACGGCGATGGAATTGACCGCGTTGGTTGGCAGCAACGTCTTGCGGCTTTCCGAAAAGCCCTGCGGCCCGCCCCAGTAGATGTAGACAAAGGCGTCGTGCGGCCCGGACTCCGACTGGGTGTGACCGCCGACGATAATCTCCGGCCAGCCGTCTCCGTTGAGGTCGGCGACCTTGGCGTTGCAGCCGTGGCGTACGTTCAAAACCTGGGCGCGCTCGAAACTGAAGCCCTGCGGCCCACCCCAGAGGATGAAACAGACATTTTCGGAGATGATGGGGACGACGAGGTCGAGCCAACCGTCGTTGTTGAGATCAGCGCAGGCTAAAAAGCGCGGCTCCTTGTACACTTTGCCTTGGTATTCCATTTTCAACCGAACGGTATTCTCCGGCCGGAAACCTTTCTCCGAACCGTAGAATATCGTCAGGGTATTATTGTCGAAACCGCCGAAGACGAGATCGAGAAAGCCGTCGCGGTTGAAGTCGCCGACGGCGAGGCCGTGGGCCCTGGCGGTGGGCAGGATCGCGTCGGGCGCGGGCTTGAATCCGTCCGGCCCGCTGCGGTAAATGTACGAGCCTGGATCGAGCCACGGCGAAAGCTCGGCCGCGTTTGCAAAGACGATGTCCGGCCGGCCCCGGTCCTGCAGATCGCAGCAGACCATGTCGGTGGCGCCCCAAGCCGGGAGGCGGGTGCGGTTCTGCTCCGAAAACCCGGTCGGCCCGCCGTGGTAGATGAAGGCGTCGGCGTTGCCGATGCGCGAGCCGCTGTGCCGGTTCAGGATGACGAGCTGCGGTTTTTTTTCGGGTCCGGCGTGGATGACGAGCGCGCGGATGGCGTTGTGCGAGAGCAGTCGCAGCGGATCAATCGCGGGGCCGGCGGCGGAGCCCGGGTAGACCAGCGTCTCGCTCGTGTAGGATTCCTCGGTGTTACCCTGGCCGATGACGATGTCCTGAAAGCCCTGGCCGCTGAAATCGGCCAGGGCCGCGTCGCAGGCGTTGTGCGACGGCAGCGCCCGGCGGCTTTTTTCAGGCCAGCCGCTCTCGTCGCCAAAATAGGCCCAGGAACATTCTTTGCCGGTTGAAGTGTCGCGGCAGGCGAAGACCAGGTCGCTGAACCCGCTCGTGCGCAGCGCTCCGACGGCGACGGCCAGCACGTGCTCGCAGGCAAACGCAAGCGGCGCGCCGACCTTGCCATCGGCGTACGGGTAGAGCAGGGCCTTTTTTTTCTGCGCAATGAAAATATGCGGCTGTGTTGCGCCGGTGCGCCCTTTCCGCAAGTGTACCACCTGTATTCGCGCGGGGTTCTCCTGTACGGACTGGGTATAGTCGGCGTTGGACTTGACGATCTTCCGGTAATCGGGATCCTTGTCCAGCAGTTTCCGAGGTGCGCTTTGGAAATCCAGCCCCTGTTGGGTTCCGTTAATGATGAAACAGGAGGCGTCTTTCGTGCGGACGAGCAGGTGGTGGACGCCGGTGTGCTCGTCACGGATGGTGGCGAGCTCTTCGGCATCGGGAAACTCATGCGCCTCGCCGCCGCCGATCGGGAAACCGCCGGCTGACTGGTAGAAAACCTTGAGCGCGCCACAGGAGATGAACACGATGTCCATCCGGCCGTCGCCGTTGAAATCTCCCGTCGCCACGGCCGAGGATTTTGCCGCCGGCAGGAAGTCGAGGTACCTGTTGGTCAGCCCCGCCGCCGATCCGTAGATGACCGCCGCGTTGAGTTGCTCGTTGATGCCGTCCCAGGAGCGGCCGACGACGAGATCTTCGAGGCCGTCACCGTTGATGTCGGTTACCTCGCCGCACCGGGAGCCGCGGATGAAAATTTCCTTACGTTTTTCAGGCGCGCCGACCGGATCGGAATAGAGATAGACCGGCGTGTTCTCTTCGTGGTTCTGCGAGTTGCAGAAGACGAGATCGACGTAGCCGTTGCGGTTGGTGTCGGTCTGGTGGATGCGCTGCAGCACGCCTTTCTTTGAGACGTAGAGATTCTGGCCGCCGTTACCGAAGGCGCCTTGGCGGAATGCGTCGAAGCCCTTGGTAATCCATCGTTGCATATTGGGCATGGGAAAATCCTTTCACTTCTTCTCTTTTGCTTGCGCCAGCACCGGCCGCCAGATGCCGCCATTCATGGCGGAGTTATGAACGCGCACGGCCAGCACATTGGTTCCGCCATAGGTCAGGAGCTCGGGCTTGACCTCTACTGCAAACGGCAGATCCCAGAGTTGGAGCGCGCTGACCTTCTCGGATTCGGCGGTATGTTCCCCAGCCAGTGTTCCGTTCACATAGACCCAGGCCTGCTCGTCCACCGCGCCAAACAGGAGCCGTACAGTCTTGCCTTTCCAGTCCGCGGGCACGGTGAACGCCACGCGGTACCAGCCATACCCCTGGATGTCGCCAACATCGGTCTCGGCCCAGAAGGCGGGCACCTGCATCTGTGTCCAGCCTGTATCGCTCAGGTCTTTGCGGAACCAGCTTTCCTTCACGCCCTTGTCGGCCGGATCCTCGTGGAAGCGCCACGGCCCCCAGGCCGAGGCCGGCAGGAGATTGGGCAGCGCCTTCCACTCGGGCGGGATCTCGAAGGTTTGTTTATACAAATCCTCCCTACCTTTCCGAAGAGGCGACGTCTCCGCTTTGCCCGCACCGGCGGAACCTGAAGCGTCGTCGAATACGATTTCGCCAAAGGCGTTCTGGTCATGGCCGCCCTTGTTTTGGGCCGTGGCCGACCAGGCCGAGCGTTCGACCCGGCCCGGGGCTGGCACATGGAGGCGGATGACGTTGCCCCGCCACAGCGCGCCGACCGCGGGGGGTTCGACGCCCAGCGTCTTGTATGAAATCGTCAGCAGCGCCAGCCAGCGGTTCTTCTCGGGTTCAAGCCGGGTCTCGTACGTCCAGCTTCCCTGCCAGCCCGGATCGTCCTTGCCGTAGAGCGGATGAAGCGTGTCGGCGATGAATCCGTGGGCGGCCTGGTAGCGGGGCTGCGCCTGGGGTCCGACGATAAAATGGTAGAACTTCTCCCGTGCGCCAAGGGGATCGATGGCGATGTCGAGCGATTCGGCCCGGGACGGCTGGCCGTCTTTCACCACCGGGGCAAAGTCCTTGATGCTGCCCGGCAGTTCGGACTCGACCCGCAGATAGACCTGCGTCTTGTCATAGAGCATCCGGAGGGAGGTCTTGCGGGTCACAGGTATGGAGTCACCCGGCAGGGCGGAGAAGGCGCCGGCTTCGGCCGTGTTCCAGGCGGGCGCATCGAGGGTGATCGGCGAGTCAATCGGTTTCACGGCCAGGCGCTGGCTTGCGGCCAGGGATGTCTTGCGCATTGCCGCGGTGTTCCAGTTCAAGGGCGTGTCGGCCCACTCGTCCGTAGTCTTGGCCACATACCAATGACTCAGTCCGCCAAAAGGGGCTATTTCGGGCCAGCTTGGGATGATATGACCCCGCATGCCGGACTTCAGCCATCCGCCTTTTCCGTCATCATACATGATCTTCAGGAAATTGTTCCAGGCGTCCACCGCCTGGAGCAGGCACTCCCGCACCGCCAGATTCTGATTGATGCGGAAGGCATTCAATAAATGGCCGACGGTGGCGATATGCCGGATATAGTCGAACTCCAGCCGCGTCAGGGCGAGACGGCGTTTCACCTTCTCCGACGTGGCCAGACGTTCGGCCTGGCTCAGGTGTGTTTCCAAATCCTTGAGCACAGTCGGCGAATAGGTCATTGTTATGCGTTGCATGGGATCGTTTTCCGAATGATAGCGTGTACGGCCATACACATCCTGATAGGACCATTTCGCATCACACGAAAACTGGACTGCATGATAAAGCGTGTCGAAGAAGCGGCGCATGGGCGTGGCCGCTTCCCGGTATGCGCCTTCGTAAAATTCATCGAGCAGATCCTTGGCCTGGAGATTCGCAGGATCGTCGAACATGCGTCCGTAGACATAGAACACAGGACCCAGGAGGGCGATGAAGCTGGGGCATCCGCCTATTAAGATGCCATTGAACTTTAGATCGAAGAAGCGCTTCGCCACTGCCGAACTGACGAGCGGTGTCCATACGGGCCCGTGCGCGTTGCCATAGAACGGGGTCGTATAGGCGGCATACCCGCCCGGCACGATGCAGGCGCTCCATTCCTTCATGAGTTCGGGATCTTGATGGCACAGAAACACCGTGACATTGGATGGAAAGTTCTTGAACGATTTGGGCGGACCATAAGTCTCACCGTAGGAGAGGATCATCACTTTGATGTCAGGCTGTTCCTTCAGCAAGCGCGTTGCCATGTTCCGATGGAGAATCCATATCTTCTCCCCCCAGTCGGCGCCGGTGGCAAACAGCTTTTTACAGGGTTCGCACTGGCAGGGTATGAACCCGTCGGACTGCCCCAACTCCACGGTTTTGTAACCGATGGCGATTCTGGCGAGCAAATACTTATATATGAGTTCCTGGACATCCGGGTTCGAGATGCAGTATTGACTGTCGCCGCTCGCCTTGGTATAGCGCTTGCCGTTGATCAGGGCGAAATACTCCGGATGCGTCTCGCTGTATGTTTTTGGGGGGATGGAAGGACTCCAGCTATGAGGGCCGGTATCGATGTCCACAAGAGGAAAGCAGTTATTGGCGATTTCATTGATACTTTCCCCTCCACCAGGAGTAAAAAACCTGAATTGGATGGGAGGAATATGCAGGACATCGAGATTCGCAGGCACGCTGATCAGCGTGGTCGGCAGAAACTCGATGCCGGTCTCGCCGGGCAGGAGAAAACGGACTCCCCCATACTGCCGGAGGAAATCCGTGGCCGCTTTCATCGTGCCCAGTCGGTCCATTCCCTCAATGGCCGAGCGTGACCGGTTGGAAGGCGGAGGGAGAGGACAGGGTTGCTCGCGGCCGGCGACGATGACATCGCGCCCGACCACCTTGTGTACGTAGCGCCAGTCGGGGAACGCGCCGACATTCACGCCGTTCGACCGGGCAAAGGCCGTGTCGCCCAGAAATAGGCCGGGTCGCGCCGGATCGCGTTGGCTCTCGGACACAACCGGCACCGGGAACCCATTGGTGGCAAAGGCGGTCTGCACCAGCCGGGCGATATTGGTCATCGCCCTTCCGATCTCCGGCGACGGCGCCGAATCCGGAATCACGATCTGGTAGTCTGATTTGCCCTTCGCCGCAAGGACAACAAGATTTTGGGTGGACAATATAAGGGGTTCAGTTGCAGCGTCGATGGCCTTCCGGGCCGCAGGCGATACGTCTTGGAGTTTGAGCGCCGCCTTGTATGCGGCGAGCGCCTCTACGGGACGGTTCAGCGCCGCCAGCGCCTGCCCCCGGGAACACAGCACTTTTAGCGGCAGGTCGCCCCAGCTTCGCGTCATGTCGATCGGGTCAAGAATCTCCAGCGCTTTGGCGGGCTGGTTCCGGCGCAGGTATATATCCGCGATCTGCCAACTGGCGAGCTGTTTTTGGGTTGGCATGTAACCCGTCAACGGGACCCGTCCATAGGTCTCGATCGCTTTGTTTTCATCCTTGCGCAGGTCTTTATAGACGTCTCCGAGGGCAAGGATGGAACGGTTGCAATAGTAATCTCCCTCCTTAAGCAACTCGGCTGCCCGGGTCAGGTCTGCAACCGCCTGTTTGCCATCCCGACAGTTCTGGGCTGCCTCGCCGCGCATCCGGAACGCGTCGCCACTGACGCTTTTTGGCCATGCGGCAAAATCCTCGTTCTTGAATTGTTCCAGCAGTTCCTTCCATTTGCGGCTCTCGCTCATCACCTCCATCTGGCTGCTTTTCG
>CAIYGI010000202.1 GCA_903925685.1 uncultured bacterium
ATCCGCCACTATATTGACATCGACAGGGCCGAAGGACTACGCTTGGTCGCATGAGTCACAAAACGGGACTCTCAAGGTAATAGGAGAAGAGCGATGAAACATGTAATGGCAATCTGTGGGATCGGCGCGGCGCTGCTCGTGGTGGTCGCCGGGTGTACGAGTCAGGAACAGGCGAAGCAGAAGGACGCCGAAGTTCAGGCGGCGCCGCTGACCCTGGTGGAAAAGGGGGCGAGCCTGGCGCCGATCATCGTGTTCTCGAACGCGCCGCCAATGACTCGGAAGGCGGCGGATGAACTGGCCGCCTATATCGAGAAGGTCGGCGGCGTCAAGCCGCAGGTCATCGAAGGCCTGCCCAATCCCGTTCCGGAGCGCGCGATCTGGGTCGGATACCAGCCGAAGCTCAAGGAACTCTTCCCGAAAACCGATTTTGATTTCAAGAATCCGGAAGAAATCTTAATTGCCTGCGATGGCAAAAACTTGGTGATCGCCGGGCGCGACCGCTGGGATCCGCAGCATCTGGTGGGGAAAGACAGATCTAAAAAACCGACCGTGTTTTTGCAGCAGGAATACGGCACGGTCAATGCGGTGTACACGTTCATCCAGGATGATCTGGACGTGCGCTGGCTCTGGCCGGGTGAGACGGGCGAGGACATTATCCGGAAGGAGAAGATCGCCTTCGCGCCCTTCGAGTATCGCTATCATCCCCAGATCCGTCTGCGCGGCGCTATTCTCTGCCAGTCAGTTCTAGGTGATAACCGGACCGTTTCTTTTGACTGGGGGCGTCTGCAGCGCATGAATCTTGACTCCTCCAACACGGGACACTGGGGGAGTACGTTTGAAGGAGGTTTTTCCAGTTGGTGGGATCGGTTCCACGTTACGCATCCAGAGTATTTCGCCTTCCAGCCCGACGGCACGCGCAGCGGTTCGGGCTACTACACCAAGATATGTCAGTCAACCCCGGCGGTCTGGGACCAGTGGCTGGACGATGTGGCAAAGCAACTGGAAGAGGATCCTACAATGACCATGTTCTACGCGGGGATCAATGATGGCAGTACCTCCGGGCATTGCATCTGCGAGAAATGCCGCGCTTGGGATGTGCCCGAGGCGAAGAAGCGGCTCCTGACCTGGCAGGGCCTTTGCCAGGAGTACGTCGCCCTGAGCGACCGGGACGTGAGGTTCGCCAACATTCTGGCGCGCAAACTGCGGCAGCGCTACCCGGACAAGGACTATTACGTCACGATTATAGGCTACGGTCCGATCCGGCCTGCGCCGCTCAAGAACAAGCCGGACGCCAATGTGATCATGCTTCATGTCTCGAATTGGTTCGCGGGTCTGGGAGACAGCGACCCCGACAGTCTCGATAACGAGAAGGCCTCGCAACAATTCGCCGACTGGGCGGCGACTGGCGTGAAAATATTCTATCGCCCCAACCTGCCCGGCGAAGGCGGCTTGTACAAGATGCTGCCGGACGTTCCTTTTGGGCGGGCCATGGAGACTTTCCGCTACCTGGCCGAACACAACTGCACCGGCATTTCCTTAGACACGATCAACGAGTCCTGGACGACGCAGGGACCGCTTTACTACCTGATGGCGCATCTGGCCTGGAATCCCTTTCAGGACGGATACGCGATCATGGACGACTATTACCGGCGCGGGTTCGGGCCGGCCGCCGGGCAACTGAAGGCCTACTGGACGTTGCTGGAGGAGACGCGCAATCGGATGGTTGACGACAAGCTGACGTTTCCACAGGCCTATAACGCCGCGTTTTACAAGCGTGCCGCCAGCCTGCTGGACGAGGCGGATGCCGTGGTGGCGAAGGCCCCGGAGATCTACCGCCGGCGGATTGCGTTTGTGCGCGTCGGGCTGGAGTTCACGCGGAAGATGATCGAGGTTCGGGATTTGATGGCCCGGTATAAAAACAGTAAGGGCGAGGACAAGGAAGCAGCCGACCGGGTGCGCGCGCTCTGGAAAGAGCTCGAACCGATCGCCAAGGAAAAGGAGAATTATTTTTTTGCGCATTACTTACTCGGGGAACAAAGGCCTGGTCTCGATCCGGATTACAACAAGAAGAAATAGATGCCATCCGGGGCGCTTGCAGTACTTTTGCAAGCGCCTCAGAATGGCATTCATAATTCCGAAACAACACGAAACAGCAGGGGGGCGCGGATGCGTGCTCAAAACATCGATCATTTGAAACGGGTCTTGATTCGGTCGCTGATGAAGCGAAGCGTGCCGGCGTTCATTCTGCTTTGGGCGTCGTTTGCCTTTTCCGAGGATTTCAACGTGGATTTCCTCCGGAGACACCAGGAGCGCGCGGCGGAAGCGAAGTTTAGCCAGAAGAAATATCCGGAGGCGCGCGAGGCCTTCTCGAACCTGGCCGCCACAGCCAAAGACCCCCTCGACA
>CAIYGI010000203.1 GCA_903925685.1 uncultured bacterium
GCACTTTCGTTTCCCGTTGCTCTCCACCTCCGTTTTCACAGACGCAGTTACGTTCAACTACCGATCGGTCAGCGAACCGCTCGGAGGAGGACTTCCACCTCCTTGACTTGGCACCCTCACGGGCGCACGAGGGACGGGCTCTGTCCCGTCCATTCCTCCCGCTCCGGCTGATTCGCGGACGACATGACTCGTTCTACGTAGCGAAGTGCTACTTCTCAGAGTAGCAGGGGCGTCCCTCCAAATCCGCGCTACGCCCCCTGCTTTGCTTCCCGCCTTCAGATAACGATTCGCAGATGCGCCAGATCAACCCGCCCCTTGTTCTTGGCTTCCCTTCACCATTACCTGGTTTGAATGGCACTTGCCTGCTTCCGCAGTCTCACCCGCTAGCAACCGTGCCTTGCCCGGCACACAACGTCAGCCTTGACGTTCGGCAAACTCGCGAGCCGTAACCTCCGAGTCTTGGTTGGTCGCTGTCTTGCTTCCTCTGAAAAGCCAGGCATACAGTGCCGATGCGAAACACCATTGCGTCAGGCCGGCAATGGTCGCGAACACAACCATGAATAGCGCGGGAACAAAGGCAAGACACGCGCTACCAGCGAGAAATCCTATGCCGCTGAGTGTGTACATGACGCCCCCGATGGCGCAGCCGAACCGTCGAGGCGAGCCATGCCGCGGTACGGCCGCCGTCCGGAAAATCCGTTTGATAGTGGCGTTGTAGAGACGGTCGTAGATGCTGCGACTGGTGAGCCCACCGGTCAATGTGAACAGCCCCAAGGCGACGAAGAACCATCCGCTTCCAACCCACAACCCGGCCATGCCTGCGATGGCGCAGGGACACAATCCGGCACCCAACGGCAAAACCGCGCTCCCGGCGGCTAGCCCGGCTGTTCCGAACGCCGCACAACTGAGCGGCGTCCATCGGGCCAGTTTGCTGACGCCGCGGACGTCTTCCAGGTCCGTTTGGCAGAAGCCTTGCATCAAAAGTAGCCGTCTTGATCGTCCGGTCATATTGTCCTCATGTTTTCGTTTCGGCCATCGCCTGCCTTCTCGGGCGGCGCGGCAGCGTAGCACACGATTAGTTTTCACAAAACGCGGCCGGCGCGGGCGGTTGAGATATGTCCGGGCCGATAGGCTGTCACGCCGTTGACAACGACCTGTTCGATGCCGGCGGCAAACTGGTGCGGGTGTTCGTAGGTGGCCAGGTCGCGAACGGCGGCGGGATCGAAAACCACCAGATCGGCGAAGGCGCCCGGCGCGATTACGCCGCGTCCCTTCAAACTGAATTGCGCCGCGGGAAGCGCGGTCATTTTGCGGATCGCTTCGGCCACGGGAACGGCGCGCCCGTCGAGCGCTGCGCGCAGGAAGCGGGGAAAAGTCCCGTAGGCGCGCGGATGCGGATGGTCGCGGCTGAGCACGCCTTCGAGCGCGCGCAGCGAGGCGTCGGAACCGATCATCACATAGGGTTCGGCCAGGATGCGGGTCAGATTGTCTTCGCTCATGCCGAAGAAGACGGCCGATGTGTGAAGCGTGTCGGTCGCCATCAGGTGCAGCGCGGCATCCACCGGTTCGAGACCCAGCGCCGCGGCCACTTCGTTCAGCGGCCGTCCCTGGAAGCGCAGGTTGTCGGGATGGTGGGTCGAGGCGATCTGCACCGAACCCCAGTAGTCGCTGGCGCGGCCGCTCAGGATATCGTCGCGGATACGGGCGCGCTGCGCGGGATCGGCGAGGCGCGCCAGCACCGCTTCGCGCCCGTCGCCCGCGGCCCAGTCGGGGAGCAGCACGTCGAGATCGGTCGAGGCCGCCGTGTAGGGATAGCGGTCGGCCGCCACATCAAGCCCCGCGGCGCGCGCGCTGCGCAGCCGGTCCAGTGCGGCGTCCAGTTTGCCCCAATGGGCGCGGCCGGAGGTCTTGAGGTGCGATACCTGCAACCGCACGCCGGTGGTACGGCCAAGGTCCAGGGTTTCGTCGAGCGACTCAAGCAGGCGCGAGCCTTCGCTGCGCATGTGGGTGGTGTAAATTCCGCCGCGACGCGCCGCGACGCGCGCCAGCTCCTGCACTTCGCCGGGTTCGGAAAAGCAGCCGGGCGTGTAAAGCAGACCTGTGCTCAAACCGCGCGCACCAGCGTCGAAGGACTGCTCCAACAATCGGCACATCCCCGCCACCTCGTCCGCGGTCGCCGGCCGCGCGGCGTAGCCCATGATGTCCGAGCGCAGCCGGTTGTGGCCGGCCAGCATCATCACATTTACCGCCGGGCGAACCTGCTCCAGCAAGGCGCGGTAGTCGGCCACGCTCTCCCAGGAAGCGGGATAGGGCTTGTCGGCCCAGTCGAAGGGCAGGCGGGTCAAGGGCGTGCGCGGCGCGGCGGAAGCGCCGCAGTTGCCGACAATTTCGGTGGTGACCCCCTGGCTGATCTTGCTGGGGGCGGAGGGTTCGATCAGCAGATAGGTGTCGGAGTGGCTGTGTACATCAATGAAACCGGGACTGAGCGCCTTGCCGGCGGCATCGATCACGTTGCGCGCCACGGCGCCCGCGAGTTCTCCGACGGCGGCGATGCGATCGCCATTGACGGCCAGATTCCCCAACACCGGCTCGGCGCCCGAGCCGTCATAAATCAACGCACCGCGTATTAGTAGGTCGAACATGTTTATTGTTCGTTCAGTTGGTATCCAGAAAAAACCTCATGGCGTATTCGCGAAGACGTCCTCATCGGTGATGAACCCGCGCGCTTCCGCAAAGGGCATCACGCGCCGGCGAATGGATTCGAACTGCGTAAGGCGCAGTTGACGACGCAACGCATTACGCGCGACGTCGCTGCGGCTCCTGCCAGCCTGCCGGCTGGCCTTGCTCAAGAGACGGTCCAAGTCTTTATCCAAGCGAATGCTGAGCGTGGCGGTATTCATGTCCGACAATGTATTACACGGGCCGGTTTCTGTCGATAATTGCAAGGTAGACTCCGCAGGAACAAGGTGGCATTGGCCTATTCCAATCGCTTCTTCGCAGGTCGCACCTCGTAAAGGGCACGGTCTTCCTTAACTAGGTTGGCCGGTTCCGTGGTGGCCTTCTCGAAGAGCAGATTGGCGGTGGAAAAGAGGTCGGCGGTTTCCGCTTTCAAGTATCGCGCTGACATTCGGCAGTATTCCGGGTCTATGTCTACGCCAATACTGTTGCGGCCCGTTCGCAAGGCCGCAACCAACGTCGTGCCCGATCCACAAAAGGGATCGATCACGGTATCGCCGGAGAATGAGAACATGCGCACCAACCGGGTGGCCAGTTCAAGAGGAAAGGGAGCCGGGTGTTGTTTGGTGGATGCTCCGGTGATGTTCCAAATCTGTTGAAACCACCGTCCGAAGTCGTCTTTAGCGATCCGGCTCTCGTCTCTCTGCGTGTTGGTCGGTTGCCGGTAGCCTCCCGGCTTCCTTTGCATGAGGATGAACTCCATGTCGTTCTTGATGATGGCATTCGGCTCGTATGGTTTCCCCAAGAACTTCGATCCATTGGAGACCTCGTAAGAGGCGTTGGAAATTTTGTGCCAAATGATCGGGTTCAGATTGTCAAAACCGATCCGCCGACAGATCACGCAGATGTCGGCATGGAGCGGAAAAACCAGATGCCGTCCAAAGTTGCGCCTGGCGACGCAAACGTCACCGACGACGCAGACTAGTCGCCCACCCGGAACCAGGATTCGGTAGACGTGCCGCCAGACTTTTTCCAACTCAAACAGGAATGCCTCGTAATCCTGAATGTGCCCGAGCTGTTCCGGGTTCTCGTTGTACCGTTTGAGATTCCAGTAAGGTGGCGACGTGACCACAAGATGGGCCGACTCTTCCGGCAGAAAGGAAAGATCCCGCGAGTCCCCATTGATCAATCTGTGGGTTGTTGCTTCCATGGACTTCACACGAACGCAGCCAAATGGCCGACGAGTGTTCTGGCAAACCGGTCAATGGAAAGGTCTTCCGCGGGTGTCGCAAACACCCCTTTGCTTCCGTCTCCCACCGTGGATGTGATGAAGGCCGAGGCCGTATAGTGGCGTTCAAGAACGAGTTTCCGGCAGAAAAGTTCGTACCGGCGGCGATACGATGCTCCGACAAATTCCGGAAACACCTTGAAGTGCGGTTCTCGCACTTTCACCGGATTATTGGATGCGTCGCAGTCCTCCAGCATGAAGAAGTAGCCGAGAAAAGGTTGAGGGCTTGCAGAATAGGCGTGTTCCCGGTAAGCGGTCCAAAGGTCGAGGGCGCTTCCCATCGCCTCTTCGGTTCGATTGTTGAAGTTGTTACCGAACGACGGCCCGACCTGCGACTTAGCTTCGATGGCAACGAGAAGCGTGTTCTCGCGGATGACAAGCAGGTCCCATTCCTTAGTGGGGCGGAAGAATCCCGGAAGCTCAACGTTTTTGCTCCGATGCACACATTGCGTGGGAATACCGGTAGCGACAATAAGTTCCATGAAGAGGTCGATGAATGCATCCATGTGCGCTCCACCGGTCACGGCACTGCGCAGCCCTTGGTCGGCTTTTCCGGCCAGTTTCTGCTTGTTCCGTTGTGTCGCCCGCATTTTCCAGTAGTGGGCAAGGGCCCGGCCAACGCGGACGGGCAGGTTCCTCAATATGTCATCACGTTTCATAAGCATGATGTATCAGGTTCTCGGCTTGCTTTCAATCGGGCAACAGCTACAGCCTAAACAATCCGAACGGTTATTCGGTCTTGTCCGGCGCGGCGGCATTTTCCGGCGGCGGTACGGGGGCCGGCTCCGGCGCCGGCGCGGCCAGGAGCTGCATCACGGACTGCTGGATCGGATCGAGTTCGTCGAGTTTGAGTTGCGGATCGTGAATCACGAAAGTCTCGGCGGTCTTGCGGTGTTCGTAGACGACGATGCGGGCGCCGTCTTCCGCCGTGGTGATTTCGCGTTCAATCAATACCCGCTTGCGTTCGAGCATCACGCAGAGGATGTAGATCACGGCGCGCTGGGCGGGATCGCCGGCTTGAATCATTTCGCGCAGCAGCGATTCGACGGTTTCATGGCGCACGGTCTTCGAGGTGTCGGGCGGCGGTGGAACGTGGTAGACGCCTTTCCAGGCGCTGAAGCGCGGCAGGGCGTTGGCCTGGCTGTTCCAGCAGGGTTCGCAGTAATCGGCGCGGGTGTAGCCCCCGGCGTCATCGAAGAACAGCCGCGTGACATGCGCCTGCGCGTCGGCAAACGGCGCCTGGCAGCCGCCGCACTGTTTTCCCAAACTCTGGATTTTCCATTCCTGGCTCATTGAACCCTCACCATTGATCGCGATACAGATCGCGGCATTGCCACATGTACACGCTGCCCGAAACCACGGTCAACACCGCCACGATCCAGACCAGCAGGTTGGCAACGAAGTGAAAGAACGGCACAAAAGCGCGCTGAAAAGCCGCGCCGCCGGACCACTCTTGCAGCAGACGCGGCAGCAGATCGAATTGCAGCGAATAACCAACCAGAATCGTCACGATCGCGATGGTCTGCCAGATCAACTTGTGTTTGCCCCACGCGCTGGCCGGCAGCACACGCCCCTTCTGAATCGCCAGCAGGCGCAGTCCGGTGATCAGAAACTCGCGGCTGATGATCGCGATTACGATCCAGGCGGGGATGATGTGTCCAATGGCGACAAAGGAGATGAAGCACGCGGAGATCAGTATCTTGTCGGCCAGCGGATCCATGAGTTGGCCAAACGGCGTAATCAGCCCCCGGCGGCGGGCGATATTACCATCGGCGATGTCCGTAAAACCCGCGACCGCGAAAACTATCACGGCGGCGGTATAGGCCCATGGCAGGCCGGGAATGGTCAGCAGCGCGACCAGCACAAAGGTCATGCCGATGCGGCTGATGGTGAGTTTGTTGGGAAGGTTCATTTATTCAGTACTGCCGGCACTTAAAGAATAGAGCGAAAAGTGAACAGTAAACAGTGAGTGGTGAGTGGTGAGTAGTGAGTGGTGAACAGAAAAAGCCGGCATGACTGCAGGCTGTTCGGAAATTCTATCGATACTGGCCTTACTGCTCACTGTTCACCGTTCACTGTTTACTGTTTACTGTTTCCCCGTCGCTATCGCACCACGATCCACACCAACAGCATCGGTGTAGCGGACGGTCACGAAGTCGCCAGCCCGCATTCCGGCGGGCACGCGGCGCACACGTGTCGCACCGTCCACTTCGGGCGCCTGGCCGGCCGCCCGGCCGAGCCACGCGCCTTTTGGCGTGCGCGGAGGGTGTTCTAGCAAAATACGGTCGCTATTGCCAAATCGTTCGGCGGCTTTCCTTCGCATCACCTCGCTCTGGGCCAGGAGCACGCGGTCGCGCCGCTCGCGCGCAAGCGCGGCCGGGACCGATTTCGGCAACGACCAGGCGCGGGTGTTGTCCTCGCGCGAGAAGGTAAAGACCCCGAGGTGATCGAAGGCCGAGTCGCGTACATAATCGATCAGATGGCGGATGTGCGCCTCGGTTTCGCCGGGATAACCGACCAGGCAGGTAGTGCGCAGCGTGACGCCCGGCAGGGCCACGCGCAGGCGCGGGGCGAGTTGCGCGACGGCGCGCGCGGAATCGGCGCGGCCCATGGCGCGCAAGATATCAGGGTGACTGTGCTGGATGGGCAGATCGAGGTAGCGCGCGGCATGCCGACTGGCGGCGAGCGTTTCCAGCAGCTCGCCGCGCGCGAGCGATGGGTAACCGTAGAGCAGGCGGATCCAGAAATCGCCGGCGAGACCGTCGAGCGCCCGCACGAGCGCCGGGAGCGCGGCGCCGTCGGCGCGATCGCGGCCGTAGGCCGTCGTGTCCTGGGAGACAAGGGTCAGTTCCCGCACTCCCGCGCGCAACAAGGCGCGCGCTTCGCGGACGACCGATGCTATCGAACGCGAGCGCTGGGCGCCGCGGATCGCGGGAATCGCGCAAAAGCCGCAGCGGTGATCGCAGCCCTCGGCAATTTTAAGATAGGCGAAGGGAGCGCCGGTCAGCGCAACGCGATTCGCGCGCGGCTCAAAAAGCCGCTGCGCGACGGCGGGCACGTCGTAGAGACCGTGCGCGCCGCCGGTCAGCCGGCGCGCCAGGGCGCCCACGCGGTCGATGGCGTCCAGGCCGATAAATCCGTCCACCTCCGGCAGATCGGCCTGCAACTCGCGCTGATAGCGTTGCACGAGACAGCCGGCGACGAACACCGCCCGGCACCCGCCGGCGCGCTTCAGGGCGCAGGCGCGCCGGATGGCGTCCATGGATTCGCGCTTGGCGTCGCCGATGAAGCCGCAGGTGTTGATCAGCACGATGTCCGCCGCTTCCGGCGAGGGCGCCAGCCGCAGCCCCTGCGCGCGCAGCACGGCGGCCATGTGTTCGGTGTCCACCAGGTTCTTGGCGCAGCCGAGACTGACCAGTCCGACGCTGGGCGCGGATGCCGGCGCGGATGGACGGGCGCGGATCACCGTGCAACCGGGGCGCTGGGCGCGGTCATGGAATAGGGCGCCGGAGGTTCCGCGGCCATGCGCAGTGGTACTGACGGTGCGACGCGCGCGGGGGTGACATGCAGCGAGGATGAGGGAGGCGTCGCGCGCGCCGTGTCGAAGAGGCGTCCGATGCCGATGACGATGAAGATCAACAGCACCGCCACGGCCACCGCCACCACTATCGCCGCCCATGGAACGCCGGCCAGACGCTCGTCGAGCGAGCGGTGCGTGCGGACCCGGTAGGTGGATGCGTTGCGCCGTGCGCGGGCACGGTCGATCAAATCGGCCCCGAGTTGCTCAAGATTGCGGCGGAAGGTGTCCCAGAGAGAGATCCAGTTGCGGCGGCGCATGAAACGCGCGGCAGGGCGTTGGGCATGGGCTGCCGCGGGAGAGACGTCCAGAATACGCGCCGCCGGACGACTTGCGGCGCAGCCTCGCATATATTCATCGATCAACGGACGCGGGTCGAGGCCCACGGCCTCGGCATACATTCTGATGAAGCCGCGGCCATAGATCGGGGCTGGAACATGGCTGAAATCGTTGCGTTCCAGATCCTCGATCAGCGTCGCCTTGAGTCGCGTCGTTTCGGCAATCTGGGAAATGCTTTGACGGCGTTTTTGCCGCGCCGTCTTCAACAACTCGCCCAGCGGTATTTTCTCGTTCATGGCTCGTTCTCCTCCGCGGCGGACCCCTCACCGGCGGCGTGATCCGTCATATCTCCATCCAGATCGATCAGGATTTCGCGCGGATCGGAACCGCGCGCGGGGCCCACAATTCCGCGTTCCTCCAGCGTGTCCATGATGCGCGCGGCGCGGGTGTAGCCGATGCGCAGACGGCGTTGCAGCATCGAAGTGGAGGCCCGGCGGGTTTCGCGGATGATCTGCATCGACTGCTCGATCATGGCGTTGTCCTCGTCGCCGTCGCCCCCGCCCTTGGCCAGCATGTCCTCGTAGTTTGGCGTGGCGGGGCCGGAATCGAAGACCGCCGCCGGCGCCGCGGCCAAGGCCTCGTTGCCCGTCTCCGGCTCCTCGCCGTTCCGGGCGTCCGCATTTGCCGCCCGTTCAGCGGGCTCTGGTTCAGCCTCCTCGATGGCTGTGGGCGCGGGACACTGGTTACCGATGAAGGTGACGATGCGGGCAATCTCCTCGTCGGTCGTAAACGCGCCCTGCGCGCGCACAACGCGGCTGGCGCCCGGCGACTGATAAAGCATGTCGCCGCGGCCGAGCAATTTCTCGGCGCCGATCGTGTCGAGAATGGTGCGGCTGTCCGTCTTCTGCGCCACCTGGAAAGCGATGCGGGCGGGGAAATTGGCCTTGATCGTGCCGGTGATCACGTTGACCGACGGCCGCTGGGTGGCGAGGATCATATGAATGCCGACGGCGCGCGACATCTGGGCCAGGCGCGCGATGTAGGTTTCCATCTCGGCCGCCGCGGTCAGCATCAGGTCGGCCAGCTCGTCCACGATGATCACGATGTATGGCAGGCGCGCCGGCATGCCTCCGGCGGGCTCTTCGCCGCCGAAAAGCGTCTGCTGCTTCTCGATCGTCCGGGTGTTGAAGCCCTTGATGTTGCGCACGCCCACCTTGGAGAAGAGCTTGTAGCGGCGTTCCATCTCGGTGATCGCCCAGCGCAGTCCTCCGACGACTTTCTTGGGGTCGGTGATGACTTCCTTGCGAACGCCTTCGAGGTGCGGCAGGCCGCGGTAGGCGGCGAATTCGACGATCTTGGGATCCACCAGCATCAGGTGCAATTCGTCGGGTGTGCGCGCCAGCAGCAGGCCGGCCAGGATCGAGTTCATGCAAACCGTCTTGCCCGATCCCGTGGCGCCGGCAATCAGCAGGTGCGGCATGCGGGCGAGGTCGATCACCAGGTCCTTGCCGCCCACATCCTTGCCCAGGGCGAGCGGCAGATCCATCTGGCCGGCATGCCACTCCGTCCCTTTCATCACGTCGCTCAAATACACCATCGTGGCAGAGGCGTTGGGAATCTCGATGCCGACCGTGCCGCGTCCGGGAATGGGGGCCTGAATCCGGACGCTGTTGGCCTTCAGGTTAAGCTGCAGGTTGGGCGCCAGTCCCGAGATGCGTTCCAGACGCACACCGGAGGCCGGGACCAGTTCGTAGCGGGTGACAGTGGGGCCCTGTTCGACATGTGTGACCTCGACCTTGATGCCGAAATCGGAGAGCGTGTTCACGATCACCCGCGCGGCCGCCTCGGCGTCCTCGGGCATGGCGGGACGGACCCCAACCGCCGGACTGTCCAGCAGTTCGACGGAAGGAATGACATATGGCGAACCGTTGGAAGTGACGGCGGCTGCGGCGGGCAAAGGAACGGCGGCGGACTTGGTCGCGGCAACGCGGCGCACGCGGCCCGCGGGGGGATTCTCGCCGGGCGTCGCCGCCTGCGAGACGCGCTGCTCCGGTTCATCCGCGGCAACCGCATCGGGAACCGCCGGCCCGGCTTCATCTTCCGGCGCGGCGCTTTCACGAGGGCCGGTCGCGAATGTTCGCGTTGCCGCGACGCGCGGCTTGCGCACGGCGCGGGTCTCGCTATCGGGGATCAAGGTATCGCCCTGCTGTGCCAGCGGGGCCGTGCTCCGGCGGCCGGTGGCATTTTCGACGGCGCGCTGGGCGCGAGCCGTGCGTTGGGCCTGAATTGCGCGTTCAACCGCCAGAGCCAAACGCACCGCCCCGTTGCGAATTGCGGCCCAGCCGAAGAAGAGCACAACGGCGATTGTGAGGCCGGTCAGGTCCACGATCAGCGTACCCACGCGCCCCAGCGCGCGGTGGCACATCCAGTCGGTCGCGTACTGCGCCGGAATACCGCCCGGCGCGTCGATGTTGAGCAAGGGGAAAAGCTGGTACCAGAAGGAAGGCTCGATCGCCAGCAAACCGCATAGACTGGTCATGAAAACCGCCGCCCAGACTAGTTTGGCGCGTAAATTGGCGATGCCGCGAAAGACCAGGGTCAGACCGAACCCCAGGAACCACACGGGCAGGAAGTAGGCCGCAATGCCGAAGCTCATGAACAGCGTGAAGGCCATCCAGGCGCCGAACGGGCCGATGAAGTTGGCCGGCGGTTCGCGCGGCGGGACGCAGAGCGCCGAAACGTCGCGCCAGTCATAGGAAAAAAGACACAGCAGCAGCACGATGCAGACCGCGATCAGCAGGATGGCACACGCCTCGCGCCAACCGGAACGGTTCAGGACCGGCTCACTCATTGATGTCCGGCGCCTCCACGGGTTCTCCGGCAGCCTTGGCGCAGCGCTGCAGCAAATTATGCAACGGGGCTGTATCGCGCACGCTGCCGTCGGCCCGGGCCAGGCCCAACGCCACGCGCGCGATCCTCAGCGCCCGCGCCGGCTGCCGGTTGGCCAGATAGGCTTCGGCCAGGGTGTTCCAAATGTTGAAGTCGGACGTTCCGGCTAGCACGGCATCGCGCGCCAGCCGCAGCGCCCGCGGCGGATCGCGCAGGACTGCATCCTCGGCCTTGGCCAGGATCCAGGCCAGGTTGTTGAGCACGGCCGGATTGTCCGGGTACTCGCGCAGCAGGGATTCCAGCAGCGGCACGGCCTCGGCATAGCGCTCGATCTGCGTCAGGGCGGTGGCCAGACCGAAGCGCACCTCGGAGGACTCCGGAGTGGTCTTGAGCGCCATGCGGTAGAAGCGCACGGCATCCATCCAGCGGCCCTGATTCAGTAAATCGCGCCCCGTGAGCAGCGCGTCCATGCCGGCCGCGGGCGTCTTTTGCGCCGGCGGCGTCTGCAGCTCCGCCCGCGCCAGGGAAATCGCCGCCAGCCCGGCCGCCAGCCACACTCCACCCGCCCGCCGGCACATCTTCATCGTTGTCATCCTGCGCCCATCCCTTCCGCCGCCCGCAGGGCGGCGAACACTCGCAACACATCGACCGTCTCGGCAACATCATGCACGCGCACCACCGACGCGCCCCGCTGCACGGCGTAGGCCGCGCCCGCCAGACTGGCCGCCAGACGCCCGCCCGTCTCGCGTCCGGTCAGGCGGCCCAAAAACATTTTGCGCGACACCCCGATCAGGACCGGCCGTTCGCAGGCGTCCCGCACCGCGGCCAGCCGCGCCAGCAACTGTAGATTATTTTCGAGCGTTTTGCCAAAACCAACTCCTGGATCCACGACCATCGTCTCGGGGTCCAGTCCCGCCGCCGACAGTAACGCCACCCGCTCCCGTAAAAATGCGGCAACCTCGCCCACCACATCCTCGTAATGCGGCGCCCGCTGCATGTCAAGCGGCGTTCCGCGCATGTGCATCAAAACCACCCCCGCCCCGGCGGCGCGCACGACCTCCAGCAGACGCGGATCGTCGCGCAGCGCGGACACGTCGTTGACGATCGCCGCGCCGGCCTCCAGCGCGGCCGCGGCCACGACGGCCTTGCGGGTATCCACCGAAATCAATGGCACGCCGCCCGGCCAGTCCTGGGCCGCCAGCGCGCGGCTCAGCTTTTCCACCACCGGCGCCACGCGGCGCAGTTCCTCGGCTTCCGGCACCGCCGCGGAACCGGGCCGGGTGGATTCGCCGCCAATATCCACCACATCGGCGCCCGCGCGCGCCAGTTCCAGACCGCGCGCGACCGCCGCGTCATGACTTTCATACCGTCCGCCGTCGGAGAAGGAGTCCGGCGTCACGTTCAGAACACCCATCACAAGCGGCCGCGAACCAAGGGTCAGCGTGTTCTCCCGGCAGCGCCATCTCCATGGCAGGTCGGCATGCATCGCGTCTGGCATCCCGTTCACTCAGGTTTGTAACAAGCGAAGAGTAAACAGTGAACAGTGAACAGTGAACAGTGATGACCACTAACGGTCAAATCTCTGTAACTATCTACAGGCACTGTCTTCTGTTCGCTCTTCACTGTTTACTACCTCCTTCGCCACCGTCAAGCCGATTCCGAACGTTTGCAAATCAGCGGCGCGGTTTATCGCGTACGCTGGATTTGCCGTGTCCGATCCAGTTTTCGAGCTTCAGGCCAGGTACACGATTGAACTCTTCCGTATTGTTGGTGACCAAGGTGAAACCTTCATAAAGAGCATGAGCCGCAATCAGCAGGTCATAATTGCCAATGGGTGTTCCGGCGCTTTGCAGGTGTGCCCTGATCTTTCCAAACGCGATGGCGGCCGCGGACGGGAAATCACGCACCTCCAGGGGACTTAGGAATTCGGTAAGTGCGAGCTGGTTTTCATCGGGTCTTGAACTTTTGGCTACGCCGAATTGAAGTTCGCAGTAGGTTATGGACGATACCCCTACGTCACCGATATGAAGGGTTTTGAAACGGTCGTAGACATCAGGCGGCGAACGCTTGATGATATAGATGCAGGTATTCGTATCCAGCAGGTAGCGCATCAATCCAAACTCTCCCGTTCCGGCTGATCTCCTTGATCGCGGTCAGTCATAAAGTCATCCGAAAAGCGCTTGGTCGCTTCGAACATCGAGTTCCAGGGATCGTGCTTCGGCACAAGCAGCACGCCCCCTCCCAGGTGCTGAATGAATACCGAAACTCCCTCAAATCTGAATTCTTTGGGTAGCCGTACCGCCTGACTTTGACCGTTCTTAAATAGCTTTGCCGTCTTCATGGGTTTGAGAATATAGACTTATTGGTATATATGTCAAGACGCAATCATGGCTTCCCACCGTTCACTGTTTACTGTTCACTCTTCGCTCCAATTTCCACCGGCGCGGCACCGGGAACCACCTCGTTTGCGGCGGCCGTCGCGGCGCGTTCCGCCTCGGTGCGGATGCGGCCAAAGCGCACCAGATCCTCCACATCGCGCCCGTCGAGGGTTTCGCGCTCGATCAACAGAGCGGCGATCTTGTCCAAATCGGCGCGGTGCTCGGTCAGCAGCACGCGGGCGCGCTCGTAACTTTCCTGCAGCAGACGGTGGACCTCTTCGTCGATGCGCCGCGCGGTGTCGTCGCTGAAATCCTGCTGCCGCGAGATTTCGCGGCCGAGGAACATCAGTTCCTCGTGCTGGCCGAAGGTCTGGGGCCCCATCGCCTCGCTCATGCCCCAGTCGCAGACCATCATATGGGCCAGGTGGGTGGCCTGCTTGAGGTCGCTGCTGGCGCCGGAGGTGATCTCGTTGAAGGTCAGCAATTCCGCCATCCTTCCGCCCATCAGCGTCACCAGCACGCCGCGCATCTTCGTGCGGTTTTCCAGGTGACGGTCCTTCTCGGGCAGCTGCATGGTGGCGCCGAGGTAGGCCGTGCCGCGGGGGATGATCGTCAGCTTGTGCAGCGGCTCGCTCTCCTCGACCAGCACGGTCAGAATCGCGTGTCCCGACTCGTGGTAGGCCGTGATGCGCTTTTCCTTCTCGTCGAGCACCCGGCTGCGCCGCTCGCGGCCCCAGCGCACCTTGTCGCGCGCCTCTTCCAGGTCCGACAGGTTGACGGACTCTTTGTTCGATCGCGAGGCGAGCAGGGCGGCCTCGTTGAGCAGGTTGGCCAGATCGGCGCCGGAGCAGCCCGGTGTTCCCCGGCCGATGCGGCGCAAATCCACGTCCGGGTCGAGCACGATTTTGCGGGCGTGAATCTTGAGGATATCCACGCGCCCATCGAGCGTCGGGAGGTCGATCACGATCTGACGGTCGAAGCGCCCGGGACGCAGCAGGGCAGGATCGAGCACATCCGGCCGGTTGGTGGCCGCGATGATGATGATGCCCTCCTGCGTGTCGAACCCGTCCATCTCGACCAACAGGGCATTGAGCGTCTGCTCCCGCTCGTCGTGCCCGCCGCCGATGCCGGTGCCGCGGCTGCGGCCGACGGCGTCGATCTCGTCGATGAAAATGATGCAGGGCGCGCTGCGCTTGGCCTGCTCGAACATGTCGCGCACCCGCGAGGCGCCGACGCCGACGAACATTTCAACGAAATCCGCGCCGCTGATGGTGAAGAACGGCACGTCGGCCTCGCCCGCGATGGCCTTGGCGAGCAGCGTCTTGCCGGTGCCGGGGGGCCCCATCAGCAGCACGCCCTTCGGCATGCGCCCGCCGAGCTTCTGGAACTTCTTGGGGTCCTTGAGGAATTCCACCACTTCCTGGACCTCCTCCTTGGCCTCCTCGACCCCGGCGACATCCTTGAAGGTGGTCTTGTTGCGGTCCCGATTGAGCATCTTGGCGCGGCTCTTGCCGAATCCCAGCGCGCCGGCGCCGGCCGACTTCATCTGCCGGTTGACGAAGTAGAGCAAACCGAACACCAGCAGGATCGGCAGCACCATGCCGGAGAGTATCTGCCAGATATAGGGGCTCTGGCGCTTGAATGCGAATTTGATGCCGTGATTCACCATGCTCGAGATGAGTTCCGGCGTAATCTTGACATCCACCCGGAAGCGGCGGGCCTTGCCGGTGCGCGGATCCAGTTCGCGGCGCTGCCCGTCGATGTATTGACGGCCGGAAATATCCTCGAAAACCTCGGCCTCGACGACCTGGTTGGTGGCCACGAGCTGGACGAAATTCGGGTTGTACACGATCGTTTCGACCTTGTCGGCGTCGCTCTGGTAGAATTGCCAGGCAAGCATCAGCAGCGTCAGCGCCGCAAACCAGATCAGCAGGTTGCGGGGCGGCATGCGCGAGGGCTCGGGTTTGCCGTCCCGGCGCGAAGGCGGGCCCGGCGGTGTCGAAGGCGGCGTTGGACCAATAGGTGGCATGATGATTTTTCCGTTCCGACCGCATCGTTCACGGTTCCGGTCAATGATGCTACCGAAAGCTCCGCCTAAATCCAACAACGAAGAGCGGCATTTCCCCTACAATCGCGGAGTCCCAACGGGACGCCAGTGCAGAAGGTTCGATAATTCGGTCGTAAAACGCTGCAGGGTTTCGCCGACACGCCCGCCGTGTTCGCGCGACAGGCGGGTTATGAACCAGGCAGAGGCCAGCATTAAAAGAAACCGGCAAAGAAACACCGCACGGTTGGCATCCAGCGTCAGCGCGCCCAAACTGAAATTCAGCCCCGCGAAAAGCCTGGCCACCCACGTTCCCAGAAACGGCCCCACCCCGGCTGCCAAAACATTCAAAACGAAGGCGATGTTAATGTAGGCGTTTTGATGGCCCGGCCGGGCGCTGCCCAGCATCAAATCGGTAATACCGACACCGATGGCAAACAGCAGAATACCCTGAAGCAGGTAAAATCCCATCACGATCGTCCGCCAGTGCGGATCCATCGGGTTGGCGAAAAGCCAGAGCAAATTCAGCGCCGCCAGCGCCGGGACCAGCAGCGCAAATACGATGCGGCCGCCGAAACGATCGACAATCCGCCCGCTCAGCGGCAGCGTGGCGGCCGCGCCGATCGACGCCACGGTGTCCATCCAGACGATGAAGTTATCGCCCGCGCCGAGGGTTCCCTTCAGGCAGAGCAGCGCGAACGGACCGGCCATGGACGCCGCCAGATTGAAGAGCAATCCGAAAAGCAGAAAGTAAACATAAGACAGGTCGCGAAACGGCATGGCCAGCATGCGCCAGAAAGTCAGTCCCTCCGAACGCGGCGCCAGCGGCGCCTCCGGTATGCGCATGATCCCGCCGGTCATCGCCAGATTCGTCACCACGGCAATCGCAAAGACCACCTGAAATTTCCAGAGCGCGGGCTGGTGGCCGAGCAGCCAGCCCACGGCCGCGGTATAAACCACGACCATCAGTTGCCAGCTTGTGCGCAGCCGCCCGAAAAAACGGCCGCGAATCTCGTCGGGAACATTGTCGTTGATCAGGGGAAACCAGCCCGCCATGCCCAGCGAACGAACCCCCCCGTAACCCGTCAACGCCAGAGCAACCATGATGACCAGCGTGGTTGGCGAAAAGATGCCATGCAGGGAAGGCAGTATCGCCAGCAAGATCAGAAACGGCACGGACGCCAGATAAAACGGCGCCATGATGCGTTTCTTGCCGAAAATCGTCGCCAGCGGAATCGTCGCCACCATCAACACCGTCAACAAAGGGCCCAGGGCGAAAAAGAAGGCCAGGGTCGAATTGGCGACGGAGGGATGGATGCTCAGAATGAAGAGCGCAATCACCCGGTCGCTGATGCCCAAGCCGAACAGGATCGAAATCACCGAACAACGAATGATCCAGCGCTGCCCGATGCGCATCTGGTCCGATGTCAGGGCCTCGGACGCAGGATATAAACTGTAGGCCTTAAAGCCGGGGCCGCGGCGGTTTAGTGCGATCATGAATCAGACCAAGCAAAAAACGCGCGGACACCTTGGAGGGCCCCGCGCGTGTTTTTTTTCGGAGCCGAACCTCTTATACCACCAGTTTTTTCGCCAGGTCCGCCGCCGAGGCCGCGTCGGGCGAATAACCGTCGGCGTGGATCTCGTCGCAAAAGGCCTGCGTCAACGGCGCGCCGCCGATCATAACCTTCACCTTGCCGGCCAGATCGGATTGCTTCACCTGCTCGACGACCGCCTTCATGTTGGTCATGGTCGTCGTCAAGAGCGCCGAGACGCCGATCAATTGCGCGTTATTGGCGCGCGCGAGTTCGAGGAATTTTTCCGGTTCGACGTTGATTCCGGCGTCCACGACCTTGAAGCCGGCGCCTTCGAGCATCATGCCGACCAGGTTCTTGCCGATATCGTGCAGGTCACCCTTGACCGTGCCGATCACAACCACCCCGCGCGGCTGCACCTTGGCCGCCGCCAGCGCCGGCTTGAGAACTTCCATGCCGGCCTTCATCGCACGCGCCGCGATCAGGACTTCGGGAACATAGACTTCGTTCTTTTTGAACTTTTCGCCGATAATGCTCATGCCGGCCAGCAGACCCTGATTCAGGACATCGGAAGCCAAGGCCCCCTGCTTCATGGCCTGCTCCACCTGCTCCTTGACATCCTTGGCCTTGCCCTTCATCAGGTTCTCTTTGATCTGTTCGATAATCGTCATGATTCAGAATCTCCCGGTGTATGTTGCGGCGACGAACCTTTCGTCGTCGAAAGCGCATCCAATCTACCGCCGGCTGGATGATTGCCGATAGGACGTTTCTGGCTCTTAATATGGCATTCTTGCTGCTTTGCGCGAAAAATCCGCCCAGTCATGACCTCCGAGCGCTTGACTATGCCCAGTTTACCAGCATAATTACGTTTTATACGGACATTCGAATGGTTCGATTTATGGCATTTTTGTCACAACGTATTCTACTGGCCGTCTCCCGCGAGGGCCGCCGCAGCCTGGGAATCCGGACCATGCTGCTGGATGTGGCCGGCCGCACGACGGACGCGCACGACTGGCCCGGGGCCTCGGCCCGCATACGGCGTCTGCGCGCCTATGCCCTGCACGAAAGCCTGAACTGCGGACAACCGCATGTCTTTACGCTGGCGGGCGCATTGACAAGCTGGGTGGTGGCGCTGGAGGACCGTGGTCTTGTGCAGGGCGGCTTGCTGGGCGAGGCCGTGCTTTGCGCCGAGGACGGACCCGATCCCGCCGCCATCGCCGCGGAACTGGAGTCCTTCGGCCTGGCGGCGGCGGAAGTGCGCCGGCCGCTGGCGCAGGCCCCGGTCTGGTCCAGGGCGCAAATCAACCACGCGGCCGAAACGCTGCAACACAGCTTTTACCAGATCAGCGGGTGGAAGCCTGAACTGATGGAGGCGAACCGCTTGCGCCTGCGGCAGCAACGGCAGATCGCCGAGGCCGTGGAGGAACAGCAGCGGCTGGGACAGGCCGCCGCCTATTCCTTCGAAAAGGAACGCATGCTGCTCTCGATGATCCGCGCCGGCGACCGCCCGGGGGCGCGGCGGGTGCTCAACGACACGCTCGGCGCCCTTTACCTGAGCGCGCCGAAACTCCCGGTCCTGCGGGCGCGCATCATCGAACTGATGGGGTACCTGACCAGGGCGGCCGTGGAAGACAGTCCGATCCTGGAACCGCTCATCCGCCGCACGCATGTCTGGACCGAGCGGCTGATACGGGCCCGCGACTTCGAGTCGCTCTGCCGTGTGCTGACAGAGGCGCTCGACGATTTCATGGACGGCATCTATCTGCAGGCCTTCAACCGCACCAATGCGCATGTCAGCCAGGCCCTGGACTACATCGCGCACAACTACCACAAACGCCTGCCGCTGAGCGCCGCCGCCGCCGCCGCGGGGGTCAGCACCTGGCGTCTGGACCACCTGGTCCGCCAGCACACCGGCAAGACCGTCCTCCAACTGATCCGGCTGGCCCGCGTACAGGCCGCCCAGCGCCTGCTGGAACACAGCGAAAAACCCTGCGCCGAGATCGCCTACGAGGTTGGGTACACGGACCAGAGCTACTTCATCGAACAGTTTCGCAAACACACCGGGCTGACCCCGGCGCGCTACCGGCGCGGCCTGCTGACCCGCGGCGCGCTGCGCGCGCCAACCGTCAGGCAATCAACTTAAACTTCCCGCAGGGCAAACACATCATCATAATGAGCCGCAGATACGTACCCAGAAAAACCGCCGACTGACGAATAATGGGTGCGAATTCGTTGACGCAGAGACGCCAAGACGCAAAGAATGCTTTCTTGAGTTAAAACCAACAACCGCTTTTCTTTGCGCTTTTCTTTGCGTCTTAGCGCCTTTGCGTCAAATTTTCGGTTTTTCCTTAATCTGTGGTTAAGCTTGATTGCATCGAAAATCATGATGCGTTCGCCATGACCGCCCTTCGTTTGACAATTCCGTCAGGTCTGACGCATACTAAAACCGCGCTTGCGACGCTTCCCGCGGCGCGGCGGACTGGAAATATAATGAACGATACATTGGTGCTGGGCGGTCACGGTTTTAGCTCCCGTCTTCTACTCGGCACGGGCAAGTATTCGGACAACGAAACCATGCGCCGCGCCGTGGCCGCTTCCGGCACGCAGCTGGTGACCGCGGCGCTGCGGCGATTCAATCGCGACCGGCCGGGCGACGACCTGCTCGCGCCCCTGCTCGCCATGGGGGTCACGCTGGCGCCCAACACCTCCGGCGCCCGCGATGCCCGCGAGGCCATCCAGGCGGCGCATCTCGCCCGTGAACTTTGCGGCAGTCTCTTTGTGAAGGTCGAGATTCATCCCAATCCCCATCACCTGATGCCCGACCCGATCGAAACCTACACCGCCGCCCGCGAACTGGTGAAGGAGGGTTTTGTCGTGCTGCCCTACATGCCGGCCGACCCCGTCCTGGCCAAGCGCCTGGAGGATGTTGGCTGCGCGGCCGTCATGCCGCTCGGCGCCGGCATCGGAACCGGCGGCGGGCTCTCCACGGTCGAGATGCTGCGCCTGATCGTACACAACAGCGGCATCCCGGTGATCGTGGATGCCGGACTGCGGTCGCCGTCCGACGCCGCCGCCGCGCTCGAAATGGGCTGCGCCGCCGTGCTCGTCAACAGCGCGATCGCCGCCGCCGGCGACCCGCCCGCCATGGCCGCCGCCTTCGCCCTGGCGGTGCAGGCCGGACGCGCCGCCTTCCACGCCGGAATCATGGGCCGCGGCAACACGGCGGTGGCCACAAGTCCGCTGACCGATTTTACGCAGGAGTAAGGCACGGCTTTGTCGAAACTTTTTTCCATTGCGCTCGTCACCTGGCGGCAGGCTGTCCGCTCCGGTTTGCTCGCCGCCGGACTGGGACTGTTGCTGCTGACGGCCTGGGGGCTGCCGGCGGTGCTGCACGGCGACGGCACCCCGGCCGGCCGCCTTGAGGTGGTGCTGCGTTACACGCTCGGCATCGGCGCCGCGCTGATCGCCGCCGCGGCGCTCTGGACGGCGACGCTCAGCCTGGCCAGCGAGATGGCCGACCGCACGCTCGATCTGGTGCGCACGCACCCCATCCATCCGGCGGCAATCTGGGGCGGCAAGTTTCTGGGACTGCTGGCGGTATGCGCCGTGTGGGTGGTGACGCTGGGCCTGCTGGTCGCAGTCGAAGCCCACGGCATCGCCGCCTCCGCCCTCCCACCCTCCACCTTCCACCCTCCACCTCCCACCTCCCACCTACCACCTACCACCTACCACCTTCTTTCCTCCCGCCGCCTGCTCGAACCCGTCGCCTGCGACGCGGCGGCGGAAGATGGAACCGTCGTCGCCGCCCCCGGCCGCGCCGTGAGCTGGAGTTTCACCCTCCCCGCCGACACGCCGACCAACCGTCCACTGGCGGTTTCCTGCCGTTATGTGTCCTCCCGCCCAGGCGCCTTCACGGTGCATGGCGTGTGGAGTCTCCATCCCGCCCGCAACGCGCCGGCCTGCGCCACCGGCGCCACCGACAGCGTCTCCGGCCGCGCACTGGAAACTCCCCTCGCGGGCCCCTGCCCCGCCGCGCGCGACGTAACGCTGCGTTTCACCCACAACGGCGGCGGACTGGACGCCACACTGGCCTTCGCCCCCGGCAATGTACACCTGGTGCTGTTGGAGCCCGGCCCCGCGGCTAATCTCGCGCGCGGGTTGACGCTGTTGCTGGCGCGCCTGGCCGTGATCGTCGCGCTGGGACTGAGCATGGGCGCCTTGCTTTCGCCGCCGGTGGCGATCTTCAGCGGAGCGGCGCTGCTGGTGATCCTGGGCATGACCGACAGCATTCACACCGTCGCGCGCAGCGGCGTCTTTTTTGTGCCGCACGAAAGCCCGCTCGTCGCGCCGGACCTATTCGACCATCTGGCGCTGGGCGTTTACCGCCTCGTGGATCTGCTGCTCACGCCCCTGCGCGCCCTCGATCCAATGCCGGCGCTGGGCAATCGCGCATGGATTTCATCCGGCGCCGTCGCGCTCGGACTGTCCCTGGCCGTGCTCTGCGTGACCATCCTGGCCCTGCCCGGCATCGCCGCCCTGCGCCGGCGGCAGCTGGCGCTGATTGGAGAGTGAGGAAGGTGGAGGGTGGAGGGTGGAGGGTGGAGGGTGGAAAATGCGAATTCACTGGTGAATGTTTGGACGCGTTTTTACCAAGATTGCAGATATTATGCTTTCACAACATTATTGAAGAATAATAAATCGGAGGAGCATCTGCGAATCGTTGCGGATGCGCCTTTTGTTTCTGATAGGGGTAGGGATGCCGCGTTTCCGCGGCACCCCTCCCTCCGAACCGTACAGGCGGATTTCCCGCATACGGCTCTCCAGTTAGAGGTGTAACCGTCAGACGGACTGGCGAACCTTCACATAGGTATCGTATAGA
>CAIYGI010000204.1 GCA_903925685.1 uncultured bacterium
ACATGGATTACAGATTACGGCATCCCGCCGTCCGAGTCCAGCAAAAAATAATTTTATTTTTAGCCTTGCAGCCCTCGCGGGAAGGGCGTAAACCATCCGTCATGCAGGCGGCATTGAGTGATGCCTACCTGAGCAGTTACTCCATATCGAGCAATACCCAGTTCGTGTTCTTCATGTTTGCTGGCCTACTTTAAACTCGGCATATCGACGTTCGCCTTCACGTATTTCTTCCTTAGACATCGTAGAGAAAAGAGATGCCAACTGCGACGTTGCCGTACCAACATCTTTCTCCGCGGCTAACTTGAACCACTTATAAGCTTCAACGTAATTCAGCGGAACACCATGACCATTAGCGCAGCACTCGCCAAGCGCGTATTGAACTACGGCACGACCATGTTTCGCTGCCCTGGAAAACCACTTAGCTCCGCCCTGTGCAGATGCTTTGCGATACCACTTGACTGCCTCCGTGTCATCCTTCAGGACACCCTCGCCAAGTTCGTAGCAAAGGCCAAGACAGAATTGAGCGAAGGCAACACCCTGTTCCGCAGCCTTTCGATACCAGTTTACCGCTTCTCTTTCATTCCTGGCGTGATAGTAACACAAACCAAGTTCGTATTGCGCCCTGGCGTGACCTTGTTCTGCCGCTTTGCGATACCACTTCAAACATTCCGGGTTAAAGTACCGCAAGCCTCCATTGTACCCATAGTGATTTCCCTGCTGATACCAATTCTCAATTTCATCGCTCGTACAGGCTGTGGAAACCGGAATCAATCGTTTCTGTGCAATTGCCAATGCGTCGGAAACCATCAACGCCAGGACACGTTTTGCGCCTGGATCCAACTTTTCAACCGTACTTAACGACCTTGGAACCAATGCAGTGTTGTTTTTCCCGTTATTCGCGCTCATAGGATTCTTTGTTTTGGAATATGCGCAGTTCTCATCACAACCCACCAGACGCAGGTTCAACCACTCGCAGTTTGTTGGCCCTTTTCTTTTTATCCAAAAGTGTCAACCGATACTGTTCAGCCATCGCCTTGTGTTTTTTGCCGATTTGTTCAATGGTCGGATCTACAATGAAAGGGTTGCCTTCAGTTGTCGATTCCAAGACCGTCTGGTTCCAGTGGCAGACAAGGATGATCTGCTGAGCAAGTCTCAATTCCATGGAATCAGGATAGCAACATTCGATCCCATAGGGGATGATACCCCCGAGACCGAGCCTTCTCTTAATCTCCGGATAATAGAGCGGTTCTTGAGGGAGTCTGGACCTGTCGAATCCAATCAGAACAGTGGTCGGGAAATCCGAGAAACGATATGAGAGCAGAACCTTTGGCCAATTTAACAACGGGTCGCCACAAAAAAGTTTCGCCCGATCAGCTCTCTCGAAATCAAAGCAAGCGACACCACCAAGTTCGTGACAGTTGGAAAGTCGGGATTGGGGGAAGTTCTTATGGGAGACTTGGTTCCCGGGAAGGATTCGCCCGGTATTGCGAATGTCTCGATACCGTTCGATTGATGTGGCATGATAGATTCCAAATGACATCTTTGCAATAAGATCACTGATCGGAATCGTTCTCATATTCTGCGGCCCAACTCCCCGGCTTGAACTGCGACCGGAGCGAATTAGTTTGAAGGCGGTTGTTCAACTTCCGGGTCCACAATCGTTTGCTTTGATCCGTTCGGTCCGAATGGTTCGCTAACGATGAACTTTGACTTCCGCTTGAGAATATGTGGGCCGAACTGCGCCCACTGTGCGTCGAACTTCTTCCTTCCTTCGTATTGTGAAAAGAGGAAGTCGTTGATCGTGAACCCAACACGCGGCGCACAACCGTCAAACGCCTTCTCGATCGTTTTGACGATGAGTTGAAGGACATAGAGATCAGGTTCCTGAAAGGCCATGTCCGCCAATTTGGGGATCTCACCGTTGAGACGCATGGTGCCAATCGTGCCAACTGCCGCGGCACGACTTGTGTAGTCCTCGGCTTTCAGGTTGGCAGGGATATGGTTGGTCGGCCATATAATCGACAACGTCCACTCTCCATGTGCGACGCCTGGGTCTAGAATCTTATCGCCCGTAAAAAGATCATAAATGCGATTCACGTTCTTCTGCGCAAACGAGATGACAAATGGGGCCGAGTTCGTTCTTGTGTCACAAACGTATTTCTGCAAGGCCATGAAGGCTTCGCGGTCACCGGCCTCTGCCCGAATGCTCCATTCGTGAATTTGGGCGAGTTGAGCGCTTTGTTCCAATCTGACTGTGAGATTGCTGAGTTGGCCCTCTTGCAGGGCGATGCGCCTTTGAGCTTGTTCGATGAGGGTTTGGCCTTGCCGGGAGTCCGTGAGTAAACGATCAACAGTCTTCCTGATGTCCGATACTACTCTAGCGTCTTGGAGCACCTCGTCTCGTTTCTCTCGCACGAATCGCGCTTGTGCTGAAAGGACCTTCACGTCGAAACTTGACAGGTTTCCGTATTGGAATAAATAAATTGCCGCAAAACATAAGAGCGAGACGACGAACATCGTGGGGAAGCGTTTCTGCTTGGACTTCCAACTCAGCCAGACGAGTGTGCCGATGATCGCTACCGCCAGAGCGACTAAGACTATATCGTGCATTACTTCCGTTCCTCTCTGATAGCCGAACATCATTTTTGTACGTCAAAGTGTCGTGTTATACGGGCCGGACCCTCCCGGGCACCAGTGCGACCGTGTATTCCCGACATCTGGCGCTCGCCGACGGGGCGAGAACCTGGGCGGACGGGTTTTCCCGACCGGCAATGTGAACTCTACAGGCACCGGCCGCTTGGCGCAAGTCCAAGCCAGAGTTTGGTGGCAATTCTCGTTAATCCGGTTTTATACGGCGACTTCTCCTCGGCCACCAGGCATGGTTTCGGTTCGGGCCGTCGCCTGCATCCGTTGACTCGGTATTCCTTAGTCCTGTCCATAATCGCCTTTCAGTAAACCTCGCAAGGACAAATCCTCGTCAAGGTCTCGAAGGGTCAAGCAATTTCCTCATACTTCTTCCACGTCAAACACTGCCTCGCCATTCGCATCACCCCTTTCATATCACAACCCGTACTTCGCAGGCGATTCCGCCACGGCGGATGCGCGCACAAGGTTCTTTACCGGTATACGTCCCTCGACGATGTGTTGAATTTCGATGTCTTCGTCGATCTCTGGCCAGTGGAGCATCCGCCCCCCGGCATATACCTCGAAGTGCGCCCTTTGCTGCGCAGTGGCGGAATCCAGGCGGGGAAAACAACGATAGGGCACCGATATCTGCCGCCCATCCGAAAGGCAGATGGTGAAAACCTCATTTCCGATAACGACCCCGGTCGCTCGCACGTCCGGGCTCTGGCGTCCACTACGCAAAATATTCATGCCATTTCTCCTGAACAAGCGTTGCATGCTCCGCGACGATGCGGAGTATTTCTCGATCCTCGTGAGCCTTGAACTCGGACCATGCAATCCGCATGGGGTCCATCCACACTTTCGCGGTGAAGTCCCCGCGCCGGACATGCACATGGATCGGCTCCGAACCATCGAAACTGACAAAAAACAACCTGTACCCCTTCACTCTGATGATCGTTGGCATTGAGTCACTTTATCATGTTCCTACATCCATCAGTTGGCGAATTGTCGAGACGTGAACGAAGATATTGAAGGATCAAATCTCGCCTTTCGCCAATCCGGCCCCATACGGCGTCTTCTCCTCGGCCACCAGGCATGGTTTCGACTTCAGGCGACTTCGGGCGACGGCTTCGACTCCCGTGGGGGGGGGGGCGACGTCATCGCCGGGGTTGACGGGCGTCGGCGGGCGTCGAGTGAAGTCGCCCGCCTCATGCTTCTACCTCCCGCGTGCCTTTGCACTCCGGAAAGCCCGTACAGCCCCAGAACGGCT
>CAIYGI010000205.1 GCA_903925685.1 uncultured bacterium
ACATGGATTACAGATTACGGCATCCCGCCGTCCGAGTCCAGCAAAAAATAATTTTATTTTTAGCCTTGCAGCCCTCGCGGGAAGGGCGTAAACCATCCGTCATGCAGGCGGCATTGAGTGATGCCTACCTGAGCAGTTACATCCCAAGCTCTATCTTAAGATGCTGAAAACGATCAAGGCGCAGGGATCCGATGTATACACGATCAGCAACGGTACGCTGATCGACGATGACCTGGCCCGGCAACTGGTCGAGTGCGATCTGAATAAACTGATCGTCAGTCTTGACGCCGCCACATCTGAAACCTACGCCGGCATCCGCCCCCCGGGCCGCTTCGCGGACGTCCTGAACGGGATCAAGGCCATCGGATCGTGGAAGCAAAAACTGGGACGCACGCAACCGCGGCTGGAACTGGCCTTCGTGGGCATGAAATCCAACATCGAAGAGTTTCCCCGTGTCGTTCAACTGGCGCACGAGCTGGGCGTGGCGCAGGTTTGCCTGCAGGCGATGGGCGAATATCCGGGCTTGGAAAACGAGTCCGTCGCCGCGCATTTTAAGGCGCTGGGCCGCCGCATGTTCGAGGAAGGTCAACGCCGTGGACGCGAACTCGGCGTGCAGGTCATACTCCAGCCGCCGGATCAGTTCGAGGAGGACCGCGGTGAACGCAATCTCATCGAGGACCGCCGCGGGTACGGGAAGCAGTGTCACGATCTCTGGAACAAGGCGCTGATCGCGGCGACCGGGAATGTTTTGCCGTGTTGCGCCTCCCCGGTTTCGATGGGCAATTTGCGGGATTCCACTTTCGAGGGGATCTGGCGCGGTCCGGCCTTCACACGGCTCAGGCGGCAGTTTCTAAGCGGGGAAATTCCTGAAATGTGCAAACAATGCACCGGGACGGCATGGGTGGAAATGTCCGCGCGCCGGGATCTCCGATTCTTCTTCAGCGGCCTGCTCGCCCCCCGTCTCAAACGCCGCGTGAAGCGCAAATTGAAGCAGTACGCGGCCCTGCGCTGGGCAAAGCGCCAATTGGACCGCGCGCGGCGGAAGTGATTTCTCCACCTCCTTCCCCCGCGCCGCCATCGGTGGCATACTCACGGACATGCCTTCGATCGTCCGAGTTGCCGTCGACCTCGCGCTGAACCGCGAGTTCGATTACCTGGTGCCCGACGCGTTGCGCGACGCCGTGCAGCCGGGCGTGCGCGTGGCCGTGCCGTTCGGCGCGCGCGAGGTCGCGGGCTGGGTGACCTCCGTGCTCAAGAGTTCGGAGCGCACCGATCTCAAGTCCGTGGCGCGCGTGACGGGCGAACGGCCCTATCTGAGCGCGCCGCTGCTGGCGCTGGCGCGCTGGATCGCCGACTACTACTGCGCGCCGCTGGAAAACGCCCTGCGCACGATGCTGCCCGCCACCGTGCGCAGCAAGGGCGAAGCTTTCCGCGAGGAGCGGGTGATCGAACCCCTGCCCAAGAGCTGGCCGCGGGCGGATGATTGGGATGCGCTGCGCCGCAGGTCGCCGAAACAGGCGGCGGCGCTGGAAAGGCTGCGCGGCGCGGAGCCGCTGTCGGCGCGGGAACTGCTCGCGGCCGGCGTCTCGGACGCCGTGCTGCGCGCGCTGGCCGCGCGCGGCTGGGTGCGCATCGGCAAGCGCAATCTGCGGCGCGATCCGCTGTTTGGACAGACGCTGCTGCGCACCGAACCGCTGAAACTTAATCCGCAGCAGACGGTCGCCCTGGACGAGGTCCGCGCGGCCATCGACGCCGACGCCGCGCGCGTGCTGCTGCTCTTCGGGGTCACCGGCAGCGGCAAGACCGAGGTCTATCTGCAGGCCATCGCGCACACCCTCGCCGCGGGGCGCGACGCGATCGTGCTGGTGCCGGAAATCGCGCTCACGCCGCAGACCATCGAACGCTTCCGGGGCCGCTTCGGCGACACGGTGGCCGTGCTGCACAGTCACCTCGGCGACGGCGAGCGGCACGACGAGTGGCACCGTCTGCTCAACGGCCAGGCGCACATCGCCATCGGCGCCCGCTCGGCGCTTTTCGCGCCGGTGCGGCGGCTGGGATTGATCGTGGTGGACGAGGAGCACGAGCCCAGCTACAAACAGAACGAATCGCCCCGCTATCACGCCCGCGACGTGGCCGTCATGCGCGGCCACTTCGAACACTGCCCCGTTCTGCTCGGTTCGGCCACGCCGGCGCTGGAATCCTGGTGGAACGCCCAAAAAGGCAAGTACCGCCTGCTGCGCATGCCGCAGCGGGTGGACGACAAGCGCATGCCGACGATGCGCGTGGTGGACATGCGCCGCGAGGCCGAGCAGACGGGCCGGATGTCGATCTTCTCCCGCGATCTGCTCGAGGCCATGCAGCGGCGTCTGATCCAGACCGAGCAGACGATGCTCTTTCTCAACCGCCGCGGCTATGCGACGCACATGCTCTGCCCCGATTGCGGCTACGTCGCGCAGTGCGATCAATGCAGCGTGGCGCTGGTCTATCACCGCGAGGCCGGCGAACTGCGCTGTCACATCTGCGGCGCCGTGCGCCGCGCCCCCGAACGCTGTCCCGAGTGCCAGGCGCCGACGGTCAAGTTCACCGGCATCGGCACCCAGCGCATCGAGGCGGCCGTGCGGCGGCTGCTGCCCAAGGCCCGCGTGGCGCGGATGGACGCCGATACGACCCGCGGCCGCGACGCCCACCGGCGCATCCTAAACGAATTCCGGAGCGGCGCGGTGGACATCCTGGTGGGCACCCAGATGATCGCCAAGGGGCTGGACTTTCCCAATGTCACGCTGATCGGCGTGATGAACGCCGACTCGGCCCTGCACCTGCCGGACTTCCGCGCCGGCGAACGCACCTTCCAACTGCTGACCCAGGTGGCCGGCCGCGCCGGCCGCGGCGCCCTGCCGGGGGAGGTGATCGTACAAACCTGCTCCCCCTTCCATCCGGCGGTGCAGGCCGCGCGGCGCATGGACTACGAGGGCTTTTGCGACCAGGAGGCGGCCATGCGGGAGGAACTGGGCTATCCTCCGCATGGGCGCGCTGTATGCATCGGATTCCGAGGTATGGACGAGGCGCGCGTGCGTGCCGCCGCGGAGGCTTTTGCCGCGGCTTTGCAACCGGGACTGGCGGCCAGCGTACAGGTGGCGCCGCCGGGACCGGCGCCGCTGGCGCGGGCCAAGGGACTGTATCGCTATCAGATGCTCCTGCGCGCCCCGCTGGCCAGAAGCATGACCAAGCCCCTGAATGCCTTGCTGAACACCTTCCGCTGGCCGCGCGGCGTGAGCATGGCTGTGGATGTGGATGCGATGGACTTGATGTAACGCAAGCGTTCGGTGTTCAGCAGCCAATAGCTGAAAACATCGGTCGCCGCGAGGTGATTCTGTGGACTGGAACGTGACGGTTTGTCGTCAATCACCACCGATCTGGCATCTTCCGCCCCGGCGCGGCAAACACGCCGTGCGAGTATGTGTCACGATCCTGGTCGTTGGTGATCTGGGCTTGATGCAGCCACAAGTCCCAGTAGGCAAACAGTTCGGCTTCGGTCAGCGCGCGAAGGTCGAGGTCCTCTTCGCTCAGGAATTCGTCACGCAGGGAAATCATGGCGCCCCTTCCGGCAATTCGAACGGCAGTAGTCCCTCGGCCCTTGCGGCCACCACGGCGTGCGCCTGACGTAATGGCAGACCCGCGATCTCGGCTGCCACCGCCGGCCAGCGCGCCGCCCACGGCTCCGCCGCGGTCATGTAGCGCAGCAAGCGCCGCTCGTTCGCGTGCATCAACTTGCGGCGCTCGGCGTCCAGAGCCGCCTCCAGTGCCTCCACGGAGTGGCTGGCTTCGTCCAGTAAGGGCCGTGCGGCTACGAGTTGCCGCGCCAGTTCGGGATACGCGCGCGCCAGCGCCATCAGGTCGTATGCACTGCGGGAGAGCAGGAGTTGCTGCCGTGGATCATCCAACAGGCGCGTCAGTTCTCCGATGACGGCGTAGTCCTTCTCCCGATTAGTCTTCTTCAGTTCGGCGAGACGGCGGGGATCGACCACCGGCGGTGCGCATCCTGCCTGTTCGCGCCAAAGCCCCGCCAGGTCATCGGCCGTCAGCCGTGGCGGCCGTGTTACGAAATCGGTCCGGACGCGGAGAGCGTCCAGGCGGAATTCAAAATGCGAACTCCATCCGCCGCGCATCCAGCGCACATCCAGCGGCGCGCCGAATCGGTAGTTGGCGCACCGGCGGTCGAGCACGTCCCGCACCTCATCGAGCGCTTCCGGGCTCTCGCGGAGAATCCAGTCGCCATCCTTACTCATGACGGCCAACCGGTGCAGCACGACGGCCTGGCCGCTGCTCAGGATAGCCCGCATGGCGGTGGCATTGAACTCATTGGTCAATTCAAGGTAGATGCTCATGACGTTTGAAATACTAGCACGAATGCGCGCGCAGAGCCAGTGGCGCGTCACAAATCTGCGATTCTCAGACCTCCGACCTCGGGTCATCCCGTTCATCCCTTCATCATTCTGCCTTCATCATTCCCTCCCTTGCCCTTGCCCTCGCGCTCTGCGCAATGCGCCCCGTCCGCTCGCCACCGCCACATCCCTGCGTTAAAATGTACCCCGCATCCGTTGGCGACCTCGAACGCGGGTTCGCCCGCATCCGCTGCGACAACTGTAACCACGAGTGCCTCCTCGATTACATGCGCACCACCCTTGCCCTGCCCGACGGGCTCCCCGGCATCGTCATGGCCATCCACACCTTCGGCGAGTATCTCGACTTTCATCCCCACCTCCACGCGTTGGTAGCCGACGGTCTGTTCGTGCGCGAAGGCATGTTCCACGTTCTGCCCGAAGTCAGCCTTAAGCCACTGGAAGAGTTGTTTCGGGCGCGTATCATCACGTTTCTGACCGAAAAGGGGCTGCTCCCGCCCGACTGTGCCCAGATGTTACGCGGGTGGGTGCATTCCGGGTTCAGCGCGCATCGCAGCCGGCAGGTCATGCCCAACGAGCGCGCCGACCTGGAGCGCCTCGCCCAGTACATCATCCGCAACCCCTTCTCCGTCGAAAATAAGATGCGCGGCCAACGTGACAAGCGCACGGCCGAGGCGGTCCAGGCCAGCGCCGGCAACGCCGTGGAGGTGATCGACGTTTCCGAACACAACCCCCGCCGCATCCCGTCAGCAAAGTGGCGCGAACTGATCAAAAAGGTCTGGGAAGCCGACCCGTTACTGTGCCCAAACTGTCAGAGCGAAATGCGGATTGTCGCGCTCATTGACGACCGCAAGGTGATCGAACGCATCCTGCGGCATCTGGGATTGTGGGCGCAAGGCGTACGCGTGATCCCGTCCACAGGCCCACCGCCGCATCCCCCCCGGTGAACGGATCATCGAACCGTGGCTCGACGATCCGTCACCGGACTACGACACCGATCCTACCAACTTTTCCTCCATAGTTTTAACGTAGGAGGATGGCGTACGCGAACGACTAAACCATCGCGCCAAGATAACTCTGCATCCATTCTGCTTTTCGACCGCAAAACGAACGCCTGTCCGGGTGTCCGGGGCATGCCCCGGACACCCGGACAGGCGTTCAAACATCGCACGTTCAAACATCGCTATTGACATTCCGGCACCGGTTTAGTGTCATACCCCCTGTGAAAGCACTCGGTCAGTCGTTTGGGTCGGATTCTGCGGCGCCCGTGCCCGCACCGACGAAAAGCGATTTCTTATCTATCTGGCGGGAAGAAGGCCGTTTTCTGCCCCTCCAGGATGATATTTCCTCGGTTGCCTACTGGTACCAGGCGGAACCGCACCGGCAGTTCCCCGTGTTGTCCGACCGAAATCACCTGGAAGTAGAGCCTTTTGCAAAACTCCTAAATTGGCCTGAATTACGAGGTGTGCGGGGTTGACCTTGTCGGACGGGGGGCGGGGTGCCGCTTGATGGGCAGCGGTATTGCGCGTTGGGCGGTCAGCGGTTCAGCGGACTTCAGTCGC
>CAIYGI010000206.1 GCA_903925685.1 uncultured bacterium
ACATGGATTACAGATTACGGCATCCCGCCGTCCGAGTCCAGCAAAAAATAATTTTATTTTTAGCCTTGCAGCCCTCGCGGGAAGGGCGTAAACCATCCGTCATGCAGGCGGCATTGAGTGATGCCTACCTGAGCAGTTACACTATTACTAACTATTTAATTACTAACTATTTAATTGACAGCACCCGCCGGTTTCGATAACTTTCATTCTTCCGCATGTACGGAAAGGGTGGAGTATGAAGACGTTTTTGCCCCAGCCGGACGATAAGGCCCGGCAATGGTTTTTAGTTGACGCCGCGGACAAGCCGCTTGGCAAGCTGGCCGTGCGCTTGGCCAATCTGCTGCGCGGACGCGGCAAGGTGACGTTCGCACCGCAGGTGGATCTCGGCGATTTTGTCGTTGTGATCAACGCCGCCAAGGTGCATCTCGCCGGCAGGAAAGAGCAGAAGAAGCTGTACGAAAAGTACTCCGGCTTCCGCGGCGGCCAGACCTTTACCACGGCGGAGCAATTGCGCGCCAAGCATCCCGACATGATCGTGTTCAACGCGGTCAAGGGCATGCTGCCCCGCAATGGCATGAGCCGCACATTGATCACACGTCTGAAAGTCTGCCCAGGCGCGGAACATCCGCACGCGGCGCAGAATCCGAAACTGTTGGAAGCGATTTGAGAAGGGAGCCCACTGTGTCCGAAACGATATCTGCCATTCAAGCCACCGGCCGACGGAAAAACGCGACGGCCAGCATCCGCATCCTCCCCGGCACCGGCAAGTGGCGCGTCAACGGTGGACGCGAACCAATGGTTTATTTTTGCTCGGAAAAACTGGTCGCGCTGGCGGCTCAACCGATGACGCTGACCGAGACCTCGGCCAAGTTCGACGTGGTCGCCCGCCTGGTTGGCGGCGGCGTGGTCGGCCAGGCCGGCGCTCTGCGCCACGCCCTGGCGCGCGCCCTGATCCAGGTCGATCCCGCCTTCCGCGCCGTGCTCAAGAGCAACGGCTGCCTGATGCGCGATCCGCGCATGAAAGAGCGCAAGAAATACGGTCAGCCCGGCGCCCGCAAGCACTTCCAGTTCTCGAAGCGCTAGACGCCCGCCTCGGTGTGTGCGCCGCTCCACGCGCGGTGCCGCTCTTCGTTACCGCGCGCCGCCCCTCAGGCGGCGCTTTTTTTATGCCGATTCGTTATTCAACATGGCGCAGAATCAATACCGCGTTGGACCCTCCGAAGCCAAAACTGTTCTTCATCACGTATTCGCCGCGCAGCGGCTCGGCCACCGCGCCCATCAGGCGGACATGGCAGTCGGGATCGGGATGCTCCAGGTTGAGGTTGGGCGGGATGCGCCCGTTTTCCAGCGACAGCAGGGAGGCAATCGTCTCCATCGCACCCGACGCGCCCATCGTGTGGCCGAAGAAGGACTTGTTAGACCCCACCAGCGCGCGGTCCACCGCGGCGCCGAAAACGGCGCGGATGCTTTCGCTTTCGGTCTGATCGTTGGCCTTGGTGCCAGTGCCATGGGCGTTGATATAGGCGATCTGCGCCGGTGTGACGCCGGCCGTCGCCAGCGCGCTGCGCATCACGCCCATCTGGCCCTCCACGCTGGGCTGGGTGATGTGCTGGGCATCCGACGATTCGCCGTAACCGGCGATTTCTCCGCGAATGCGTGTCCCGCGCGCACGCGCCGCGTCGAACGACTCCAGCAGCACGGCGCCGGCCCCCTCGCCCATCACGAAGCCGTCGCGTTCGAGATCGAACGGTCGTGCCGCCCTGGCCGGATCGGGATTGCGCGACATCGCGCCCAGGTTGTTCCAGGCCGCATAAATGGCCGGCACGAACAGACTGTCCACACCGCCGCAGAGCACCTGGTCCGCGTAGCCGTCGCGAATCATGCGCCAGCCCTGGCCGATCGCGATGGTGGACGAGGAGCAGGCCGCCACCACGGCATAATGCGCGCCCGTCAGGCGGAACTGCATCGAGACTTGGGCCGGAATCGCGTTCACGATGATGCGCGGCACCGTGGTCGGACGCACCCAGCGCAGGCCTTTGACGATGACCGTATTCCAGGCCTCGGAGACCGCATAGGCCGGGCCGAATCCCGTGCCGAAGATGGTGGCGATCGGCTGCGGCTCGGGTGGCGCGCCGGGCGTCAGCCAGCCCGCCTGCTCCAGGGCCTGCGCGGAGGCCAGCAGGGCCATGTCCACGCAACGTTCCTGCGCCCGCCACCCGCGCGCCGCCAGCGCCGCGTCCAGCGCCGCCGAGTCCACTTCCGCCCCGCTCTGACTTTTGAAGGCAGCGGGATCGAAGGCATGAATGCGGCGCACGCCGCCTTTGCCCGTCACCAGGCGATCCCAAAACGCCAGTTCGTCCAACCCGCAGGGTCCCACGATACCCATGCCCGTCACAGCAACGCGTCGCGCCATAGGTCACCTCTTTCAAAAGTTTACCGTTCACAAAGCAGACAGAATTCTACTTTCCTCCAAACAGCCCGCCGTCCACATGTAAAACTTCTCCGGTCAGATAGGCGGCGCGCGGGGAGAGCAGGAAGGCCACGGCCTCGGCCACTTCCTCCGGGCGGCCGAGCCGCCCCAGCGGAATGCCCAGTCCGGCGCGCATTTCCGGGGTCAGCGCCGCCGTCATGCCGGTCTCGATAAAGCCCGGCGATACGGCATTTACCCTCACTCCGAAACGCGCGGCCTCGAACGCCAGGCTCTTGGTCAGGCTTACCACGCCCGCCTTGGCGGCCGCATAATCGGCCCCCATCCATTTACCCGGCCCGTGGGCGGCGAGTGAGGCCAGATTGACGATCGCGCCGCCCTTCGCGCGCATATGCAGATAGGCCTCGCGGGATGCCAGCACGGCGGCTTCGAGGTTGAGCGCAAAGGTCGCGCGCCAGCGTTCAAGGGTCATGGCGCGAAAGGCCGCCGCCCGTCCGGCGCCGGCATTGTTGACGAGGCCGTCAATCCGCCCGGCGACGCGCACCACCTCGCGCACGGCGGCGGCGGCTTGTTGCGGATCGGAAAAATCGCCGACCACCGGAATCGCCGCCGTGCCCAGTGCCGCGCAGGCCGCACGCACGCCCTCCGCGTCGCGGCCATGCAGCGCCACCCGCGCTCCGCCAGCCGCAAGGCGCCGGGCGATGGCGGCGCCGATACCGCGTGTGGCGCCGGTGACAAGAATTGCACACCCAGCGAATTCGGTCGTGTTCATGGCGGACCGCCCTTCTTTGCTCCCCAGCGGCGGCCGTCAAAATCGCTAGCACGAACGACCGCGAAGCTGCGCCTTCGCAACAGCGTCGCCACGCCCAATACAAGGATGAAGTGATTGCGGTCGACGGCAGCCGCCGGGGACGGGCTTGTGAGATATGTGGGCATTCGGGAAAAACTATCAGTAATTCCCGAATTACGCCAGCCGCGACAGGATACCCAAGGGCAAACGCATCATGAATTCCGATGTAATTGCGTTAACCACGGATTAAGGAAAATGCGGAAGATTTGACACAAAGTGAGATGCGCTGCCCCACCCTGCGGCTGTTGCCGCACGGACGCCTGATCAGGCCATGCAGTCTTCGCGCCAGCAGCAGTTGGTTTGCGGACAATCCGGAGCGGCGGAACCGAAGCATGGCGTATTGCCTTCGGCTTTTTGAATGGCGCGAATCAGGTCGGGTTTTTTTAGGTTGCCAGGTTCGATTTCCAAAGCCCGGGCCTTCCGCTTAATGTCGGATAATTTCATACGATCGCCTGTTTCCTTCCATTGACTCATAGCCTTGGATTTCTCGAAGAAATCCGTACAACCCCATTTTGTAATAGAACGCAATATCCAACACGGACGCTTCATAAATTCTTGCTCCGCGGCGTTGTATGTCTTACATCGTTACGCCCGCCGGTCGATCATGATCCGGTCGGCACACACTGTGGGATACATGCTCTTATTTTGCGCGTTTTCGGTCCATCGGGGAAAATACTAGGATTCGCCTCCAGATTCCTTACGCCACGCACCCCTCCCAACCCTTGAAACTGACACCCAGCGCCATGTGCAGGCTAGGGAGCCCAACCTTCACAATACCAGCCGCGCCGCGTAGGCGCCGTCGGCTCCGGAATCGGGCGGGAAGGAGCGCCTTTCTCCATCCAGACGGAAGGGGGGATGATCCGCCAGCCAGTGCCGCACCTGATCCTCGTTCTCCTCCGGCTCCAGGCTACAGGTGCTGTAGACGATCCGACCGCCGGGCCGCAGATGCAGCGCGGCCGCGTCGAGCAACGCCCGCTGCTGACAGACGGTCGCGGCCAGGGTCTCCGGCGAAAAACGCCAGCGGGCGTCGGCACGGCGGCGCAAGACACCTGTGTTCGTACAAGGCACGTCGAGCAGGATCGCATCGAACGGCGCCTCGGCCGCTTCCCGCGGGCCGGCGGTCAGGTCGCCCTCCGCCACCTGAACGAACTTGCCGAAGCCCATGCGGTCGAGCGTGCCCTGCAAGCGCGTCAGCCGCACCGCTGCGCAGTCCAACGCCACCAGCGTGCCCTGGCTTTGCATGGCCTCGGCCAGCACGGTGGTCTTGCCGCCCGGCGCGGCGCAGGCATCGAGCACGCGTTCGCCGGGCCGGGCCGCCAACAGATCCGGAGCCAGCAGCGTGGACGGGTCCTGCACGGTGAAATGTCCCCCGGCATAGCCTGGCACATCGCTCACGCGCTGACCGTGCGGCAGGACAACGCAGCGCTCCGGCGCAGCCGGATGCGCCGCCGCCGCGACACCCAGCACCGCCAGCGAAGCGACAAAGTCCTCAATCGTCGTCAGTCGCAGGTTGACACGCAGTACGACTTCCGGTGCGCGGTTGTTCCAGGCGCAAAGCGCCTCGATCGCGGCCGTGGCGTAGTGCGCCTTCCAGCGATCAAGCAGGGCGTCGGGATGCGACATCCGCACGCCCAGCGGCTGCGCGGCCAGCGCGGCCAGGATCGCTTCGCGCTCCCGCGAAACGCGCCGCAGCACCGCATTGACCAGCCCCGTTTGCGCTGCGGCGCCGAGCTGCCGCACGGCCAGCACGGACTCGTTCACCGCCGCATGCGGGGCGCGATCGAGGTCCAGCAATTCGTAAACTCCGATCAGCATCGCAGCCGCTACCGGCAGCGCCGGCGGACGCTCCACGCAATTCGCCAGCACCCACGACAGGCGCCGGTGTTGTTTCACGACGCCATAGACGAGTTCGGTCACCGCGCCGCGGCCCGTCTCGATGCCCGCCACCTGGCGGTCGGGGAACGCGCCCCGCTCCAGCCAGCAGGCGACGATCCTGGCGGCCTCGGTGCGGGGTGAAATGCCCGCGCGAGTCGCGGGCATGCCGGAGCCCTGCGCCGGTTTTACCAGCACTTGACGTTGCGGCCGCGCGTTGTATGATTGGTCCCTCAAACGTTTTTAACCTCGTTCGACAAGGATGACAGACCATGATGACCAAAACAAGGTGGTTTAACGGCGCGGTGGCTGGCGGCCTGCTGCTCGTATCGTCAGCGATCGTCAACGCACAAGGCATCGGCCTGCTGCCCACAGAGACGGCCGAAGTGCGGGAGAGCGAATGGATTGACATCACCGCCGGCGCCGTATTCAGCGACCGGCAACAGTTCTACGGAGCGCGGGATACCTTCACCCTCATGCCGGAGTGCCGCCTGTTCGCGGACCTTGGCATGGTTAACCGCGACGGTTACGACACAGATCTCGGTGCGCAGGCCGGAATGACCTACGCCATCCCGCTCGACACCGAGTTCGACAACGCCATGCGCGCGTCGTTGTTCGGCTCCACCGGCGACCAGATCGGCGAATTCGGCGGCACGCTCTCCTGGATCGTCAGCTACCGTCCGCTGGAAAACGGCGTGATTTTCTACGGCGGCCTGGGCGTGGAGCTGGACCACAAGAGTTTCAAGGAGCGCATCGCGAATGTCATGGTGATCGATCCGAACACCAGCGCGGAATCCACGCAATCCGTGATCGAACCGAGCAGCAATTCCACGCGCATCTATCCGCTGCTCAACATCGGCGCCTTGATGCCGGTCTTCGAGCATGTCAACGTCTTCGCCGAATTCGCCTACACCGAAAATTGGTGGATCGGCGTCGGCCTGCGCGTGCGCTAAGTTCGACTCACTTCCGGCGCACTTGCAGGTGCTCGGAGGAGTCCATGAAGAGCCGCGGTTTTTCGCCGGCGGCGACCGACAAGCGTCCGAGGACGCGCACATGGTCGCCGCGGGCCGGCAGCAGTCCCTGCTCGCGCAGCGTGGCGGCCACCGGACCGGTCGCGGTCACGATCGTTTCTCCGCCGTCCCCGCCCAGCGTGAACGAAAGCGAGGGCGCGCGTCCGGCAGCATTGGCGCGCGGGGCGGAGCGCGTTACCTCCCCTTCCATCCACACGCGGGCGAAGTTCATGGCCGGCGTGATCTGCGCCGGATGAAGATCGTCGGGAGTGCGCTGGCGGGCGGTTGCGTAGAGCGCCGCCAGTCCCGCCACCCCGAGCAGGATCGCAATCCAGTGCAGCATGCGCAACGGCAGCCGTCCCGCGCTCTCGGCGCCGCAGTAGGGACAGGCGACCACGGGGCCGATGTAGCGCCCGCAACTGCCGCACTTCCCGCTGTCAGTGGATTCCGCCATTCTCGGGCTCCATTCACTGTCGCGCCTGGTTCAGAACTTATTCAGTCTGACACTCTTCAGCCTATCCACCTTTTTCCTCACATCTGTCCGACGATTTCCCGCAGGATCGTGTCCGTGGTGACGATGCCCACCACCGCGCCGGCGGGATCGGTTACCAGGCATTGCCGCCGCCGCGAGCGGCGCAGGAGCGTGAAAACCTCGGTTAGCGGCGCGGCGGCGGCGACGAAAAGCGGCGGCTGGACAAAGGGCGCGATCGGCGCGGGGTCGGGCGCCTTGGCGGCGAAGACATCGAAGACATTCACGACTCCGGTATAGACCTGCCGCGCCTCGTCGTAAACCGGAAAGCGGCTGAGCGTGGCGCCGCGGCACTGGTCGAGGAATTGGCGGACGGTCAGGTTCGACGCGACGCGCGCAATGCGCGCGGCGGGAATCATGATATCCACGACCTTCTTCCCGGTCAGCGCGAACACGCGCCGTATCATGATGCGCTGCTTGGGGCTCAGCGCTCCGTGTTCCTCGCCCTCGTTGGCCAGCAGGTCCAACTCGTCCTTGGCGACCAGCATCGGACGCAGGGGCTGCTGCTTGAGATTGCCGGGCAGGAATGACTGCGTGATCCAGATCATGGCATTGCCAAACGGGCGCAGCAAACGTTCGCTGACCACCAGTAATTGCGCAAAGCGCGAGCAGCGGGGCAGCGGATCGCTTTGGAACCAGGCCTTGGGCAGGTATTCGGCGAACACCAGGATGATCAACATCATGGCGAAGTTCGCCAGGGTTTCGCCCCAGTAGCCGTTGGCGCGGCCGGTCAGCATTTTTTCGATTTCGGCGCCGAGGTGTCCGGTCAACACCGCCGCCATGACCATGGCCAGGTTCACACCGACCAGCGTCGTGGCGAGCAGGCGGTCGGGATGCTCAAGAAACTTCTGCAGGTTGGCGGCCGCGCGGTCGCCATGGTCCACCCGGTGACGCAACTGCATGCGATTGAGCGAAATCACGCCGGTTTCGATGCCGGCGAAAAACGCGTTGGCGGCCAGGCAGACCGCAATCAGGATCAGCGTGGAGAACATCAGCCAACCCCCTCTCCGGCGTCGCCGGAGGGCGGCGCGATCAGACGTTCCACCATCACGCTCGTGACGCGATGGCGGCGCATTTTCATCACCGTCACCCGGCACTCCTGCGCCTCGACGCGATCGCCCACCTTGGGCAGACGTTTCATGTGGACGGTGATCCAGCCTGCGATGCGATCGGCGCCCCCGGCCTCCAGGCGCAGATCGAGTTCGTAGTTCAGGTCTTCAAGACTGGTCGTGCCGTCCATGACCCAGCGGTTGTCTCCGGCGGCCTCGATGGTGGCTGGCAGCCCGCCTTCGGCGTAGGCGGCAAAGTCCACGATTTCGTCCAAAATGTCGCCGCGCGTGATCAGCCCCGCCGTGCCGCCATATTCGTCGATCACGATCGCAATGCGCAATTGCTGCTGTTGGAAGACGGTCAGCAGATTGTCGAGCGGCGCGGTGTCGGGCACAAAAAAATGCGGGTGCACGTGCGGTTGCATGACGCCGGCGGGATCCAGCAGGTAGGCGCGCACATCGAGAAAGCCCTCGATGTGGTCGAGACTCTCGCGGTAGACGGGCAGATGCCGAAAGCGGCACTCGCGCGCGGTCGCGCGCTGGAGCTCGGGGGAGGCGGCAAGGTCGAGGCCCACGATGTCCACCCGCGGCGTGAGCACGTCGCGCGCCTGCAGGTTCTCCAGCCGGATGATGCCGTCCAGCATCATGCGCTCCTCGTGGTTGAGCAGGCCCTCGGAATGTCCCACATCCACGGCGGTCAGCAATTCCTCGCCCGTAAAGGCCGCCTTCTTGGGACGGAAGATATGCTGGGAGGCGTCGGTAATGCGCTCCAGCAGGCGGCGGATCGGCGTAACGACGGCGATCAGCCAGCCCAGCGGCCGGACATAGAGCACGGCCAACTGCTCCGCACGTCGCATGGCGAAGCGCTTCGGACCGACCTCGCCGAAGACGATCAGGAGTATGGTCATGACAACAATGGCGATGGATTCCGCGTGTGTCTGGGTGAAGCTGCGGACGATCACGTAACCCAGGTTGGCGGCGGCGAGATTGACGATGGTGTTGCCGATCAGCACGCTCGAGAGCAGGGCCGTCGGCGTTGCGAGCAGATGTTCAATGGCGGACGCCTTGCGCGGGTGGCGGCGGCGGATACGGTGAATTTGCAGCGGGTTGAGCAAAAAAAGCGCCGTTTCCGCGCTCGAGAAGAAGGCGGACAGCAGCAGCAACGTCAGCAATACGGCGGACTCTGGGATCACCAGCGGCATGTATGACTCCGGCTAATTCGCGTCGGATCGAAGCTCATACCCGTCATTGAACCTGTCGCGACGCCGGGCGTCAAGCGATTACCCGAATCCTCCCTCCGCAAGCGGCCCATCGCCATGCTCGACATAGGGCATAAGTTGGGGCATATATCGTCCGATGAATCGAACTTCGAAAGACCCCCCCTTTCCGCACCGCCATGGCCGCCGCGCGCCGATCCGGTTACGCGTGCTGCCACTGGCGCTGCTCTGCTGCGGCGCGACACTGCGGCTGGCTTCGGCCACCATGCCGGCGGGCGGAAACTGGCCGGCGTGGCGCGGCGATGGCTCCGGAAGTAGCGCCGATGCCGATCTGCCCGTGACATGGAACGCGACCAACCACGTCGTCTGGCGTACGCCGCTGCCGGGCGAAGGAAGTTCCTCGCCCATCGTCTGGGGCCGGCGCGTGTTCCTCACGGCATCCACTGATCACGGTACGAACCGGCTGGTGTTCTGCCTGGACGCGCGGAACGGCCGCATGATCTGGCAGCGGTGTCTGGTCGCCGCGCGGAGTCCGCAAACCGACCCGAAGGCCGGCTATGCACCCGCCACGCCGGCGACCGACGGCCGGCGACTGTATGTCTTCTTCGACTCGCCGGGACTGATGGCCTTCGACATGGAGGGTATGCTGCTCTGGACCATGCCGCTGGGACCGTTCAAGTCGCCGTACAACATCACCGCCTCGCCCATCGTTTTTCGCGACCGCGTGATCCAATGCTGCGACCATGCCGGCGCGGCGTTCATCCTGGCGGCCGACAGCGCCACTGGACGCCTGCTCTGGAACACCCCGCGTATCAAGATGTCATACCAATATGGGACACCGCTGCTGCTCGCGCACGGGGGGGCGTGGCAGGTGATCGTCGGCGCGTCCACCGTCAAGGCCTACGATCCCATGACCGGCGCGGAGCGCTGGTCTTGCGCCGGCCTGTCGGAAACCGTGGCGCCCAGTCCCGTGGCCGGCGACGACGGACTGGTCTACGCCACATCCGGCCGCAACGGCCCGTCGCTGGCCATCGATCCGGGCGGCACGGGCGACGTGACCGAAACCCACATCCGCATGCGGGCGACAGTCGGCGGTCCGTACGTGCCTTCGCCGCTGTTCCGCTCAGTGCTGGTCGTGCCGGCCGACGACGGCGTGCTGCGGCTGATCGCGGGCCGCGGCGAGGTGCGGGTCGCCGAACGCCTGCACACGCACTTCACGTCGTCGCCTGTCCTGGCCGGCAATACCATCTACTGGACATCCGAGAACGGCGACACCTTCGTACTGGACGCCGGCCGTCTCGGGGATACCGCACCGACCCTGCGGACAGTGGCCGTGAATCCGCTGGGAGAGAAATGCCTCGCCTCCCCGGCAATCGCCGGCGGCCGGCTGTTTATCCGCACGGACCGGGCGCTGTACTGCCTGGCCGGCTCCGGCCGCTCCCATACGGCGGCGCCCGCGCACCCGCTCGCCCGGCTCGGCTTTGACGATCTGAAACGGCGCTTCCAGGCGCACCCGTCCTGGGACGGCGACGATGTCCCCGTGCGCCTGGCCGTGGTGGATGCGCTCTCGGAACTACGAAGCGCCGAGGCGGTCGCGTACCTGAAAACGATCGCGGTCAAGGATCCGCATTGGGACGTCGGCGAGGCGGCGGCCAAGGCGGTGGCGGATTCCGACACACCCGCGACCGTGCCCGCGTTGCTGGAGCTTTCCGACGACCGGCGCAATTACATGAAAATCATCGCGGCCGCCGGCCTGGGCCGGCTGCGCGCGCTTGCGGCCGCGCCCGCCTTGCTCGCGGGCATGGCGGACAAGGATCCGATCGTGCGCGCCGCTCGCCTGCAAGCGTTGGCGGAGATCGCGATGACGCCCGATTTTGACGCCGGCCCAAGTCTGTCCGCGCTGCATAAGGCGCTGACCGACAAGGATGGCGCCGTTCGCCTGGCTGCGGTACGCGGACTCGGCGCCCTTCTCGGACGCCACGGCGTAGACCGTAAAGTCATTGCGGCATCCCTGCGATCGTGCGCGTCGGACCCCAGTCCGCTGGTGACCGCCGCGGCACGGGAGGCGCTCGTGACGATCCCCGGCGTTGGCGCCGCCACAGCGCCGGGCCAAAGTCGGGCGCAAGAATAACCAGCGCGCCAATCCCGCTCCGTCGTTTTTTGGAACGGCGTCATCCGTTGACACCCGCGCCAGGTGTGTGACATGATTTGCGCATGAAAATCGGGGGCAAAACGGTTATTTTTTTAGGCGACGGCATGGCGGACGAGCCGCTCGAGGCGCTCGGAAATCGCACCCCGATCGAAGCCGCGCATACTCCCGGCATGGACCGCATCGCCCGCGAAGGCCGTTCGGGCACCCTCTATACGCTCCCCGATGGGTTCCCCACCAGCAGCGAAGTGGCCAACATGACCGTGCTCGGCTGCGATCTGCCCAGCGAGTATTGCGGCCGCGGACCGATGGAAGCGGCGGGCCGGGGCGTGCCGCTGGGGCCCAACGACATCGCCTTTCGTCTTAATCTGGTGACCGTCAGGGACGGCATCCTGCGCGATTTTTCCGGCGGCCACATTTCCCCCGACGAGGCGGCCGAACTGATCGCGGCGCTCAACGACAGCCTGGGCACGCCTGAAGTGCGTTTTTACACCGGCGTCAGCTATCGCAACCTGCTGGTTCTATCGAGCGAAGGACTGACCGCCGCGGTCAGGACGGACAAGCCCGACGACAATCACGGCGAGCGTGTGAGCGATCACCTGCCGCGCGCCAATGAGCCCGGGGCCCAAAGCACCGAAGCGCTGCTACGCCGGATCATCGCCGCCGCGCCCGCCGTCTTGGAGTCGCACCCGGTCAACCTCCGCCGCGCCGCGGCGGGCCTGACGCCGGCCAACGGCGTCTGGCCCTGGAGCGGCGGCCGCGCCGGCGCGTTGCGCTCGATCGAATCGAAATACGGCGTGCGCGGCGCGGTGATCACGGCGGTGGACGTGATCGCCGGCATGGGCCGCCTGCTGGGCCTGGATGTGATCCCGGTACCCGGCGCCACGGGCTATATCGACACCAATTATGAGGGCAAGGCCGCCGCCGCCCTGGCGGCGCTGCGCACCCACGATTTCGTCTACCTGCACGTCGAGGCGATCGATGAAGTTTCGCATGCGCAGAACCTGGCGCTCAAACTCCAGGCAATCGAGGACTTCGACCGCCGGATCATCGTGCCGGTGCTGGACGCGGCGGGCCCGGAAGTGAATGCCGCCGTGCTCCCTGACCACCCGGTGCCGCTGCGCCTCGGCCGCCACACCCGCACACCCGTGCCGGTCGCAGTGCGGCAGGCCGGTGTGCGCCCCGACGGAGTCACCAGCTTCGGCGAGCGCGCCTGTTTGCAGGGCGCCCTGGGCGCGCTGCGTGGAGACGGACTGATGCGTCTGTTGTTCGGATAGCCGCGCTAACACCATGACGAATCCAACAGCAACGCATCTCCCCGTGGCGCCGGCTTCCAGCCGGCGCCCGCTCGCGCAGCCATGACGGAACCAACGTCAACGCCTCCCCTGCGGCTGCGGGTGATTGCCTGCAACCTTTTCTGGCGCGAGCTGTGCTGGTGCGCGGCGCGCACGCCAAATTTGCTGGACATCGAGTTCATCGAACTTGGCGAACATGCCCAGCCCAATCGTCTGCGCGGCCGGCTTCAGGAGCGCATCACGGCCGCGGAGAACGAAGGCAAGGCCTACGACGCGATCCTGCTGGCCTTCGGACTCTGCGGCAACGCCACCGTTGGTCTGCGCTCCGCGCGTACGCCGCTGGTCCTGCCGCGGGCTCACGATTGCGCCACGCTGCTGCTCGGATCGCGGGAGATTTTCAGGAAACATTTCGCGGACAACCCCAGCCGCGGATTCAGTTCAAGCGGCTACATGGAGCGCGGCGACTACTTCCTGCGCACGGACGATGGCGTCACGCGGGTCCATCCCGGCGACGAATACGCCGCCTATGTCGAGAAATACGGCGAAGAAAACGCGCGCTATCTTATGGAAACGCTGAATCCAACGCATGCGGCCGGTGACGATACCAGCGCGATATTCATTGAAATCCCCGAGACCCGCGGCACTGGCGCACTGGAGCGTTTTCTCGAAAAGGCTCAGGCTGCCGGAAGAACGGCGCTGGTGCTGCCGGGAAACCTGCGGCTGATCCGCATGTTGCTGGACGGCGAGTGGCCGGAGGCGGAGTTTCTGACGGTGCCGGCGGGACGGGCGATAGCCGGTGTCTACGATTGGGACCGCATCGTAAAAGCGAACGCCAGTTGACACCGGTGCATGGGCTGTACTAGTTTATCGCCATAGGCGTGCGGAAGGAGTTGAGCGAATGGCTGTCATCATCGGAATGTCAGGCCTCATGAAAGGCCGGAAGGTGGAACTCAGCGGGGACGAAACCACGCTCGGGCGCAACCCCGGCAACACCATCCGGGTGGAGGATAGCTCGGTTTCCGGCAATCATTGTGTAATCCGGCGCCAGGAGCAGCGCTACACGCTGTTCGACTTGAATTCGACCAATGGCACCCGGCTTAACGGGCAGATGATGGAACAGGGCAGGTTGAAACCCAAGGACATCATTCAGGTCGGCAACATCGAGTTAATGATCGACGGCCAGGACATCGAGGTCGAACCGGAAGAGGAATTTGTTGCGGAGGAATTGGAGGAGACCGCCGGAGTCTCGAATCAACCCCTCGAAGCACTGGGTTCGCCCAGCAACTTCCTTCCCCGTACCGACACCCGCTGGCAATGGGCCGTCGCCTTCGGCTGCGCCGGAGCAGCCATTCTCGTGGGCGCCGTCTATTTCCTCATGCGGCTTTTCAGCGGGACTTAAAATGGGCGTGCAGCGCGTGGCTGACGGTCGCACGCTACCGGTTTTCGCACTCCCCGAACGGCGCGCCGCCTGGACCCTGATCGAATTGCTGGTCGCGCTGGCCATAGGCGTCCTGATCGCCACCGCCGCGCTTGCGCTCTGGACAACCGCCACGCGCGCCTTTGCCAGACAGCGTGAGGATGGTGAGCGCGATCAGTCCGCCTACGCGGCTTTGCGCACCCTCGGCGAGGATTTACAGGCCGTGGCCGTCCCGCCGCACGGTTCAGGCGCAGCCCTGACACTCGACCGCCCGGAGAACGAGGGCCTCACCTCGACCGCGTCGCGCATCCTGTTACCCGTGGTCACCATCGACCCGCGCGACGACACGCAGGAACGCCTTGCGCTGATGCATGTAATGTACGAAGTGCGGCCCGGCAACGAGGGCGCCCCGGCGCTCTGGCGCACCACGCGCGAATACGGCGCGGCCCCCGCCGACAGCGATCCGACTACCCCGCTTTTCGAGCCCGTAGCCGCCTTCGATATCATGATCTCCACCAACGGACGCAGTTGGACCAACGCCGTCATGCTGCGCCCCGGCAGCGCATCTCCTCCCGCCGTGCGCCTGCGCCTATCATGGCTCACCCGCCAGGAAACAACTCAGACGGTGGACAGCACGGTGGCCATCCCGGTCGGCCTGTCCTACAGCGCCCCTGCCGCCAACCGAAATCCACCCAGACGACGTTGAAGTGGGGGAGGGGTTAGGTGTTAGGTGTTAGGTGTTAGGTGTTCAGCATTCGGCATTCACTTAATCCGGCAGTTTTCGACCAGCTTCTCCGCAATCGGCGACACCGTCATGTGCTCCTGGCCGCCGCCGACCGTCATTACGCAGACCGAGCCCGGCGCTTCGCTGCGCAGATCGCCGTAGCGGACCACAAAAGCCGCCGCCGTCTCGACATCTTCGGACGATGCCCCCGCCGGCACCAGACCGGTCGGCCCCGGTCCTGCGTCCGCGCGGATCACCCGCTCGCCGGGTTGCGCATCCGCTTCGATCGCCGCATTGTCGGCCGCATTGCGTCCGATCATGATGCGGGTTCCCGACGCCAGCCGGAAATGCCGCCCCAGGCGCAGACGGTCAATCCCGCGCCGGTCATCGAGTCCCTCGTGCGCCACCAGTTCCCGCAGGCGCGCCACGTAGTTGGGTTCCGTCAGCCGACAGCCCCCGGCCGGCGTAGGGTAGTCTGTAATCCCATATTGCACTGCCAGGGCGAACTGCGGTTTGCGATTGCGTCCCGAAAGCGCGCGCAGCCGCGACCGGTCAATCAAACCTTCGCGCTCCGGCGCCGATTCAGGCAGCAGCAAGGCGCTGAGCGGACGCACGATCCGCTCCGCCCATCCCGACTCGTTGGCCACGACGTCCAGCGATTTCCGCCGCTGCGACATCGGACGCTGATCGAGCACTTCGCCCGTCGCGATGAAATCGTAACCGTCGCGCTGCATGATCTCACCCGCCCGGCGCAGCATGGCGGTGTGGCAGTCTATGCAGGGGTTCATGCCGGCACCGAAGCCATGCTTGGGCGCGCGCAGCAAGCCCAGAATTGCCTCGGAGAAATTCTCGGACAGCAACGCAATCCCCAACCTGTCCGTCGCCTGGCGCGCCTTGCGATCGTCGAAAAAAGGCGAGACAAAGCACAGCGCCGTCACCTCCACCCCCTGCTCCCGCAAAACGCAAATGGCCAGCGTGCTATCCAGTCCGCCGGAGAGCAACACCAGGCCGCGCACTTTGTGCTTCGGTGCAATAATGTCTTCGTTCATTGGATATTCACTCTTCACTTTTCACTGTTCATCAGCCGCACTGCATTCCCGCCCAGCAGCGCCGCCAGACGGTCTTGCGGCAGGTCCAGCGCCCGCAGGCGCGCCAGTTCCACGGACTGATCCGCCCAGGGCGAGTCGGTGCCGAACATCAGCCGGTCCAGCGGGTGGCGCATCAATATTTCACGCATGCGCGCCGGCGGCAGGGTTGACGAGGACATCGAGATTTCCAGATACAGCGGCAGGCCGATCAGCAAGCGCTCGGCTTCGTCCCAATCCTGCCATCCTCCCAGATGAGTCACGACCATCTTGAGTTCGGGCACGGCTTCCAGCACCCGCCGCACGCGCGCCGCGTCGGCCACCCGCTCGTGCGGAAACGCGATGTCGAAACCGGTGTGCATCGTCAGCACCAGCCCGCGCGCGGCGATGCGGCGGTAGAGCGCCAGACAGCGCGCTTCGGCCATGTCGAAGCCCTGGTAATATGGGTGCAGCTTGATGCCGCGCAGCCCGGCGTCGGCGATGCGTTCGACCCAGCCTTCGGCCGCCGGATCGTCCGGATGCACGGAGGCGAACGGTATGATGCGCGGCGAGGCGACGCTTTTGCACCATTCCAGGATGACCGCCGCCTGCTCCGGCTTGGTGGCGATGGTCAGCACCGCGGAAGCCTCGATGCCCGCCGCGTCCATCGAGGTCAGCAGCGAGGCGATGCGCCCGTCCAGATACGCTTTGGCGTTGCTCATCTGTTCGAGACGGCCGATCGCGCGCGCCGCGATCGCGTCCGCGAAGGCGTGGGTGTGCATGTCAATTATGCGCATTGGCCTCCGCCAGTGCATGTGCGGCCCGGAAGACCGCCAGATTGCCCTTCACGACCGCCCCACCCTTGCGCTGAAACTGCGCGCTAATCGCCGCCTCCAGCGCCGGGACGGGCAATGGCAGGCACGAGGCCGCCGCACCCAGCACGGCCATGTTGACCGCGCGGGCGCTGCCGTTTAACCGCGCCAGTTCCACGGCATCGAAAAGCAGACAGCCGGGCAACTGCCGCAACTCGGCATAGATTTCCCCGCTGTCGGGATAATGCGCCATGTTCTCGACCGTGGCCAGGTTCGCCACTACGCGCCCGTCGGCGGCCAGCCAGGGCAGATAGCGCAACGCCTCCAGGGGCTCCAGCGCCAGGATCAGACTGGCCCTGCCCTGCGGGACCAGGTCGGAGGCGATCTCGCCGTCCGCAATCCGCAAATGCGTTTCGACGGCGCCGCCGCGCTGGGCCATGCCGTGAACTTCGGACTGTTTCAAACGCCAGCCGCGGTCGAGCACCGCATGTCCGATCACGGTGGCGATCGAGAGGATCCCCTGTCCGCCAACGCCGGCGATGATCATGTCATATCGCATGGAAATGCTTCCCTGATCTTTTTTTGGCGGTCTGAATGCACTCGCGTTGCGACAAAATCACCGAGACGCCCTGATACGCCAGCTCCTCGCGCAGCGCCTTCAGGTTGGCGGCATGGTTTTTCTTGAGCGGCGCCAGCACGCGTAAATGTTTTGGCTCCACGCCCAGACCGCGCACGATCGCCTCCAGGCGGCCGGCGCCCAGCGAGGTCTGGCCGCCGGTCATGCCGGTGGTGCCGTTATCCAGGATCAGCAGCGTGATCGGGGCTTTTTCGTAGACCGCGTCGAGCAGTCCCGTCATGCCGGAATGGGTGAAGGTCGAGTCCCCAATCACCGCCACGGAGGGCCGCAGGCCGGCGTCCGCCGCGCCCTTGGCCATGGTGATCGAGGCGCCCATGTCCACGCAACTTGCGATTGCCTCCAGCGGCGGCAGCGCGCCGAGGGCGTAGCATCCGATATCCGAAAACACCCGTCCGCCCGGATGCTCCGCCATCGCCTCCTTGATAAAGAGAAACGAATCCATGTGCGGACACGCCGCGCACAAGCCCGGCGGCCGCGGCACGACCAGCGCCGACGCCGCGCGCACGGCGGCCGCCGGTTTTCCCAGCGCGCGCGCCACGCTCTCGGGGGTCAGTTCGCCGGCATACGGCAGCGTGCCGTCCAGCCGTCCGCGGATCGTCCAGCCATGCGGCAGCACACCGCGCAAACGGGATTCGACAAAGGGCATGCCATCCTCGATCACCAGCAGCGTCCGGCATTTTTCCGCCAGCCTGCGCAACAGGTGCTCGGGCAGCGGGTATTGCACGATTTTCAGCATGGGATGGGGAGAGGGCGCTCCGTCGCAGGCCTCGCGCACGTAGTTGATCGCCAGGCCGCAGGCGATGATTCCGACGCTTTGGTCCGGTCCGTCGGTCAACGCGTTGAAGTCCGAGTTTTCAGCCGCCTGCCGCAGCGCGGGCTGCTTTGCCAGCAGCGCCGCATAGTTGCGCCGGGCGTTGGCCGGCAGCAGTACGAACTGCCGCGGATCGTCCGGCAGCGCGAGCGCGTTTTGCGCGCGCGGCGCGTCCACCGTCACATCCGCCCGCGAATGCGCCAGCCGGGTGGTGAGGCGCAACAGCACGGGCACGCGCATTTTCTCCGAAAGGTCGAAAGCGTAGCGGGTCGTGGCGTAAGCCTCCTGCTGCGAGGAGGGCTCGATGGCCGGCAACAGCGCAAAGTCCGCATAGAAGCGGCTGTCCTGCTCGTTCTGGCTGGAATGCATGGAGGGATCGTCCGCCGCGACCACGACGAGGCCGCCGTTGACGCCGGTGATGGCGGAATTGACGAAGGGATCGGCCGCCACGTTCAGCCCGACATGCTTCATCGCCACCAGCGCGCGTTTGCCGGCATAGGCCATGCCCAGCGCCTCTTCGACTGCGGTCTTCTCGTTGGCGCTCCACTCGCAATGCACCCCCGCCGGCGCCTGGCGTTGAATGTACTCCAGGATTTCGGTGGAGGGCGTGCCGGGATAGGCGTAGGCGCCGGAGAGTCCGGCATCCAGGGCCCCCTGCGCGATCGCCTCGTCGGCCAGCAATAAACGCCTGTCCATGCTCATTTGGGCACGAAGGGCGACATGGCTCTAAGACGCTTCACGATCGGCGGCAGAGCCGCCAGGGTGTAATCGATTTCTTCATCGGTGGTGTAGCGGCTGAGACTGAAGCGGATCGAGCCATGCACCGCCGTGAACGGCACGCCCATCGCCCGCAGCACATGCGACGGTTCCAGGGAGCCGGAGCTGCAGGCGGAGCCCGAGGAGGCGCAGATGCCCACATCGCTCAACGAGTAAAGGATCGCCTCGCCCTCGATATACTCGAAACTGATGTTGAGCGTCGTCGACACGCGCTGGTGCCGGTCGCCATTGACGCTGGAATCGGGGCAGGTCGCCAGCAACCCCTGTTCCAACCGGTCGCGCATCGCCGCCAGACGCGGCAGGTCGTCCAGATGCGCGCGGGCCATTTCGCAAGCCCGGCCCAGGCCGACGATGTAAGGCACATTTTCCGTGCCCGCCCGGCGGTTTTCCTCCTGATGCCCGCCCAGCAGCAGCGGCTTGATCCGTGTGCCGCGCCGGATGTAAAGCACGCCGACGCCCTTGGGGGCGTGCAGTTTGTGCCCGCTCAGCGAGAGCAGGTCCACCGGCACGCGCTGCAGGTCGATCGTGATTTTGCCCGCCGCCTGCACGGCATCGGTGTGCAGCAACCCGCCCGCGGCGTGCACCATGGCGGCGATCTCCTCCATCGGAAAGATCACGCCGGTTTCGTTGTTGACCCACATTACGCTCACGACGGCCGGCCCCTCGCGCAGCGCTTCGCCCAGGCGCACGAGATCGAGCTGTCCGGCGGCGTCCACGGGAATGTGATGCACCGTCACGCCATGTTCGGCCAGATCCTGGCAGGGACCCAGCACGGCGGGGTGCTCGACGCGGCTGGTGATGACGTTGACCCGCCGCCCGAAGGCCTCCGCGGCGCCGCGGATGGCCGTGTTGTCGCTTTCGGAGCCGCAACTCGTAAAAACGATTTCCCCCGGATCGGCGCCGAGCAATTCCGCCACCCGCGCGCGGGCCGACTCGACATCGCGATGCACCTGCCCTCCGAAGGCGTGCATGCTCGACGGATTGCCGTAGCGCTCGCTCCAGAACGGACGCATGGCCTCGACCACCTCCGGCGCCGCCATCGTGGTGGCATTGTTGTCCAGATAAATCACGCGGCTCATGGCGACTCCTCGACGACGATGTCCTCGCACACAAACTCCCGCAATTTGCTCTGCACCACGTCGCGCAGCGTAAATTCCGACACCTGGCAGCCGGCGCACATGCCGCGCAGCGCAACCCTGACCCGCGGCCCTTCCACGTCCACCAACTGGATGTCCCCGCCGTCCTGCCGCAAGGCCGGCCGCACGTTGCGCTCCAGCGTTTCTTCGATCAGTCGGATGCGTTCGAGGTTGGTCATCTTGCGCGCGGGACTCCTGGCGTGCGCCGCCTGCTCGGCCGCCAGTTGTTCGGCGGCGACGCGCGTCAGCAGCGCCTGAATGTCGCCCTTGCACTTCCCGCAGCCGCCGCCGGCCTTGGTGTAGTGCGTCACCTGTTCGACGGTCGACAGTTGATTTTCCCGCACCACCCGCAGGATCTCCTCTTCCGTCACGCCGAAGCAGTTGCAGACCACCTTGCCGGCCAGCACGCGCTTGCCGCCCTGTCCGCCGCGGTAGTTGTCGATCGCCGCCTCCAGCGCCTCGCGGCCCATCACCGAACAGTGCATCTTCTGCTCCGGCAGGCCGCCCAGAAACTCGGCGATATCCTGATTGGTGATCTTCGCGGCCTCCTCCAGGGTCCGGCCCTTGACCATTTCCGTCAGCGCCGAGGATGAGGCAATCGCGCTGGCGCATCCAAAGGTCTGGAATTTGACATCCGCAATACGTCCGTCAGGCCCCAGTTTGAAAGTCAGTTTGAGCGCATCGCCGCACGCCAGCGACCCGACCTCGCCGATGCCGTCGGGGTTTTCGATCAAGCCCACGTTGCGCGGATTGCGAAAATGATCCAAGACCTTGCCTGTATATTCCCACATATCGTATTCCTCAATTACAATTTCCCGGGCAGTTTGGCCATTTCCGCCGCGATCCACTGACTTTCCTTGGAATCATTCATCATCGCCGCCGCGGCCTTTTCGAACCATGTCCGCGCCTGGAGATAGGCGTCGCCAGCTTCCTTCGCGCGGCCCGCCTTGGTCAGTATGTCGCCGATCCGCCGCGCGTTGAAGCCCAGGATCATTTCCCTGGTGTAGCGCATCTGGCTCACGGGATCGATCTTGTCGCCTTCCTGTTTCTCGATGCCGGCCATGAATTCGTGGAAGCCGGCCACCGCATTGTCCGTACGCCCGGCCTTAAGCGCCTGATGGGCGCGCACCTTGGCGCGCATCAGCGCGTGCCAGTCCGCATTCTGCCCGCTTACGCCGCGCTCCAACAACCGCATCGCGGTGTCGTAATCTTCCAGACAAAAGCTCAGATCGAGAACCGCGCCGTCGGCGTCGGCCTGTCGCGCCACATCATTCGTACCGAAGCGGAAACCGCCGGCCAGCGTCAACAGGGACTGCATCGCTTGCTTGTCGTCCGCCTGCATCACCTGCGGCATGCTGTTTCCAACCAGGACCACCAGGCGCTCGTCGGCAATGCCGGCGGTTTTCAGGGCCATCAGGCGGGTCACCGTGGCCTGGCCTGGCGCAGCCTGTTTTGCCGCGGCGCTGATCCATATGCCGGCCAGCGCGTCGCGCAGCGCCGGACGCTCGCCGGCTTGCCCGACCGCCCAGTCGCACAACGTATCCGCCGCTTCTGTCTGTCCCTTGCCCAGCAATACGCCCGCGCCATAGGCGGCCATCCTTGCGGCATCGTCCTCAGTCAGCTTCGGGGCGGTAAGCTTCACGAACTCCACCGCATCCCCGGCCGCTCCGTTCTTGAGGCGTTCATTCAATCGCATCCCGGCGGCCAGGGCCTTCCACTGTTCCACATCCCCGTAGGCGCGCTTCCCCACCGCCAGCAGCGTTTCCATTGAGGAAGCACTGCCGCTCATGCGCCCGATCGCTTCGCGCACCAGTTGGCAGCCCAGCGGCGCCGGCAGCCGCGCCAGATAGGCGGCCAGGGTGTTCGTCAAAGGATGGTCCGCCGCCTGCAGGGCCTTGCAGTGCCAGTCCGCCAGTTCCGCCACCATGGCGGCGGGCAGATTCGTGTCCGCTGCCAAACGTCCGGCCCAGTTCGCCAGTTCGTCGTATTGCTGCCGTTCGTACAGATGATTTTCGATCACGCCCATGTTGGCCATGGCCACAACCGGATCGGTCCGCCATACTTCCTTCAATCGAGCTTCGGCGGCCTCCACGCGGCCGGTTGCCAGATTGAAGCGCAAAATCTCGCCAAGCAGCGGTGCGCGCGCCTGCGCAAAGGCCGCATTCTGGAAAGCGCCTTCGAGCAAGGCGATGCCCTTGTCATACTTCCCCGCTGAGGCCTCCTGCTGGGCCTGCTGGACAATGGCGTCCAGAGTCGCCGGCGGCGCCTGCCGCTGACAGGCTCCGACAAGACTCATGGCACCAAGCAAGGCAACGAAAGCCGACTGCCGCATCGTATACTGGATCATGGTTCACCTCGATTGATTTACGAATTACATACACTTGCTTTATAATGCAATTTCAAGCCTGCTGCCGTCAACTGCGTTTGAACCTTCCAATATTCTCGCATACGGAGGCTGCCACCATTCGTGAACCGCCTTTTCTTCCGCTGCCCACGCGGCTCGCGAGGACGCTCGCCCTCCCGAATGTTTTCCCGTGAGTCTCGATGACGTTTTCGGGAGGGCGAGCG
>CAIYGI010000207.1 GCA_903925685.1 uncultured bacterium
CATCCCTCCGGCCATCACTCGGTACTCGCTGCCCCTCCCAAAACCGGCACACTGCCAGTCCTGCTCTTTACTAACCGCCCCAAGTAAAAATTCCGCTTTTGCTCGCTCCAAGAATTCCGCTTTTGAAAACTACGCGACACTTCTTCCAAACGGTCTTGCCATCCACGCGATTCAGGCAGTAGAGTGTGTCGCTGGAGGAGCGGTCGGGCGTCGCCAGCTTTGCCATGAGTTGCTTGCGGGTCGCGTCGTCGAGTCCCTGCGCCTTCATTCGCTCGTCGAACCGGTCGTGGTCCGCGTATTCCTGGCCTGCCAGGGCGACAAGTTTCGTCAGGTTGGTCAGCGCCAGCGCCCGGGAACCCTGGATCAGGCGCATCCGGGTTACGGCCTGAAACGGCTGCTCCTCCGGCTTGAGGTTGGCCTTGATCCATTCGTCGGCCCACTTGACGACGGCCGCGTTCTCCTTCAGCCCGGAACGCATTTCGCCGACGCGCGCGTCCTCCAGGCGGGTGGCCAGATCCGGGGGGATGCCGTCCTTCCATCCGAGGGCCGCCAGCGTGTCCTTCGTCAATCCCCGCGGTGGCACGGGCTGTTTTTTGAGGCGCGTGTTCGCGAAAACGAACACGCGCTCACCTGCCACGACGGGTTGCGAGCAGCCGCCGCCGTCGCCGCCCGGTATGGGCTCGCTCTCCCACAGTTTCTTCGGCCCTTCCTTCGGAAATTCCTGAAGCAGAGCGATGGCCTGGGACGCCACGCCGTCACGATTGGGGCCGCGCCACTGAGGCCAGTCGGCGGCTGTCGCCGCGATGGGTAGCAGAACCAACAGCATCCTTGCCCACTTGCTCATAATGCACCTCCTATGTTTACGGCGTGGGAGAATACCCACGCGATCGATGAAAGCCTTAAAGCCGAGATCGTTTGCAGCCAGGAATATTGCGTCTTTCAGTGTGCGCTCACTCATGGGTAACTTCCAGGTTTGTTTTAGCAGAGTATTTCCAAAACCGCCGGGACAGTCTGCCGCCAGTTTTGGGGAACTTCTTCGCTGATCATCAGGCAGTGCCGGGTCGGACCGGCCTGTCGGACAATGCGGGCGATATTTTCCGCCATTTCTTTTGCCGGCAGGCAATACCAGTTCAAATTAATATTTTGCCAGAGAAATTTATCCGGCCAGGCTTTCCGCGCCTCAAGCGTCGACATGTCGCCTTCCGGCGGTTCGGTGAATGAATCTATTCCATCGATCGGGAGGGCGGCAATATCGCCCGCAATCACTTTCAGATGACCGTCGTAATGAACCTGCAATTTCTTGCCGGCGTGGCCCATGATTTCAAGAATCCGTCTGTATAACGGCGCCTGGTGACGCCGGTAATGGACATGGCCGATGGTGTCGATCGATAGGTTTTCCCATAGCTTGATCTGGGTTGCGGGAGTCTTGACGGCCTGGCGGATTTCCTCCAGCTTGATTGCGTTCATGACTTCGATAAGTTCGAATAGTTCCGGGGTTTCATACGCCAGATCCATGGAAAACTGCTCAAGCCCGACCCAGTCTATCTGCAGGACCATCAGGGGTGTGCGTCCCGAACCGAGGCCCTGGACCTGGCCGATGGTGATGCCCCGCTCGCCGATGGCGGCTTCGGATGCCAGGAAAGGTTTGTCATCGGCAAAAACCAACACGCCTTCAAGGGCGTGCTTCATGATCCGGTAATCTTCGGGCGTCTTGATAAAATGCTCCTGCCGCCATTCGCCCAGGTACCATTCGTGTAATTCGCCCTTGCTGGTAACCAAACGGACATCCCGCCGTGTTGTATCGCCCTGTTTTGAAGATGTTTCAACAATTTCAAAATTAGGATGCTCGTGCCTGACAAGATTGGCATGGTTAATCTGGCCGAGCCCGAGGTCAAAGAGAGTTTCCCAGTCCACGGCGGACCTGTTATTTACAAACCAGTCGTAGACGGCATAAACCGGTTTCCCGGCCGCTTGGCCGTTCAGCGCCCTGTTAAATTTTTGGCGGTTGGTGTTTATTGCCATCTATTAATCCTCATGCGGGAGCATCGCCGAAATCCGGCACCTCAAGCAACACGCCGCCCTTCAGTGCCGATTCATGCGCGATCAGGCCGGGGACAAGGTAACGGGCCGCGGCCCAAACGTTGTTCGGCGGGGTCTTGCCCGTAACGCAGGCGGTCACGAAATCATGCACCAGGAACTGGTGGGATCCGGCGTGACCGTTCGGCAATCCCCTGAACTCTTTTGGCAAGCGCCCTACGGGATGAACATCCGACACGCCGTGGTGCGTACCGTCCGACGACGTCACTTTCGACATAATGCCCGCGTCGTCGCTGACCGGAATACTTTTGCAGGCGAGGATCGCCGAAACATCCACGCAGGCTTTGCGATCCTTGGTCGCCCACATCTGGCCTCCCACCTGCTCTTCATAGCTCGCTTCGGTTCCATACATGCTCATGCCTACAGTTCCCGGATGTCCGATCCGGCGGAACTCGCTGATGCGCGCAATGCTTCCGTCCGACATCCGGCAGAGCATGGTCTCGTTGCTGAACGGGTTTTTCCAGACATTATCCGCCCGGGCGAACAGATTGTCGGGATGGCGATCCACAAAACCCATGCCGGACACGTGTGTGGCGTATGCACCCGTGACCGAGACGATCATGCTGGTTGAATGCGTCGGATAAAACAGCGGCGGTATTCCGGCATATTTCTCCCAGTCTTTTCCATGCCGCGCCTTAAAGACGGGAATTAGCCCGTGATCGAAGTCGTGATAGTACTCGCCCTCGGCGTAGACGATGTGCCCGAAATCGCCTTTACGGAACCGTTCCCGGCAATAGATCGCGCAAGGATAGTAATAACTGGTCTCGCCGATCATATAGATCCGGCCGGTCGCCTCGACCGTTTTCGCCAGCTGCGTGATCTCCGGCAACGAAATCGCCGAAGGAACCGCGGAATAAACGTGCTTTCCCGCCTTGAGCGCCTGTACGGCCTGGGGACCATGCAGATGATGCTGGGTGATGATGGCCACCGCATCCACGTCCGTTGCGCACAGTTCATCAAGCGATGAGCAGGTGTCCGGAACGGCGTGTTTTTTTGAGTTCTCCGCGAGTTTTTTCGAATCAAGATCGCATAGCACAATATTTTCAACAAGCGGGTGCGCCTTGAAAAGAGGGATGAAGCACTGAGCAAAAGAGCCGACGCCGACTATTCCAACTCGAATCCTGCTGTTTTTGTTATTCACTGATTCTTCTTAGGGGTTGCGGTTGCGTTCACCGCCTATTGCATGGTAGATTGGCTGCGAATTCGAACAACAATAGCAAAAACTACCATGCTGTCAAGTTGCCCATAAGGGGGCAGTCGTAAGAATGTAGCGTGCGCTGTCCTCCGCGCGAACTGTTTTCGGCTGAGGACAGCCGACGCTACAACACCTCATGACTGCGGAAGGGAATACGTGAGTGCTTTCATGCCACTGCGCGCCGGATCTGCTGCGCGGGATATCAGCCCGCGCAGCCCCATGTCCTTATACGGTTATCCGCACGTGAAGCGCGTGTCGACGGGGATTCACGACCCGTTGCTGGCGTCGGCGCTGGTGCTGGACCATGCGGAAACGCGCATCGTCCTGGTGGCGCTGGACCTGCTGCTGCTGTCTCCGCCGATAGTCCGCGCGCTCCGCCAGCGCGTGGCCGAGGCGCTGCAGATGCCGGAGTCCGGTGTCTTCATCAGTTGCACGCACACGCACTCGGGGCCCGTGACGCGCCAACTGCTGGGGTGGCGCAACGATCCGGCCGTGCCGTCGGCTGACCCGGCTTACCTGGCCTGGGTTGGGGATCAAGCGGTTGCGACTGCCAAAGAGGCCGCGGCACAACTGATGCCGGCAGAACTGGCCTGGACAAGCGCGGACGCGCGCGGGGTTGGCGGAAACCGGCTGGCAGCGGACGGCGTCACCGATCCCGAATGCGGCATCCTGGCGGTGCGGCACGCGCAGACCCGGGCAATGCTCGCCGTGTCGCTGATCTACGGCATGCATCCGACGGTGCTGCACGAGGATTCCACGCTCGTGTCGTCCGATTTTCCGCACTATGCCAGGGTGCATCTGCGGGAGCGCCTGGGTGAAGGCGTGACCGTGCTATATCAGATGGGCCCCAGCGGCAACCAGAGCCCGCGTTACTTTGTCGCTGGACAGACCTTTGCGGAAGCCGAACGCCTGGGCCGCAAATTGGGCGCGGCGGCGGCCACGGCACTGGACAGCATCCAGCCAGCTCACTGGACAGCCGCGCCGCGATTGTCCGCCGCCTTGACCACGGTCGAACTGCCGCGCCGGCCGATGCCGACACCCGCCGCGGCGCGCGCACAACTGGAGGAATATCGGCGGCAGTATGCGCGCCTCCAGGCTAATGGCGCGCCGCGTCCGTCCGTCCGCACCGCCGAGTGTGCCGTGTTCGGCGCCGAAGGCACCGTCGCACTGGCGGACGCCAACGCGAGCGGCGACCTCGCGCAACTGCTGAAGAAGTATGCCCCCGTTGAAGTGCAGGTTCTGCGGATCGGCGACGTGGCCGTGGCCGGCCTGCCGGGCGAATGCTTTGTGGAATACGGCCTGGCCATCAAGCGGGAAGCCTCCCGGCGTGTCTTTGTCGTCAGCCTTGTGAACGGAGAGTTGCAGGGGTACATTGTGACGCCAGAGGCGGCTGCGGCCGGCGGCTATGAAGCAACCAATGCCGTGTTTGCGCCGGAAGCCGGCGCGGTCCTGGTCCAGACGGCAGTGAACCTCGTGGAGCGGATAGGCGCATGATCATCATCACGCGATGTCCGACCCCTGCGGTTTTGGAACAATACGCATGTTATTGCCCTATGGAAGCGCATACCGGCAACTGGCTTATTTCCTTGGCAGCGCTTCATTATGCCACCGGACGAAAAGAATACCTGGCCAAAGCCATTGCGACGGCCAATGCCATGATTCGAGGGCAGCACGCTGGCGGAGCTTTCTGGACCTATAGTTATGACGAGCGTTTCGGCAGTCCCTTACAATCATTCACCTGGCCGGGATGCAATGCCGCGGCCACCACCGCGCTGCTTATTTGGAACCGGTATTTCCAATCTTTACGCAAAGGGCCCATATGTCCACCCGTCTTATCCATTTCAGGGCCGGGTTCATGAACAAAACGGCACGGTTATCGCAAAAGGCTCTTCCGGGATTAACGTGCAAAGAAGTTTATGACGATTAACTCCATGAACACAACTAAGCTTGAGAGTCCCGTTTTGTGACTCATGCGACCAAGCGTAGTCCTTCGGCCCTGTCGATGTCAATATAGTGGCGGATGAATTTCGCAAGGGCGTGGGATTGTGGTGAATCCGCGAGAAATAGCGGGAGGCTATGGCGCAA
>CAIYGI010000208.1 GCA_903925685.1 uncultured bacterium
CGCGCGTCAATGGAACTCAGGCATTTATGGGCACTACAAACCGAAACCCACACGATATATCAGGGACTTGCGACTGAAATCGAACCGATTTTGCCCGAAACCGTTGAGTACCCGCGAAACTTGGGCTAGTGAGCCTTCTGCCAAACCATTAAAACCTCGAATGTCTTAGCAGTGTCTCTCATTCTGACTCCTGCTCTGAGACACCTACGTTCATATTGATCTTGCGTGTCGTAGCCGCCGCGCTGCGCGCGGTGGCGCGCCTGTCGCGTAGCAGTTGCGGAGACTGGTTCGTGACAGTCACGGCCACCTGCTGCTACTCTGCGAAGTAGCGCTTCGCTACGTAGCACGAGCGCAGGCAGGCGGCTACGCACGTCTCTCGCTCCGTTCCATCCGGCTGCGGGCCGGCGGCGCGACGGAATTCTGATTACCTTGAGTTGTGGCAACGGATGATTTTATTGCGGAGGGCTGCTGCGCTTATTTCACCGCGTTGCCCGACACTTGGACATCGCAATACCAGATCAGGAAGAGCGTTTTCATGCCAGTGGAATCGGTAAGGGTGACAAGGTCGGTGGTTTTGGTTGCGCCCAATTCCTGGCTCTTTTTCGTAAGCATGCCAACGGCGGCGCTTTCCGTCACGGTATCCTTGAACCACGACATTTTGTGGGGATTGTCGGGATTGCCGGTCATCAACGGCCAGACACCGAACAGATAATATCCGTAAACGTCTCCGCTCAGATGGGCGATGGGTTTATCGCCGGTGGACGTCAGAGGACGCTCGCCCTCCCCAAAACGTCATCGAGACTCACTAGAGAAATATTCGGGAGGGCGAGCGTCCTCGCGAGCCGCGTGGGTGTGAGGTCCAATGCTTGTCGCCAGAAGGACGGAATGACTTTTGGCGAGGATTTTGGATCGCCCGTTTGTTTTGTTGCATTAGGATGCTCCGGCAATATATTCTCGCCTCATCTTCAGTCTGACAGCCTGTAGTTCAGACAACCATGGTTGTTACTACCTGGCAAGTTAAGGAGCGAGTGTTGATGAACCGTAGCGCATTATTCGGATGGGGGCTGGGGTTTATGATCGCGGCGGGGGTACTGTGCGTAACGGAGGCGGGGGCGCAAAGCGCGCCGGATGCCGCTCCGGCCGCGACATCGAATGTCACCGGCGCCACCAATGCGCCGGACTACAGCCAGGGATTTCGTGCTTTCATAAGCATGGGATTGCCGGATGTTGCCAAGGCCAGCTACGTCAAGCTCGACTATTACGGCGCTGGTTCGCATTACTCGATGAACTACGACCTTTATGAAATCCAACTGTCCGGCAATGCCTGGCTCTTATCCGAAAACAAGGTCGGCAAAAGCGTGCTGATTTCCGCCGTAGGCGGGAGGCTGGAACTTCTCGATCAGAAGACAGTCCTGAACATGTATGAAGCCAGGGCACACAGCAATGCCATGGCCCAGGCCGCGGCGGCTAAGGAAAAGGGCGGCAAGCCCGCCGTCATACGAGTTTTGGATCAGGCGAACGAATTAGCCGATACCGGCAATTGGACCCCGACCGACCTGTCCCGCGACCTCGCCAAGGCGAAGTCGTACGTGGATAAAAAGATCAAAGCCAAGACCGACGGCGGTCGTGAAATGAGTTATGACTCATTTCTTCAATCGGACGAGCCGGTTGGTGTGCTTTTCATCATGGCGGCTTTTGCCTGGCAGAACGGTAAAGTACAGGAGGCGAATGCGCTGGCGGGCAGCCTTTTCAAACTGATCGGAGATCCACGCAAGGTCATTGTCGGCGCCTTGAACGTCATGGCGGACGCCCAGTTGTCCGCGGCTGCCGATGTTTTCCGGAAAACGCGCGACTGGACCGCCTATCAGGCGGCGGTCGCCGGGCTGGTGAAAAAATATCCCGCCGGCTGGCGCAAGGCGGGCGCAGCCAGGCTGCTGGCCGAACGTTTGCAGCTCCGCGCAGGCATGCTGGAGCCGCCCGTGGTCAAGGGCGAGGGGCTGGCCGAGGAGGATCTGAAGCTGGCCGCCGCGCTGGCCTTGGAAACCAATCAGGCCGGCACGTACGGCGGAAGTGGCGAATTGTGGATCCTTCCGCCGGACAAGACGGCGCGTGCAAGGATCGACAACAGCGCGCTCGGACGCATCAAGGCGCGCGGGGTCAAGTCCATCCCGTTGCTGATTGCGCTGGTTTCCGATGACACCCTTTGCCCGTTGCGGCGAAACGATGTCGGCCTGCCGACTGTCTCATCGTCGTCGGACAGCGACGCCCGTACACCTGAGGCGAAACGCACCCAGTTGTTCTACGAGCGCATGGAACGTCCTGTGACCCGCGGAGAGATTGCCAGGGGCCTGCTGGCGCCGATCTGTAAAAGCGAGATGAATCCGCGGCATGAAGCATCGGAGACCGCCCCGGAAGAGGTGATCGAGGCGGCCAAACAGGCCTATGCGACGCTCAAGGATCTGACGCCTTCCGCTCTGGTCAGACACTATTTGAACAATGGGGACCAGAACCAGAAGCAAGCCGCCGTCAGTTACATGCTCAATTACGACTTTGAAACGAATGCGCCGGTCATTGAAGCCTTCTTGCTCACCCCGCCGTCGGAGGAATCGGGCGGTATGGACATTATGATGGGGTCCGGCAACAGGCTGGTGCAACAGTATGTCGAGAAGAGAGGCGAGAAGGCGGCGGATTTCGTCGAAAAATATGCGGCCATGCGCAAAAAAGTCGAATTGCCGGCTGCTATGGCTAACAACGCCGGTTACGCCAAGCAGATGGAAAAGCAGGCTGAACGCGAACTCAAGATCCTGCGGGCCTTGGTAAAGAAGCAGGAGTTGTCCGAGATTGTCGCCGAGCTGGCGAAATCCGGCAACGAGAATGAAGGCGCCGTGGCGGCCTATACATTGTTGGGGCGTCAACCTCCCGCCAAGGCGGTTCCCGCCCTGCTGGCGGCGGTTGTCAAGACAACCAACGTGGCGGCGCGGTCACGGATTCTACAGATGATTCCGATGATGCGATATTCCAGTTTGCATGAGCGCGCGCAGGAGGCGTTGTCGGAGGCAGGTGAAGCAGAGATGGAAGGTGTCATGAAGAAACTCGCCGACAAGAACAAGTTGAACATCGCCACCAATGCCGCCGAGTGGAGAATCCTTTTGGCCGATACCCGCGCGATACCCGCGGGGAGAATGTATTCCGGCGGAGTTTATGAATGGACGGTTGCCGACATAGCTGCCACGGACATTGAAACACTCTATGGAGAAATCTCGCAGATGGAGCGATACGGCCGTTATGGTGGAACCGAAAATCTTAGTCCGGAGCTGATGGCTAGAATTATGCGAGCCCGCGCCATTGCCCGTCTGGACGGGAAGACGGAAGAGCAACTGCCAAAAATGCCGGCGGCGGACGACGTGACCGCCGAGCGCCGCAAGGCGATCGATGCGGACATATTGAAGGCGACTCCCGAGGCGCTGGGCGTTGTCATCGAAAAGCTGACCGATGCCGAAGGCCTTTATCTGTCAGAGGCCGCCCGTGAAAATGCCGCGCTCGCCAAAGTTTTGGCGCCTTTGTCACGGCGCATCGTGTCGGTGAAGGCCGCGCCGGCGCTGCCTGCGGCGGAACTTGCCCGGCTGCGGAAACTGTCGGGCACGACGATTTCCACGAACGCGATCGCGGAAATGAGGGAGCTTTGCAGCCGGCAACTTGCGACTGGCGCGGTCTTTGTCGTCTCGCTCGCCTCGGACGGGATTGGCAATGGTGTCTCTCTCAACGTGACCCCGGCCGACGATTCCATGCGGCGTATGTACGGATCGAGTTATGGGTCCATGCTCAGCGGCAAGAGCGGCAAACGGAAAGGCTTGGTGATGGGGATGCTGAGGAACGGACGGGACTACGCTAACGGCATGTGGTTGGTGGACCTGGCCGCTCCGGTTGCGGCGACGGGGACGGTTGCGTCAGCCGCTGACGAAAGTGACGACAATGCGGAAGACCAGATGGACACCATCAAAAGAACGTTCGAACAGCAGGCTGAACGGTTCCAGACGGCAATGGAGTCCCTCTGCAAGCCCGATGAACCGGTCGGTCAAGGTGCCTCCGTGTCGTTCACCGGGCTGCTGCCATCTAAGGATAAGGACAAGAAAAAAGGCGATGATAACGAGGATGATGGGGACAGCGAGGTTATGGATGTGGTCGAATAGAAGTAATGTCTAAAACAAGACAAGTCGGAAGGATTGAATCATGACACAAAGTCAAAGCGCGGGCGAACGGTGGGACAAGGTGCGTTCTCAAATTGAAGCGCTGAAGAAGGCGATCGGCACTGTGATTGTCGGGCAGGATGCCGTGGTGGAGTTGTTGCTGACTTCGCTGCTGTGCAAGGGGCATTGCCTGATCATCGGCGTTCCGGGTCTGGCCAAGACTTTGCTGGTGACGACGCTTGGGCGGACGCTCGGACTGGTCAGCCGGCGCATCCAGTTCACGCCGGACCTGATGCCGATGGACATCACCGGCGGCGACATATTGCAGGAGGAGGGCGGCGGGCGGCGGCGGTTCGAGTTCGCGCCCGGACCGATTTTCGCCAACCTGATCCTGGCCGACGAAATCAACCGCACCCCGCCGAAAACCCAGGCGGCGCTGCTGGAAGCGATGCAGGAAAAGCAGGTGACGGTGTCGGGCAAGAGCATGAAACTGTCAGAACCGTTCATTGTCTTCGCCACCCAGAACCCCATCGAGCATGAAGGCACTTATCCGCTGCCGGAGGCGCAACTGGACCGCTTTTTCTTCAGTCTGACGATGGACTATCCCTCCATGGATCAGGAGCGCGACATCGTGCTTCGCACCACTGGTCGCCATGTCGCCGAAACACCCAAGGTGCTGGAGGCCGATGAGGTGCTGGCGTTGCAGGAGATGATTCTTGATGTGCCGGTGCCGGACCATGTGCTGGAGGCCATTCTGCGCACGGTCAACGCGACCCGCCCGAACTCGCCGCTGGCGGGGGACTATGTGAAGCGTTACGTCGCCTGGGGCGCGGGGCCGCGGGCCTCGCAGACGATGACCAGCGCGGCCAAGGCCCTGGCCATGCTGCGCGGCCAGTCGGCGGCCTCCCTGGAGGAGGTGCGTGCCGTCATGAAGCCCGTCCTCCGTCACCGCGTGATCCCGAACTACAACGCGACGGGCGACGGGGTGACCGTGGATCAGATTATCGAGAAGCTGGAATCGTCGCTCTGATCCAGGCTTTACCCGTGAGTCCCGTGACACATCAACGCTTCCAGTACTTGAGACCGGAGGATATCCGGCGCCTGGCCGGGTTCGAGTTCGCACCCAAGGCCGTGGTGGAGGGCTACTATGCCGGGCGGCATGTCTCCCGCTCGCGCGGGTCTTCGGTCGAGTTCCGCGACTACCGCCAGTATGTGCCCGGCGACGATCTGGCGCTGGTCGACTGGCGGGTCTATGGGCGTACGGACCGCTTTTATCTGCGGACCTTCGACCATGAGACCAGCATGGATTGCCACCTCTTCCTGGACAGCAGTGCTTCGATGGGATTCGGACGCGATCCGTCTAAGCTGGAATATGCCTCGTTCTTCACGGCCTGCCTGGCCTACCTGGTCATTCGCGGCGGCGACCGCGTGTCGCTCCAGCTTTTCGACCGGAAGATCCGCACCTTCATCCCGCCGGGCAGCACGGGCACGCACCTAAACGGGATATTGAATCTGCTGGAGCGCAACCGGCCGGGGGAGCGCACCTCGCTGGCGGAAGCGTTGCGCTCCTCCTTCCCGTTGCTCAAGCGGCGCGGCATCCTGATCGTGGTGTCGGATTTCTTCGACGATCCGGCGGCGATTTTCGCCGCTCTCGGGCCATACCTGCATCGCGGCTTCAAGGTCTTCCTTTTTCATGTGCTGACGCCCGCCGAACTGGAGTTGGAGGGCAAGGGGCTGGTGGCATTTCACGACTTGGAGACAGGGCAGAGGGTGATAGCGCATACCGATGACGTGCGCGACGGATACCGCTTAGCGCTGGGGCGGCATATGGATGCGCTGCGCGACCTGGCGACGCGCCGGAATGTGGACTACACAATCGCGCGCACCGACACGCATTTTCACCGGCTGTTCGAGAGGTTGACCAAGTGAGCGTGGTTTTTCTCAATGCGGTGTTGTGGCCGCTGACGATCCTGATTCTATTGCCGCCGGTCGTACACCTTTTTGCCCGGGCCCGTCCGCCGCTGATGGATTTCAGTTCGGTGGAGTTTATCCGCCGCGCCCTGCGCTTCACGCAGCGTATTCGCAAGCCGAAGGACTGGCTGCTGCTGATCCTGCGCACCGCGGCGGCGGCGGCGGTGATTCTGCTTTTCCTGCGTCCCGTGATTTTTTCGCACGGCGGCGGCGGATTTTTCGAGCGGCGTAATGTCGTCGTGATCCTGGATGCCTCGGCATCGATGGGCTGGTCGGACGGCAGCCAGACGCGCTTTGCCGTGGCTTGCGCGGAAGCTTCGGAAATCCTGGCCGGGCTGTCGTCGCGCGATGCCGCCGATGTGATCCTGGCGGGCGCCGCGCCGCGCGCGGTATTTCCGGCAATGGGCGGCAATATCGGCTACCTGCAGGGCGAGATCCGGCGGGCGCGTCTGACATCCGAGGCCCTCGATCCCGAGGCGGCGCTGCGCCTGGCCGTGCGTCTGCTCAACGGACAGGAAGGGCGCAAGGAAATCTGCGTCGTCAGCGATTTTCAGGCCTCGAACTGGCGCGGTGTCCAGCCCCGCCTGCCGCCGGATATCGGTTTGACCTGTGTAAGCATTGCGCGCGGCGAAGCGCCGAATGCCGCGATCCTGAGTGTCGTGGCCGAACCGGCGCGGCCGTTGCCGGGCGAGGAGGGGACGATTCTTTGCGAAGTCGGCAACTTCTCGGGGCTGCCGCAGCGGAAGACCGTTGTCCTGGCGGTGGAATCGGCGCGCACCTCCCGCGAGGCGGTGATTCCCCCATGGGGTCGGGCAACCGTGATGTTCAAGCAAAGGATCGCCTCCTCATTGCCATTCACGGCGAGCGTGTCGCTGGCGGAGGATGGCTTTCCTGGCGACGACCGGCGCTGGGCGCTGATTGAGCCCACCGATGTGCTGCGGGTTGGCGTTGTTTCATATGGCAAGGACGATGCGACGGCTGCCACCTGGGCGCGTGGTTGCCGGGCCTTGGGCTGGGCACGGCCGGAGCTGTTGAACGTCGAGTCGCTCGCGAATCCGGAAACGCGCTGCGATTTCCTGATGTTGTCCGGTTGGGATGGTACGGAACCGGGGCGAGTGCGCGGATTTCTGGAACGGGGCGTCCCCGTGGTGTGGTATCCGGCCGCCGGCATGCCGCTGGCGCGGATGATGCCGGTACTGACGAATGGCGCGCCAGCCGGCGACGCGGGAGCGAAGCTGATTTGGGAGAACCGGCCCGATAGTATTCGCCTCAAGGTGGCCTCCCCGGAGCATGCGCTGTTCCGGGCTTTTGCAGGCGGCGAATACGGGGACCCGGCGCGTGGTCGTGTCCGCGGCCGGTTTACCGTAACGGCGGCGCAGTTGCCGGTGGGCGAGGCGGTGATGGGCTATGCGGATGGAACCCCGGCCTTGTGGATATGCCGTGGCGACCTGCCGCTTGCGCTCTGGAACATCACGCTGGACAAGGGACTTTCCTCAGTTCAAAACCAGGGCGAGTTCGTTCCCTTCCTGGGTGAGTTGTTGCTGGAACTGCGGCGGAGATCGCCCGTGGCGGTCCGCCTGGCGCACGAAAGCGTGCTTGGGCAGTCGTTAAGCTGGCGGCCGGGACTCGATGTCCGCACCGATGAGGTTCTTTTGAAAGGCCCGGATGGCGCCGTTGTGCCGTTGCGAACGATGGAGGCAGGCGGCGGGATGCTGGTGTCCGACCGCATCGAGCGGACCGGCATCTACGAGTGGTTGGTCGGTGACCGGTCGATCAGCCGCGAGGCGGCCAATTTCCCGGCGCTGGAGTCGGATCTGCGCCCATTGCCGGTGTCGGAAATCAAGGGCCTGGGCGCTTTGTCGGCATCCTCGGGCCGCGCGGTGCGGGAATGGCAGGCGGGCATTCCGCTCGGGCCATGTTTGCTTTGGATTGCCTTTGCGCTTTTGCTTTGCGAAGGCGCGGTGGCCGCATTCGATTCGTTCAATAAACCTGTTGTTGGAACCAAATCCGCATGACAGCGAATCCCATATTGCCAATGGAGCAACTGATCGTGCTGCTCGCGGCGATCCTGGCCGCGGGTGCGATCCTAGTCTGGCGCGCCTCGCGCCGGTTGTCGGCGCAGGCCGGCTGGTCCGCCATGGCGGCCCGTTGCTTTGCGCTGCTCGCGCTGGCCGCGCTGGCCTTGAATATTGGGCACTGGCGCAAGCCGGGGGCGGAGGTCAAGCCGCGCTGGTGCGTCATGCTGGATCGAAGCGCCAGCATGGCCACGGCGGACATGGACGGGCAGAGCCGATGGGATGCCGTCCGCCGCCTGGCAGCGCAATTGGAGAAGGATGCCGGCGAGCGGCGCGATTTGGATCTGCTCGCGTTCAGTGACAACGTGGACGGCGCGCGCCAGACCATTAAGTCCCTTGCCGCCCTGCTTCCCGACGGCCGGGCAACGGATGCAGGGCGCGCATTGGAAACGGTCACGAGTGCGGGGGCGGCCGGAGGCGACAAGCCGATCGGAATTATTCTGCTCAGCGACGGACGGCAGACGGTTCCGGAGGCCGACCCCATAATGGCCGGTATGCGCGCGCGGTCGCAGGATACGCCGGTGCTTGCCGTGCCGTTCGGCAAGATCAGGGAACTTCGGGATATCTCCGTCAAGGCTGTGCGGCGATTGGCAATCGGTTTTGCCGGGCAACCTGTGCGCATCCAGGGCGAGGTCGTGACGCGCTGGCCGGGCGAGGTGAATGTGGCGGTGCTGCTGGTGGACGGCGACGGCAGAGCCGTGGCGACGAATACAGTCCGGATGCCCGCCTTTGGCCGGGAAACGGTATCGTTTAGCGTCACACCCAAGGTGCCCGGCTACTCCTCGTACAAGCTTCAGGTAGCGCCATGGGAGGGTGAGAGCGATCTGCGGAACAACGAGTCGGCCTTCGAGATCAACGCCCTTGACCGCAAGATCCGCGTGCTGTTGGTGGAAGGCGTGCCATACTGGGACAGCAAGTTTCTGGGGCAGCATCTGCGCAAACAGCCGAACATGGAGGTGACGGCCATATACCGCACGGCACCGGAGCGGTTTTTCAAGACGGACCCGGACGGCGTTCCACAGCCGGAATCGAAGGCGATTTTTCCCGATACCGCGCAGGCGCTCGGGGCCTACGATATTGTGGTGTTCGGAAAGGGCGTGGAGTATTTCATGACGCCCGAGCGGCTCGCGGCGATGAAATCGTTTGTGGCTGAGCAAGGCGGCAGCGTCGTCTTCGCGCGCGGCCGGCCTTACGCCGATCAGGGCGGTGGCTTGGAGGATCTGGAACCGGTGGAGTGGGGCGGGTCATCCGCGATGGAGTGCCGACTGACGCCGCGCGGCGAGGGCGAGGATGCCGGACTGTTCGCCGGACTGCTGCCAGGTCGCAGCGACGCAGTCTGGTCGCGCCTGCCGCTGGTGCGTTGCAGTCAAACCTCCGTGGGACTCAAGTCCTTTGCCCAGGTGCTGGCGGAGGGCCGGCGGCCGGGGACGGTGGAGGCGGCGGCGCAGGCGGTTCCGTTGCTGGTGAGCCGCCGCTTCGGCAAGGGCATGGCGGTGACGATGAACGTTGACGGGCTCTGGCAGTGGTCCTTCTTCCCTTCGGCCAGGGAAGCGCCGGCCATGTACGAAGACTTGTGGACGCAACTGCTGCTCTGGGTGGGGACCTATGCGGAATTTCTCCCCGGCCATGACTATGCGCTGCACCTTGGGGTCTCGACGGCGCAGCCGAATGTGCCGGTACGAGTTCAGCTGCTGCGGCGCGGGGCGGCGTCCACGGCCCGGGAACTGCCCCGGCTGCGCGTTACGCGCGGGGTCGGGATGGTTCAGGAAATGAACTTTGCCGCTGGAGAAAGCGCGGAAAGTTGGGAAGCCGTGCTGACGCTGGCCGATCCCGGCTTGTATCGCGTGACACTGCTCCCGCCGGCCGGTGAGGGCAAGGAAAACAAGTTGGGCGCTCTATTGCAGATTCAGGCGCCGCCCGGTGAAATGGACGACGTTAATCCGGATGCGGAGTTCCTGTCGAAACTCACGGCGGCCTCCGGCGGCAGTGTTTTGCAGGTTGCAGACCTTGCCGAAGTTATGGCGCAACGCGAGCAGGCGCGCAGTCGGCAGGCCGACCAGGGCGGAAATTTGGTGTGGGAACCGCTCTGGGACCGCGCCTGGTTGCTGGTGGTCATCCTGGCGGCCTTGGCGACGGAGTGGACAATTCGACGCCGGAACGGACTGGCATAACGGGACAAATCGAGGGTCAGAAAAATGTTGATTATCTGGAGTCCAAAGACTTGCTGTGGTCCGACCCCATGACGGAAATGGCTATGCTGACACCACTACTCTCAGAAGAAGACCCAGTTGCCTCCAGCGAGGGATCGCTGGACCCTTTGGGTCTCTACCAGATTGCCGACTCTCTGGGCGTGCGGTTGGTTCCCGGTGTCCGGGAAAGACAGCAACACCCCCGATTCCTGACGGCCACCGCCGTCTCCCTTGCCGTCTGCGCGAGTTTCGACGAAGATACCATTGCCAAGGACGGTGTCAGTGAACCATGGCAGGTGTTCGAGTGGTATCTGGTGGAAGGGCTGGTCCGAGCGGTCAAGGAGACCAGGAGGCTGCGTGGTTTGCCGGGCCGCGACAAGACGACGCGCGCGGTAAGAGACGGCGTGCCCCTGTCCGCGAAGCGGTACCTGAAGACCCCGACGGTGTTCGGCTTCCACGGCGTATACCGTCTATTGTCGCGAACCCTCAGGATCGAGGTTGCCGACCGACTGGGCGATGCCGGCTATGAATTGCTCGACGTCTGGAGATCCGAGCAGGGGCTCAGGGGCTTCTACGAGTCGGCGGAAGGCGATGGGCAGCAGTGGTACCGATCTCTTGTCGCCGCGATGAAGGACGGCATCGACCAGGGTACCGTGGGCAGGAGCGGCGGGTGGAACGGCTGGCAGTTCATGGCGGACCACCTATGCCACGCCGACATGGGACGGAAGGAGGCGCGGACGATTGCTGGATTCCTGCTGTCCGATCAGGCGGGGAACCGGAAGGCCCTCTTGGATTTCCTCGTGTCGCCGGACGGCCAGAAGATACGCAACGCGATTCAAGAACGGAATGACTGCGAACGAATCTGGTCGGAGCGCGAGTTCCACGCCGCCATGGTGAAGAAGGCCGACGGTAGCCTCGGTGCGCTTCTCTCCACCATCATGACTTACGAGACTTTTGCCAGGACTCTTCAGGATGCGTTTGATGACTGCCTTTGCGAGATGTCCTTGCGTCGCGGGAAGACCTCTATGTCGGCGCTGGCGAAGCAGAAAAACGTGGTCCGGGCGGCCAAGACGATCCCCGACCTGCTGACCAGAACCGCCGAAGCGCTGACTCCGTTCGGGGAGACGGTCAGATTTCAAAACCTCTTCGATGCCCTGGCCGAAAGGACCACACCCGAGGGGTGGGTCCATATCCTTCTGGATCATCACACGAAAGTGCAGAAGGCCAAACCGCCTGGGCCCGGTGGAAAGGCCCCGTGGTTTGAGCGGATGGACGACGGCAGTTGCGTGATCAGGCCGGGATACCTTCGCGACAAAGGCGGACGCGGCGATGACGCCTACGTGCATGCCTACCGCGTCGCGCCCTTATGGTCTTTCGCGACGGACTTAAGGCTGTTGTAACATGGCACGAAAGAAACAAGAAAAGCCTGGATACGGGAAGTTGCTGGATGCGTGGGATCCGCCGGATGATGCGGGCGATCCCATCGGCTGCGTCGCCACGACCTTTACCTTTTCGCCCGCGTTCTTCGAGGAGGAGTGTCTGAGCCGGTTCCTGCGGTTGGAAACGGACCCAGAGGATGGACCGGCATACTTGGTGGAGCGAGAGGAGAAGCTCTACCCGTTGAAATGTGCCGCGCTGGTTGACCAACATCACTGCAAGGGGTCTCGTAGCCTGCGGTGGGATCTGCTTCCGGTACGACTGAAGGGTGGAGTCCTGCACGCGAAAGTGTCCCTGTTGCACTGGTCGCGCGCCACGCGCGTCCTCGTGGCCTCGGCAAACCTGACTGATGATGGATACCGGCGCAACCAGGAGGTGTTCGGGGTTCTGGACTATTCGGTGGAGGGGGACGCTCCGATTGCAGTGCTTCGCGACACCATTGAATTCCTGCGACAAACGGTCGCCTCCGATCCTGGGGCGGACACCTCGCCAGCCACAGGGCGTGCCACAGCGTTCCTGAAACGCGTCTGGCAGGAGGCAAAGGAATGGGGCGAGAGCGAGAAACAGCACGGACGCAGGTCACTGCGGGTAGGATTCCTTTCGTCAACGCCCGGTTCCCCAGATGCGATCACGAAACTGGCTACAGTTTGGCCCGGGGGTACTCCTCCTTCCGAAGCCTGGGTCATAAGCCCCTTCTTCGATCCACCGGAAGGCGATAATCGGCCTGCAGGAGCACTATGGAACATCATGTGCAAACGGGGGGATGCCGAGGTTACGTACTGCGTTGAGATGGACGAACTTCCGGGTGAGGAGACGCTGTTCGTGAGGGCGCCCGCCAACCTGCTGCGAGCGAAGCCGAGTCGCGAGAGCGCGTCGAACCACTTCTGGCGTGTCAAGTTGCCGCCGAACCGCCCCCTGCACGCCAAGACCATCTGGCTGGAGGACGACCGCTGGGCCGTCTACATGATCGGTTCCAGCAACTTCACCACCCCGGGGCTAGGGCTTGGCAGGGCCCCAAACATCGAGGCGAATCTCGTCTATGTCGCCGACTATGGTCGTGACCGCAAGAACTATGAGAGGCTGTGCCAAGTCTGGCCTGAATACGAGGACATAGAGGATGCCGCCTCGCTAAAGTTCCAGCCATCGCCCGACGAGGGGACCGACTCCGCGCCCGACGAGGATATCCTGCCTGAGGCGTTCTCCGCCGCATCCTATGACCAGAAGGGCGGCAAAGGAGTGGTGTTGCTGACGATCAAAGGGACTCCACCCCTGGGTTGGGTTTTGTGCAAGGACTCCGATCACAAAGAAACTTACTTCGCCGAGGCCGAATGGAAAGGCGTGGTTGCCTCCACAACGGTCGAACTTCCTTGGACAGATACACGTCCTCCCGCAGGATTCTGGGTAAAATGGACGGCATGCCGGAACCCCGCGTGGTTGCCCGTGAATGTCGTTTCGGGTTCGGCGTTGCCTCCCCCAGATGAACTGAGAGACCTGCCGTTGGAGGCTCTCATTGATATCCTGACCTCGGCGAGGCCGCTGCATCAGGCATTGAGGGCGTATCTGGCGCGTCGCTGCCGGGAAAATGCCGAAGGTGCCGACAAGCAATCGCCAACCCTGATTGACCCGCACAAACGTGTGGACACCACAGGCTTTCTGCTTCAACGGACTCGCCGCGTTTCGCTGGCGTTGAACGGTCTGCGGGAGCGTCTGGAACGGCCCGTGATCTCGAAGGAGAGTCTGGAGTGGCGCCTGCGGGGGCCTGTGGGAGCGCTGGCGTTGAGGAACGCTCTCGTCAAGGAGGCCAAATCGGACGAGGAGCGGATGTTCCTTCTGTCCGAGTTGGCCCTCGAACTGGACCGGTGCTCGCCGAAAACGGCGGCCGGGTGTATGCCGGTCGCGGTCGTTTGTTCAGAGATACGCCGCTTGACTGGCGAGATCATGGCATCGGTTCGTCAGAACGCCGCCAGCGTGGCAGCGGAGATGCGGCGTTACCTCGACATTGTCGCCGGGACGGTCAGTGGATGAACTACCTCTATCCATACTGCGGGGACATCAACCTGTTTGTGAACGGGCGAATCGACGAGGAAGACGCCCGGCGGCAGGAGGGAACTGCCCGTGAAATCCTCAAAAGGCTCTCCAACCAGCCGGGGCTGATCCTGGCCGACGAGGTCGGCATGGGCAAAACGTTCGTGGCCCTGGCCGTCGCCGTCTCAGTGGCTCTCGCAGACAAGAAGCGGCGTCCTGTCGTCGTGATGGTTCCGCCGTCGCTCAAAGAAAAGTGGCCTTCCGATTTCAGCGTATTTAAGCAGAAGTGCCTGCCGCCGGAATTGTCCGCTACGTTCCGTGGCGGATTCGCGGACCGGGCAGAAGACTTCCTGAAGATGCTTGATGACCCGCTAGAGCGCAGGAACTCGCTGATTTTCATCACGCACGGCGCCCTTAGCCGCGGCCTGAACGATAAGTGGGTGATGTTCGCCCTGATCTATCAAGCGCTGAAGGGACGATGGGGTTCGGACCGACTGCGCCGACCGCTCTCCCGGTTCGCCGGGGAACTCATCCACATGCAGAGGGTGAACAGAGTCGGCGACGAACTCTGGCTCGAATTGCTCAAGACACATCCGTCGCTCTGGCTCGACATCCTCCGTAGGTGGGGCGTCGATCCGGAAGGCGACAACGATTCCGCGACTGACGATGATCCCGTTCCGAGGGCCGTCTGGGATATCCTGCCACTGCTGAACACGGATGCCCTGCACGAGCGGCTACAGCAACTGCCACGGCGCAGAAGCAAGCGTTTCGCAGAGAATCTGGCGTGGGCAAGGAACCTGATCAGGCCCGAACTCAAGAAAGCGTGGGACATCTGTCTGCGCAGGCTTCGGCTCAAACTGCCCCTCCTCATTTTGGACGAAGCTCATCATCTCAAGAATGCACAAACACAACTGGCTTCTCTGTTCCATGATGCCGAGGCAGGCCAGGATGCAGACGAAGTCAGCCGGGGACGTCTCGCAGGAGTCTTCGAACGGATGTTGTTCCTGACAGCGACACCCTTTCAGCTTGGGCATGCCGAGTTATGCTCCGTCCTCGACCGGTTCAAGGGCATTGACTGGAAGGGGCGACTCGCACCTCCCTGTGGCCGGGAAGGCTTCGACAACAGTCTACAGGAACTTCGTGCGGGACTGGATGCCGCTCAGTCGGCTGCAATCACATTGGACAATGCTTGGGGCCACCTCCGGGTGGGCGACCTCACAGTCGGACGGAGCACGTTCAGCGACGTTGCGAGCTGGTGGGACACGGCCAGAAACTCCGACGATTTGACGCCACCCGGAACGCAGGTGGTTGGTTGCTACGGTTCGACCGCAGCCAATATGCGGCAGACTGAAAAGCTCCTCAAGCCTTGGGTCATCCGACACCTCAAGCCCAAACAGTTCCCGAAGGAGATGGGGCAAAGGAATCGCCGTCTCGTCCTTCCGGGAGGCGCGATCAAGACGGACAAGGAAAGCGACGGGGTGTCAGGTATTCCCGTCTTAGGTTCGGCTGTTCTGCCTTTCCTGCTCTCCGCGCGGGCCGCAGCCCAAGCGCCCGACGACCGCCCGGTATTTGCCGAGGGGTTAGCCTCAAGTTATGAGGCTTTTCTGCATACCCGGCAGATAAAGAAAGACGCCGATGTGCCTGAGATTCTCGATAGTGACGACACAATTGAGGTGGTGCCGCAAGTCACGCAGGGTGCCAAGTGGTATCTCGACCAACTTGAACGGTTCATCCCTCTTGCTGACGCCAAGGCATCACTGTCTCACCCGAAAGTCCAAGCGACTGTTGCGCGCGCTGTCGATCTGTGGCGAACAGGGGAGAAGGTGCTTATCTTCTGCCACTACATCGCAACGGGGAAAGTCCTGCGGCAGAGAATCTCGGAGGCCGTGGAGGAAGAGATCCTCAGCCTCGGAGCCGCCAAGTTGGGGTGCCGGAATGGCGAAGTTGCCGATCGGATGGAAGAGATTGGCGAGAACTTTTTTGATAAGGAGTCGTCGGTAAGAAAGGCTTGCGACGCTCAGGCCAATCGGCTTCTTGATGAATACGACTCCCTCCGGAACTTTCGTCCAGACCTGACCAAGATCATCCGTCGAAATCTGCGCACTCCTTCATTCCTGGTTCGGTTCTTCCCATTGAGTGGCGGGCACTTGACCGCAGAGGACGTGGCGGCGGCCATGGAGAAACAAGACAACTCAGGGATGTCTCTGCGAGAACTCCTGCGTCACTTCCTCAACTTCCTGGTCCAGCGCTGCGAAGGTCCCGAGAGGGACCGGTACGTCCAGGCCGTCTCCAGAATCCAGACGGGGACGCACAGGGGATCAGATGTTGCGGCGACCTACGGCGATGACGAGCTTCAAGGGGCCAGCACAGGCCAGTTGATGCCCAACGTCCGGCTTGTAAACGGCTCGACGAAACCAGAGACCCGACAGCGGCTGATGCTGACCTTCAACACGCCGTTCTACCCGGAAATCCTCGTGGCCAGCAGCGTTATGGCCGAAGGCGTGGATCTTCACCTGAACTGCCGTCACGTGATTCACCACGATCTATGCTGGAATCCCAGCACGCTGGAGCAGAGGACCGGCCGTGTCGACAGGATCGGCGCTAAGATCGAGCGGTGCGGCATGCCGATCCGTATCTATCTGCCCTATGTGTCCGAGACCCAGGACGAGAAGCAGTTCAGGGTCGTCATGGACCGCGAGCGGTGGTTCCGCGTGGTCATGGGGGAGAAGTACAAGGTCGACATGAGGACGACCGACAAACTTGCCGAACGACTGCCATTTCCAGAGTCCGCCGCCTCGACCCTGGCCTTGCGTCTGGAGGTAGGAATGAACGGTCAGGAACAGTAGCTGTGCGTATTCCCGTGGTAAACGGGGGATTTCGAGGAGACGTTTTGCGTAACCGATTGATAGGATGCAGTCGCAATCACGACACCAAGTACCGCCTCGGCCGCGATGCCGGGGCGGGGCGGAGGATTGAGTTATGCCTGTGAAGAAGACATTTGCCTCGCAAAAGTCACGTTCCGCTGCCGGGACCGGAGGCGTTTTTGATTTCACCGCGCTGGTGGATTCCATACGCCAGGTGCATGCACACTGCGCCGCCCAGGCGAACCGCGCCGTCAACGTGAGCCTGACGTTGCGGAACTGGGTGATCGGATGGTATGTTCGCGAATACGAACAGCAGGGCTCCGACCGGGCGAAGTATGGGGAGGCTCTCGTGGACAGATTGGCAGAGCGTCTTGGCGCCACCGGACTCGACGACCTCACGGCCCGGTATCTCCGCCTTTGTCGGCAGTTCGCCGCAGTGTATCCCGCAATTTGGCGGTCAGTGACCGCCAAATCAGGGCAAGCACTCATTCCCTCTCCATCGAAGGACGAACTGGCGAAGTTCCTCCATGCACGGCACTTGGAGATGGGGGCAATGCCTGAAACGTCATGATACCCCTCTCAATCAACGTTGATGACGTCCGCTGTCCGGCGCGCTTGCGTGGCGATTTTCTGGCGCGTCTGGGGCGGTTCAAGCGCGCCTGGAAACGCAGGCTTTTGTTCGCCCTGATCCTGAGGCTGGCGGGATGGGCGGTCACTGCAATCACGCTCTATTTCGTGGCGGACTTCTATATGGCGCTCGATGAATCGGTGCGCACATGGCTAAACATCCTGTTGCCGCTTGGATTGGTGGTTGCCATCGCGCCGGAGGCGATCCGGATTGCCCGGCTTGGGATGGGCGAGGCGGCGGAACGCACGGACCGCATCGGCAATCACCGGCGGAAGGAGGTGCTGACGGCGTGGGAGCTTCAGCGGACCGGCGTTGCGGCAGGCATGAAATCCGAGGCCGGCGCATTACCGGCGTTTCTTGTGCAGCGCAGCGTCGGGGAGGCCATGGCCCGGCTTGCCGCCATGGATCCCGGAGCCGTGCGGCCGCACGACCTGACGGCACGACGGGGCCGTCTGCTCGGCTTGCAGGCGCTGATTGCCGCAGCCGTGGTCAGGTTGTGCGGTACCGAGGCGTTTCTGACTGTCGCGCCGCGCATGCTCTGGCCGTGGCGCGATATTCCACCATACAGCCATTATTGCTTCGATGTCAGGCCGGATACCCCGGCGATTCTTTACGGTGGTTCGGCGGAAGTATCGGCCACGATCCGGGGCGCCCCTGTGGAGGCGCAGGTCTGGATGAGGACGCGGCGGGTTGGGCGGAAGGTGCAAAAGGCCGCATGTTTCCAAGAGGGCGGCGAGCGGTATGCGCAACGGCTGGAGAATGTCACGGCGCCGGTCGAGTTTTGTTTTGCGGTGGGACGCGCCCGCAGCCGCTGGCATAAGGTGAATCTGCAGTTGCAGCCGCAGGTTGTGCTAACCCGGGTTCGGTTGGCGCCGCCGGCCTACACACGATTGCCGGTGCGCGAGTTCCCGGCGGGGTATGAGGACCTGGCGGGAGTGCGCGGGACAAAAGTGACGTTGACGCTGACGAGCAACCGGCCGCTCAAGGATGGAGCGCTTACGATCGGACGCGGGCGCTCCGTCAGGGATATCGTGCGAGTGGTCGAAGGACGCCTGGTGTCGGAACGCTCCGCGGCCTTCGAATGGACCTTGCAGGAGGAGGCGACCGCGGAGGCCACGCTGCGGGATGTGCGGGGCACGCCGACGGCGGAACCTTTGGTTCTGCATCAGAAGGTAATCCCCGACAAGCCGCCCTTGACCGTACTGTCCGAGCCGCCTGAATTTTCGATGGCGACGCCATCGGCCGTGATCAAGGTGGCCGGCAATGTGGAGGACGATTTCGGCATCGAACAGATCGACTGGGTCCGTTCGGTGGTGGGCTTCAACGACAGGAGCATCACGCTGCGGCGGGGGGCCGCGGGGAAGCGCTCTGAATTCGAGATGGAATTGAATCTGGGCGCGCTTGGCGTGGAGGCCGGGCAGGTGCTGGAATTTTACGCGGAAGCGTTGGACAACAATCCTTATCTGCCCGGCGCGGGAGCCTCGGGCGTCGCCCGCGTCAAGGTGATCGGCGAGGATGAGTACGGGGAGATGATTCGTAATCGCGAGGCGATCGAGCAATTCTCGGCGCGCTACGTGGCGGCCGCTGAGGCCATGGATGGCGTCATCCAGTCGCTGAAGGAGTTGCAGGGGCTGCTGAGGTGGATGAACCCCGACCAGGCCAAGCTGGCTGAAACGGTCAAAAAATCCCTGGACGCGCATGCGGTTGCGGAAACTCTGTTTCGTCAATTGGCGCGCGACTTTGCCGCCTACGACAGCGAAAAGAGTTTGAAGAAGACGGCCGGGGATATTCTCGGGAAACTCGCCGAGAACAGGAAGGAATTGGAAGCCATGCGCGAACCGGGCGCGGAGAGCACGGCAAGGGCCGAGGGCATGCTCAACCGGCTGGATGCGGAAGAAGAGTCGCTGATGCGTCAGAACATCAACGCCGTAGTGGCGGCCAAGTTGGCGAAGGTCATGGATGGCGCGGCGATCTTCCGGGCGGTTGTCGGGCGCCAGGAAAATCTGGTGCGCCGGCTGAAGCAGCGCTATGGCGGAAAAGCCAATCCAGCCGATTTGCCGTTCCTGGGCGGCTACGGCGATGAGCAGGGCGAAATCGCCGTGGAATTGGCCGGGTTTGTGACGAACGTAACGGCGGCGGCCACGGCACTGCCGAAAGGAATGGAAGATTTGAGGAATGAAGTGCTGGTGTTTCTCGTGGCGCTGGAACAGACGGGCGCTTCGAATCATATGGGGCTTGCGGTGAGCGCGAGCCGGAACAGCGACGCGCCACGCACCTACCGCGAGGCGCAACTGGCGCTGGAGAAACTTCAGTCCCTGTTTCATCCCAGCGGCTGCACCAATCGCTTTGCGGGGATGTGCAGCGGACTGAGGCCGGAATTCGGACCGGGCGAGATGAAGAAGACCCTCGATCAGATGTTCAATTCGTTGTGCCGCAAGCGCGGCGTCGGTCAAGGCCAGGGCCAGGGCCAGGGATGGGGCTCTGGCGAAAGTGAAGGTTCCGGGTCAGGTTATTCCGAATTGGGTACGCCGGTGTATGGTCCCGGACGGAATGGGGTGGGCAATGCCAGCGGCGGCAGCGGGGAGACCGGCAAAGGCAAGGGCAAGGGAGATGGGGCGGGCGGAGCGGGCCGCGGTCCGGATGTGGTGGAGCGGTTGCCGGGATCAGATTCGCCGACCACATCGGGGGAGGCCGTCCAGTTCGAGCGTTTGCCGGTGAAATATCGCGAGGCGGTGAAGCGCTATTTCCAGAATGGCCGGGAAGGAGGAATACGGTGAATCGAAAAACCACCCTGTGGAGTGCCGTCTTGTGCGCGGCGATGGGGCTTGCAGTTCCGGCGGGGGCCAAGGATGCGGCGGTCCGCTGCGCCAATCTGATCTATGCCGGAACACAGACATCCCGCTGTTTCAGCGATGAGTTCCTGAGCGCGGTTCAGCGCGAGAGCACGATCGCCACCGAACGGCGGTTTAAGAGCGTGAAACTGGATTCCGAGGAACTGTTCGCCTTCCCGTTTGTTGTGATGACGGGCGAAAAGGAATTCTTCCTGTCGGCCAAGGAGCGGGAGAATTTGAAGAAGTACCTGACCAGCGGCGGGTTCCTGCTGGCCTCGGCCGGCTGTTCCAGCCATGATTGGGATCGATCCTTCCGCCGTGAAATGCACCAAATCTTGCCGGATCGCAAGTTGACCAAAATTGACATGGATCATGCCATCTTCAAGACCGTCAAGACGATCAAGGAACTCAAGTTGACCCACGGGGGCTCGGACCCGAATCTGGAGGGGATCGCGAACGACGGCAAGATGGTGGCGGTCTACTCTTCGCAGGGCCTGAACGATACCGCGCATACGGTCGGATGTTGCTGCTGCGGCGGGAACGAGATCGGGAATTCCATGGAAGTAAACGTCAATATCCTGGTCTACGCGCTGACGCATTGAGGGACGGATGAAATTTCGCAATTCTCGTTTTGCCTTTTGTCCCCTGCCGCCTTGCGCGGCAGGAACGGATGATGGGCGGGGATCGCCCGTTTTTTCAGCCAATCATGGTCACCCGCGACGCAAGGTCGCGGGGGTCCGGGCGCTGCTGGCGGCCGCGGCGCTCGGCTTTTCGGCTCTCACGGGTTGGGGAGTGGAGACGGCCGCCGTCCAGCCGGTCACGTGGACCGAAAACCTGAACGGCGCCCTGGCACGCTCCGCCAACGAACTCAAGCCGGTTCTATTGGTCTTTTCGTCACCGAATTGCCCGTGGTGCACACGATTGAAATCGGAAACGCTGGCGGAGAAGGAAGTCATGGCCGCCCTGGATGGTTTCATCTGCGTCGCCATCGACACCTCCCGCGACGAGAAGACGGCGTGGGAATTCCAGGTCCGCGGCGTTCCCCTGACGGCGATCCTCTCCGGTGACGGGCGTCCACAGGCAATGGCGGAGGGCTTCATGGACAAGACGGCCTTCCTGAAGTTCCTCGACGAATACCGGAATGGCGGCGGCAAGCGCGACGGCGCGCCACCGGCGATGGACAAATGGTTGAAGGCGTTGCAGACCAGGGAGGTCGCGGCCGCGGATTGGCCGGACATGATGGCCGGTCTCGGGATCAAGCAATGCCGCGTCCCCCTGCATGACGCGATGCTCGCGTATGAGCCTTGTCCCCGGCGCGACTGGGTTGAGCTGTTGAAGCATTCGCAACTTTCGGTCCGGCTGGGAACCATCGAGGTTCTGGAGGAGTTGGCCGGCGATACATACGGGTACGATCCCTGGTTCGATGCGGAGGCGAATCAGGCGGCCCTGGCACGCTGGCGGAGTTGGGCGGCGGCGGGCTCCAACGAAACGCCGCGGATATTTGCGCCGCTGACGGGGGATCAGATCGCAGGGTACATTCGCGAGATGGCGTCCGGCGACCGTGACCGCTCCGCGCGGGCCGTGCGCATGCTCGAACAGGCCGGCGAATCTGTCATCCAGGCGCTGGAGTCGTGGTCGGCCTCAAACACCGCGGCCGGTGAGGAAACATTGCGCCGTGTCAAGGAAGTGCTTTACTTCCTGCTGCTGCCGGATTCCCTGGGAACGGAACGCACCAGGATCGCGCACCGCCTGGTTTTCGGGAACCAGGATGAACGTCTGCGCAGTCTGGCGGCGGCGGCCGCGTCGGGCGAACGCGCCATGCCGGTGTTGGCCGATTTTCTGGCCGATGCGGACGCGCTGATCCGGGAAGCCGCCGTGGACAATCTAATAACCGCCGGCAAGAACGGCGCGGTTCGCTACCTGACCGAGTTGCTGAAGACGGAGAAGGACGAGGAGGTTATTCACGCGGTTGTCCGTGGCGCGGGCAGTCTGAAAGGCGCCAGGGCGGTGGAATTGGCGGGGTCCTTCCTTGCAAATGCCAACGAAGACCTGGTCGTGGCGGCTCTGGCCAGTATTGCGCGTACAAAAGCCAGTGCGGCGGCGGATGCCGTGAAGCCCTGCCTTAAAAGTCCTCGTTGGAGGGTGCGGGCCGCGGCGCTGGAGGCCATCGGGACACTACGGGCCTCGGTCTTGGAGAAGGATGTGGCGTTGTGCCTGGACGATGCGGATCCGTTTGTGCGGCGCACGGCGGTGCTGACTCTATCGTCGCTATCGGCTAAAAAATCGGCCGGCCGTCTGGCCGAAGTATTTCTTAAGGATGACCAGTTAAAGGGGGCGGTCGTGGGGGCCTTGCGGCAGATGGATGCGCCCATCCCGGCGAGCTTCGGGCCTGCCTTGAAAGGCAAAGATCCCGAGGTGGTGTTGCCGGTATTGGAGGGATTGGGCGATGGTGGCGCCGATTCCTGGCGTCTGGCGATGCCGTATATTCGGCATGCGAACGGCGATGTGGCCTGCGCCGCCATCCGGGTTGCGGCGCGCGGCGGCGGCCTGAAGGCCGAGCTTCAGGCGGAATTGACGAAAGTCTTGCGCGACGGCGTCAAGGAACGGGTCCAGGCCGTGTTTGAGTCGTATCCTTCCGACGAAGAGCGCCGCTCCTATTCGTCGTCTATAGATTCATTCGATAGTGAGGAATTCGAGCAATTGGTGGGATCCTCGCGGAACGCCGGAAACGTAGGCGTCGTGGTTGATTCCCTGGCTACGCTTTTCTCGGCCTTTTCGGCGCCCCCGTCCGCGCCGCCCACGACCACGGCGCCGCCTGCAAATATTGTGACGAGCAATGCGGTATCTGAAACTGCCGCCTTGCAGGATGTTTTCAACGCCTTTGGACCGGCTGTGCCGATCGAGAGCGCTTCCGCGCCGGTGGCGCCTGCGGTGGGCCAGCCGCCTGGCTTGGCGGGGATGAACCTGGCGAAAGACAGCGGCGGCATTGTCAAGGAAGCCCTGTTCTACTTGGACCAAAAGCAGGACACGGAATTGAGATTATCGGCCGCAATGATGTTGATGGCCTTGGGGAATGGCACTGGAATTACAGCACTGGTGGAATCGCTCGATTCCCGCACCGCGGAGGAACGGCTGAAGATCGCCAAACGCGCGAGCCAGTGCAGGGGCGAGATGGCGTTGCCGTTGGTAAAGAAGTTTTTGCACGACCCGTCTGCCGATGTGCGCCAGGCGGCCGTATCGCTCTGCCTGGCGGACACGGCGGGGGATGTCCTGATCAAAGAAATGATCGATGCGGCCTTTGAGCCGGGCGCGGTTCTCACTCCGACCGACCTGTTGAAGGATTCGTACAAGTGGTACCAAGCCGTGCGGCGCGCGGCAATCCGCCGGAAGATCGGGGCTTCGGTACGGCGGTTTTTGGAAAACATCACGGAGAAACGCTACAGGGATCCCCGTCGCATCCTGGCCTTGACGTTGCTTGAGAGCTGTTGGAAGGAAGGGGACCGGTTGATTGCGGCGACTTACCTTGCTGACGAGAATCCGTTTGTGCGGCGCGCGGCGTGGTATGCGATTGGCAAGCATCAACCGGCCGAGTTCCTTGAAAAAATTCAGACCGTAGCCAGGGATCCGTCGGAATGGGTGCGGGCTGTGGTTCCGTCCGTGTACAGTCGTGGTAACTGCTCAGGTAGCCGCCCCAAAGCGGGCGGCCACCTGAGAGTGAATGGCGGTGCGTCCGAACCCGGCGCGTGGGCGAGGCTCACGAGGTGTTGACCGCCGGCACAAAGGGGTTGCCGAGGAACACGCGTTGCA
>CAIYGI010000209.1 GCA_903925685.1 uncultured bacterium
CTTGGACGTGCCGGCGCGTTCCGATCCCTCGGCGATGTTCTGACGCCCCGAACGGGCGGCTTGGGTCATCTGATCGAACTGACGACCGCATGGGTCATTCTTCCGGTTAAGGAAGGTCTCGCAGAACCGCCAGGTGCCAAGTTGGATGGCACACGCCATGGTGAAGGAATCCAGCTTGCGGTACCCGCCGTGCTTGTCGAAGAGGTTCATGGTTAGGTCTTGCTTGTCTTTTCGACTTCAAGCGACTTCATTCGACTTCCGGCGACTCCCGTCAATACCATTCGGCGCACTCGATTGTGGTCGACGGCCGTCGACGGAAGTCGAATGAAGTCGCCACATCCTGCGGCCATTTCGACTTGTCTTGCGCGCACTTTGCTCATACGTCCCTGACTTCCTTTTCCATCCTTCGCATCCGTTCAGTCAGATCTTGCGCGCTTTTCGCCAATCCGGCTCCATACGGCGTCTTCGCCTCGGCCACCAGGCATGGTTTCGGTTCGGGCCGGCGCTTGCGCCCGTTGACCCGGCATTCCTTGGCCTGTCCATAGTCGCCTTCCAGTAAACCCCGCCTACGTTTCGAGAAAGGGACGTTTGCCTTACGCTCCAATTGCTCAGTCGCAGATCACATGCGGACAGAACTGCGACTTGTCACGGTCGCAACAGTCTCCGGTGATCCCGGCGCCCGTGGAGAACCCGCAGGACATGCACGTCTTCTCCGTCTATGAGATAGAATAGTTTGTAGGGAAACCGTCGCATCAGTGTGCGTCTGAATCCCCGGTAGTAAACGCGTTGCCGCGTCGGATGCTGTTCAAGTTGCGCCAGTGCGTCCTCGACCGCCAACAGAAACTCCCCGCCGAGTCCGTTGCATTGCCGATCGTACCAGTCACGGGCATCCTGAATGTCCGTCCGAGCGAAGTGATGGATTTGGACGCGCCAGATCAAGACGCTTTCCGTTCCCGGATTTCGGCAAGCACTTCCCGCCACGGTCGCCCCGCGCCGGGATTGCGGGCGTAAGCGTCCAGCGCTTCGTCCAGCAGCGCTTTCTCTTCGGCGGTGGGATCGCCAACCTGCATCGCATCCCACTCCTCCAGATACCAAAGGCGGTCCAGGATTTCCCGCCGCTCGGTTGCCGGCAGACGGGGCAGCTCCTGAAGGATTTCGTTCTTGCTCACGGCGATAAGTTACTCCTTCCTACCCTTTCCATTTCGGCCGTGTAATCCCGACCTCGTGCGCTCGCCGACGGGGCGAGCGCCGGGCGGACGGGTTTTCCCGACCAGCAATGTGAACTCTACAGGCCGCCGGCGCTTGGCGCAAGTCTAAGCCAGAGATTGCAGCGATTCGCATTATGGCCTCGATGAATAGTTAGTGCCGGACAAAATGCATTGCCAACGCTTCGATGCTCGATTCGACCGTCGCCTCGGGCGGCACCAGGTCGGCCGCAATGCCGCACTTCTTCAAGACGGCCAGGGTCGGCTTGCCGATCGCGACGACAAACACGCCCTTGAGCGAGGCGGCGCCCCATTGCTTGTCATAGACTTCGACGGCGGAAGCGCTGGCGAAGTAGGCCACGTCGAAATCGGGCTTTTCGGCATGCGCGACCGGCAGGTTGCGGTAGAGCAGGCAATCGTCCACGCTGGCGCCCATGCCGCGCAGGGACTGGGCCAGTTCGGGACCGGCCTTGTCGGAGCGCAATCGCAGGATGCGCAGGCCCGGTTGCACGAGCGGCGCGACGGTTTTCAAGAGACTGTCGGCGCTGAAGTCGGCGGCGGGTTCGATGTTGGCGCAAAGGCCCAGGCTCCAGAGTTCCTTCGATGTGCCGCCGCCGCAAGTCACCAGTTTGGGCACCGAACGCAAATCGACCCAGGCGCTCTTCAGCAGTTCGCCGAAACAACGCGCCGCGGAGGGCGAGGTCAGCACCACCCAGTCATAGTTGCCGATTTGGCGGATCCTGGCGAGGGCTTCGGTCGTTGTTTTAAGTTCGATCAGCGGACGGCAGACAGGAATCCCGCCATAGTCGGTTACCAGGTCAGCGGCTTTGTCCTGTAGCGCTTGACTGGCGGTCAGGAGCACACGACGCCCCTCCAATGCGCCCCAGTTTGTATAGTGGTACTTCGCCGCGTCGCCGACGATCAGCAGTCCCGGCAGTTCGCTGGCGGCCTGCTCGATGCGCGCGGCGATATCGTCCAGCGTTCCCGTCAGAATGCGCGACTGATCGCTGCCGGCCCCGAACACGACCGAGGCCGGGGTTTTTGGGGAGATGCCATCGGCGACCAACTGCTTGGCAATTTCGTCAGCCACGGCCAGGGCCATGAAAAAAACGAGCGGCAGTTGCAAACGCACATCGGCCGCGACGGAGCCGGTTCCGCCGCCTTCCTTGCGGGGCGTCATGACGGTAAAGCCGCGCGAGACACCGCGCCGGGTCAGTAACATGCCAGTGGTCGAGGTGGCGGCGCTCAGGCTGCTGACCCCGGGCATGACGCGGTAGGGAAGAGCGAGGGCGTCGAGCGCCTCGACTTCCTCGGCCAATCTTCCAAAAATGCCGGGATCGCCGCCCTTGAGCCGCACGACCTTCATGCCGCGCCGCGCAAAGCGGGTGATCAGATAGGTGGTCTCGTCCTGGGGCATGCTGTGTTGTCCGCAGCGCTTGCCGACGTCGATGCATCGCACGGAGGACGGCAGCATGCCGATCAGGTCATGTCCGAGCAGCGAGTCGTGGAGGCAGACATCGCAGCGTTGAAGAGCATGCAGACATTCCAGCGTGCAGGCGCCCGCCGAGCCCACGCCCGCGGCGGCGAAGGTCACGGATTTGACGAATAGACGCCGCAGCCGCTGAAACCGCTCGTCGCCGTCCCGGAAGGTCATGGCCAGCGCCCCCTGCCCTTCCGGCGGGATCAACTCCGTGGCGGGAATCCACTCGGTAATACGCTCCTGTAGTCCAAGCCGGGGCAAAGCGGCGCCCGCCATGACGAGCAGTTCGAAGTCGCCGCGATCCAATTGCCGCAGCCGCTCCTCAATCGTGCCGCGGATCGGGAGCTGACGGGCTTTTGGAAAGCGGGAATGACAGTAGGTTTCGCGGCGTTCGCTGCTGACGCCGATTTTGCCGTCCGGCGGCATGCTCTCCACGCTCTTTCCTCTGGGCCGTATCAGCACGTCGCGCGCATCCTCGCGCCATGGCAGCCAAAACCAATCCAAGCCCGCCGTGACCGGATCGGGAACATCCTTGGCGCTGTGGATGGCGCAGTCCAGTTCGCCGCTCAACACCTGTTTGTCCAGATCCTGCGTGAAAAAATCCGGCGGACTTTTACGCAGATCGGTTGCCAGATCGCGATCGCCCGGCGACGAGATTGGAACTTCCTCGAAGACACAATCAGGAAAACATGTTTCGAGCCGGTCCAGGGCGGCGCGGGTCTGGAGCCTGGCAAGCTTGCTGCTCCGAGTCCCGGCCTTAAAGTTGATCTTTGTTGTCGTCATCTTCTTGATTCCCGCCGGCTTCGTCCGCCATCGTCGCAAGCAGGGCGGCGATCTTGTCTTTCACGATGCGCGCCTGTAGGCACGAACGGCCGCCTGACGAGACCGTAACCACCAGGCCGCCCTTCCTGCAAATCGCCGGCGTAAGAAAATCCCCGCGCGGCCAGTTGCTGTCCGCAGCGCCGCACAGAACGCCCCGCTTGCGGCAGGATTCGATTACGTGCAAATTCACTGCTTCGCTATCGGTCACCGCAAAGACCAGACACTTTCCTACAATATCTGATGCCGAAAACTTGCGTGCGGTCAGGTGGATCTTTCCGGATTTGGCGAGCGATTCGATCGCCTCGGACGACTCCGGACTGACCACGGTCACATCGGCCTCCGCATCCAGCAGATGCCCGACCTTGCGGGCCGCGATCTGGCCGCCACCCACCACCAGGCAGGGCTTGCCAGCCAGCAGCAGACAGAGGGGCAGAATCGGATGTGTTACGTTTTTTTTACGCATCGCTTCACCTTCGCCGGGCCGGTCGTTTCCGTCAACTCCGCCAGCATGCGTTCGATGCCATCCATCCAAATGGCGACAACGCCGGGAATTTCGCCCAAGCCCTTGATTACAGGTATGGGCGCGATGCCGGCCTGCTCCAGGACTGTCGCCCACGACATTTCGCCCAGCCCGGCAATATCCTCGCGGGCCGAAACGCCAGCCACCACCATGCAGGGCAGCAGCCAGACTTTCGTGACTTCCGCATCCCGGCATTCCCGCACCACGTCACTGAGCCCGGGCGTACCGAGCATCATGCCCAAAATAAGCCGGGGATCGAACTCCCGGCATTGTTGCACCGCCGCCGCGAGCGTTTTCTTCGCCTGCAAATCACGGCTGCCGTGTGCGACCAGGATGATACGATCCTTTTCGCCCGGCGTATCCGGCAATTCAGCGAGCATGGCCGCGAGTGCGCGCCGCCAGTCATCCTTGGAGGTTAACAGCGCATGGCCCAACGCCACCCGCACCGGCGCACCCGGCTGGCGGGCAAAGGCCTCCACCGTGGCGGTCAGTTCGCCATACTCCATCCCGTCCGAAAGGTGCAGGGACAGCACGGCCACATGGGTGAAGCCGTCGGCCCGCATCTCTGCCAATGCCGCGCCGGGATCTTTCACGGGGGCGCCTTGTGCCGCGAGTTTGCGCCGGATGCCTTCCGACGTGTAGGTCCACCTCTGTTCCACGCCGGGGAAGCGCAGCGCGGTGGCGGCGGCGATCTGATCGTATCCCAGCATCGCCTCCCGGCAGGTCGTCCCCGGCACGGCAAAAAGAATACCTTTGCGCACACTCATATGGATCCTGACTTCCCGAGCGCCGGCGGCGTTTCGCAAAAGAATACGGGACTTGTTTTTTTGTACTCGCGCACCGACCACAGCATACGGCCCGCGGAAAGTCCGGCGTCCAGGCCGAGCCGCTCGAAAATGCCGGCGGCCTGCTCGCGCGTTTTCGCGTGAATCATGGCATACAGGTTGAACGGGAACGATGGAAAAGCCGGGCGCTCATAACAGTGGGTCACATGCGGACTGTGCGCCATGGACGCGCCTGCGGATTCGATCCCGCCGGCGGCGACGCTCCAAACGCACATACTGTTGGCCAGGAAGCCCAACTGACGGTGGCGCAGGACGAAAGCGATGCGCCGGATCACCCCGGCCGCTTCCCAGCGCTTGAGCAGCGCGAGCAAATCGTCGGGAGCGTACCCGAGTTCGCCGGCCAGCAGGCCAAAGGGGTCTTCGGTGACGGCGATGCTCGCCTGCAGACGCCGGACAACCTCCCGCTCGCGCTCCGCAAGTGGCGCCGCGGGAAGTCCGGCCTGCGCTGAGGCCGGATCGTGCCTCACTTGAGGCCCCTCGCTTTGTCCGAACACGGCCTCGACCTTGAACTTGCGCAGCGCCGGAAGGTTCAGCACCGCATACCTGCCCAGCGCCCCGGCAACCCGCGCCAGTTCACCCTCGAGTTCCCCGTCGGGCGCCGTCAGCGTGAACCACAGGTTGGGATGGCCGTCGCGCCGGTAACAGTGCGTGATGCCAGGATGGGGCGTGATGCGGGCGACCGCCGCCTCCAGTTCGTCCTCCGGAATATCGGCCGCGCACAGTGTGCTGCGATAGCCCAGACTCTGCGCGTCGAAGACCGCGCCGAATCGCCGCGCCACGCCGCTCTCGAATAGTTCCTGCGCCGACCGCAGGACTCCGGCTTCCGTCAGGCCCAGTGTCCGCGCCAGCGCCGCCCAGGGGCGGCGCTCAAGCGGCACCCCCCGCTGCAAGGCAATCAGCAAATCCTGATCTGGCTTTTCCGACTGCATGATTTCCGTTTCCATGATGTGCCAGGGACTACGGCTGATTTGAAGCGGGGGTTGCCTGCCCGGAATATGGGAGTTTGGGCGCATTGATCCCGTCCTGGGACGCGGATTCCCGTCGCCGCTCCGACATGCCATCGAATCTGTCGCTCTCCGAACCATAGCGGACGACCGCCGGAATGGTTCGCCAGCCAAGTTCCTTGCAGGCCGCAAAGCGGAGCTGGCCGGCCAAAATCTCGTAGGTGTCCTTGCCTGGAACCGAACGGAGCACAATTGGATGAAGCATGCCGGCCAGCGCAATGCTGCGGCGCAGTTGCGCCACATCGCGCGGATCGACGTTCCTGGCAGTATCGCGAATCTTGGCGATATCCACCTGCCGGATCTGCTGGGGGTCCACATTATTGTGGGCCGCGGCGTCATCTTCCTTGCGGTCCATCTCGGCCACGCCGGCGCGATAGGAGTAGATGAAGGGAATGGCGAGGTCCACGGCCGGAGTGCGCTGGATTTCCCTGACGATCTCCTTGTTGATCTCGTAGGCGATGCGGGGGCGGTCCTGGACATGGGTCTGGTAGCGCAGGCGCAGGTACAGGCCGTAGTCATACATGTCGGAGCGGATATAGGGCTGGATGCCGGTCGCCTTGATGATGTCGCCGGTGATCAACTGCGCCGCGTTGAGCAGGATGCTCTCGGCCTTCTGCATGTCGGAGTTGTAGGTGATGCGCACCACGACCTCGTCCAGCATGTAGGCGGCTTCCTGCCGGACGGTGAAATTGATGACCACCTGGCTGAAGAGCATGGCGCTGGGAACCAGGATGTAGCGGCCGACGGCTTCCTCGCTGCCCACCGTGCCGCCCACCTGGTCGAGGACGACGTACATGGCGCCGATTTCCTTCACGTCGCCCGTCAGTCCGATGCCGGGAAACTGGATGCGGTCGCCGGGCCGGAAGGGCCGCCTGATGTTGATCAGGAGCCAGGCGGCGAAGCCGCTGACCGGGGCCTGCAGCGACCAGCCCAGCAGCATGCCGCCGAACATGGAAAAGAGAGCGCCAAACGTATTGAGTTTGCCAAAGCCATAGGCGATGGTCAGGATGATCACGATGATCGAGAGCAACCTGTAGAGCTGCCCGATCATGACCGTCTCGGAGTCGGGACGGCCTTTCTTTCTCAAAATGGCGCCGGTCAGCAAGGTGCACAGACTGGCGATGTTCCAGATCACCGCCAGTATGGCAATCAACCCGATAACGGTAATGCCCCCGCCCATGGTCCACGTTTGCGGGAAAAACACGGCCACCAAGCCGGCCACGACCGCGATCGCGATGCTGATGATGAACGAAAGCCATATTTTGAAGATGGACTCTTTTACCTTTTCCATGGACTATGAATCCTCGCCGGTCACAAGTTACGGATAGAACTTACGCTGCCCTGCATTTACGGGCAAACGTTATTATTACACGTTCCATAACAATCAAAGCACCGGCAGTGTCTGATCTTTGCGGCCCGGCTCGAACGCGCAGTCGGGATCCTCGCCTAGAAAATCGGCGCCTTCGGCGAAAGACCGGGCGCGGCAGCCGGCGCAGACTTTCCGGTAGCCGCAGGCATGGCATTTGCCCTTCAAGCTGGCGGGATCGCGCAAGGACTGGAAGACATCCGACTCCCTCCAGATCTCGCCAAACTTCGTCTTCCGGACATTGCCCACGCACAAGGGCAGATAACCGCAGGGCTGCACGTCGCCCGTACGCGAGATGAAGCAGACGGCCGAACCAGCCAGGCAGCCGCGCGTCATGGCATGCATTCCGTGCCCGGCATCGGGCATGGCGAGACCTTTTTCACGCGAAACCTCCCGCATGATCCGGTAATACTGGGGCGCGCAGGTGGCCTTGATGTGAATGCGATCGCGCAGTTCGATGGATTTCAGGAACAACCACCGCAAAAATTCGTCCATCTGCGCGGATGAGAGGCGCGCGTCGTCGCTAATCTGCGCGCCGCAGCCAACGGGCACGAGGGCAAACACATGGAAGGCGGCGGCCTTGCGCGCGAGCACGAAGTTCAGCAGCTCCTCGACCTCGTCAATATTGTGCCTGGACACGGTCGCATTCACCTGGAGCGAAGCGCCGGCGCGCGCCATCGCGTCATATCCGCGCACGGTGGCCTCGAAACTGCCGGGCACGCCCCGGAAGGCGTCATGCGTTGATGCCTTGGCGCCGTCCAGACTTACGCTGACCCGCTGGATGCCAGCGCTTACAATGCGGCGGGCGATCTCGTCATCCACCAGCGTTCCGTTGGTCGCCAGCGCCACCCGGCTGAACATGCCGACGCAGGCCCTGGCGATATCGAAAAAATCCTTTCTGACCAGCGGCTCGCCGCCGGTCAGGATCATGATGGGGTCGCCGGCGTCCCGTATGTCGCGGGCCACCGCGAGGATTTCCGCGGTGGTCAGTTCCCCGGCCACGAAATCGTCCTTGGCCTCGGCGCGGCAATGCACGCACTTCAAATTGCAGCGCGCGGTCAGTTCCCAAAAGACGAGACGCAGGCTGTCAGGGTTGTTCATAGCCGATTTCATTGTCGCTCAGGTAGCAGTCGGGTTCGGGGGCCCAGACATCGCCGGTCACCGCCTCGGCCCGGACACGGAAGTTGCCGTTGCAGATATCCAGCCACTTGCAGCCGCCGCAGCGCCCTTTCAGGTATTTCTTGCGGTCCCGCAACTTGCCCAGCAGCGGTTCCGAGGTGTCCGTCCAGATCGCGCTGAAGGGCCGTTCCCTGACGTTGCCGAACGAATAATGCCTCCAGAACTGGTCGGGATGCACGGAGCCGTCCCAGCTTACGCAACCGATGCCGATGCCCGTACTGTTGCCGCCGTTCATCTTGAGGAGCTTGAGCACCGCCTCCGCCCGCTGGGGATCTTCCTGCAGCAGCCGCAGATAGATGTAGGGGCCGTCGGTGTGGTTATCCACGGTCAGGACTTCCACGGGATTGCCCTGGTCGTGAAAGGCCTTCGTGCGGGCCAGGATCAGGTCCACGGTGCCGCGCGTCTCCTCGTGAGACATGCGGGCCTCGTGGATCAGCTTGCTGCCGCGCCCGGCGTACACGAGGTGATAGAAGCAGGCGCGGGGAATGCCCTCCTTTTCGATCAGGTCCAGGATGCCGCCGACATCGCGGAAATTCGCGCGTGTCATGGTGAAGCGCAAGCCGACCTTGACCCCGGTGCGCAGGCAGTTCTGGACGCCGTCCAGCGCCATCCGAAACGCACCTTTCACGCCGCGGAAGCGGTCATTGGTCGCCTCCAGCCCGTCCAGGCTGATGCCCACATAGGAAAGCCCCGCATCCTTGAGCCGCGCCGCGATGTCCGGGGTGATCAAGGTTCCGTTGGTCGAGACCACGGCCCGCATTTTGCGGCGCGTGGCGTAGGCGATCAGTTCGAAGATGTCCGGCCGGAGCAGCGGCTCGCCGCCGGAGAAGAGCACGACCGGCGCGCCGAAATCCGCCAGGTCGGCCAGCAGGCGCAGGCCGTCCTCGTGCGACAGCTCGTCGGGATAATTCTCGTCCCGCGACTGGGAATAGCAGTGTACGCAGCGCAGATTGCAGCGCCGTCCCACATTCCAGACCACGACCGGCTTCTTGTCCGCCGAAAACTGCAGCAAGTGCGAGGGCAAATCCTTCGAGCGGCGCCCGTAACGCAACGGATCGGAGACTTCGACGGTGCCGCAGTAAAGCTTGGAAATACCAATCATCTGTTCGTTCCTTTCAACTCTTCGCCAGATTCCAGCGCGGCCGGCTCTGTATCAATCCGTTTGCGGCCCTGATCCTTCGCATCGAATCCGAACAGGTCGTTGACAACCCGCGCGTAGTCCTCCAATTCGCCGTTGCGGGCGGCGCGTTTGACCGCTTCCCGCGGTTGGGCCAGCATTTTGCCGACGATTTTCTGCGCAAGCGCCCGGATCTCTTCCCGGCAGGGCTCGGGAAGCGCGGCCAGTTTTTCCCTGGCAAGCGCCCGCTGGAGCGCCGTTTCACAGACTTCCCTGCCGTGCTCGTCGAATTTCCGCAACAGCAACCGCAGGCCCGGGCCTTCGAACATCGCCGCCGCTTCCGCGGTGCCTGCCCGCACGATCTTCCATGCCTGATCCACCGCCGTCTGGCGTTTTGCGAGATTGCCCACGGCAATGCGGTGCAAATCGTCAATGTAGTAAAGGTATACATCCTTGATCTGGCTGGCGGACGGGTCGATGTCGCGGGGCACGGCGATGTCCACCAGCAGCATCGGGCGGCCGCGCCGGATCGCGATCGCCCGCTGCACGGCGGCGGCATGGATCACGAGATGCGGCGCGCTGGTGGAACTGATCACAATGTCGGCGCGCGGGAGATAATCGTCGAGCAGATCGAACTGGATCGCCCGGCCTCCGCAGCGATTCGCGAGCGCCTGCCCGCGCTCCGCCGAACGATTGAGCACCAGCACATCCCGCGCGCCGCGGTCCATCAGGCTTTTCAGCGCCAGTTCGGCCGTTTCTCCGGCGCCGACGAGCATGACGGTCTTGGCGCCGAGGTTTTCGAAGACCTTCTCGGCAAACTCCACGGCCAGCGAACTGACCGATACCCGGCCGCGGCAGATATCGGTTTCGGAATGGACCCGTTTGGCGGTCTTGAAGGCGTGCTGGAAAAGCGGATGGAGCACCTTGCCCGTCGTACCGGCATGCTCGGCGAGCAGCAGCGCCTGCTTGACCTGTCCCAGAATCTCGGTCTCCCCCACGACCATCGCATCGAGGCTGGCCGCCACCGAAATCAGGTGTTCGACGGCTTCGATGTCGCGCTTGACGTAGAAATGCGGCTCGGCGTCGGCCGGCGCAATTCCGTCGGGACCTTTCAGCATCAGGCTCACAAGCCGGCCCTTGTTCGCGTCCACATCGATGCCGGCCAGATAGAGTTCCGTGCGGTTGCAGGTCGAGACCAGCACAAGTTCGGCGCCGGGGAACGCGGCGCCTATGCGCTGGAGAACGACCGGCACTTCGTCGGCGCGAAATGCCGCTTGCTCCCGCAACTCGATGGGCGCCGTCCGGAAACTGAGTCCAACGACGGCCGCGGTCATGGCCCGGTCAATCCTCCGAAAATCCGCAGATAGGCATGCACGGAGCCGGCGATCGAATGCACTCCGATAAAAGTGAACAGCAGGCAGGCGAGCCCCGCCACCGTGACCAGCGCCACGCCCCTGCCGTGGCGGTCGACACTGGCCCGCATGTGTACGAGCACGGCCAGCAGAATCCATGTGGCCACGCTGGCGCCGACCTTCGGATCGGTAAACCATTCGTCGCCCCCGCCGCTGGCATGCACCAGGATGAAGCCGGCGATGATCGCGATGCTGAACAGCAGAAACGCCAGACCAACCAGGCGGCTCATGAGATGGTCGAGCGTTTCCAGGGAGGGCAGCCGTTCCCACACGACGCCGAAACGCTTGCGCTTGAGACTGCTGTCCTGCATCAGGTAGACCGCCGCGCAGATGCTGGCCAGAGTGAATACGCCATAGGCGGCATAGGCCGTCAGCACATGCGCCATCAGCCACGGTCCCTGCACGGGAACCGGGAGCGCAACCTGCTTCCCGAGGGCCGAGATGCCGCACAGGAGTACGATGGCGGCATAGGGAATAATAATGCCGCCGATGCCGCGCGTATAGCGGAAGGCGGTCAGCAGCAAGTAGGCGCCGCTGAGGGCCAGCGCATAGCAGGCCATGGCGTCGAAGCGGTTGAAGACGGAAATCGAAGCGCAGCGCGCGCCGCCGAATACGAGCACTCCGGCAAGGGCCGCGCCGCCCACGGCCAGCAGCGCGAACGACGCGCGTTCGCCCCGCGTCCTGATCCCGAGCAGCGAAACCAACGCCAGCAGCGCCGCCGCTACGTAACATGCCACACCCAGAACAGCCACTGCGAGTTCAATATCCAATTCGCTTATCCTCCAGTCGGATCGCAGGCCGAGTCTGCCGCAACGCGATGCGCTTCGTCGTTCAACAAAGTTTTATCCTACTACAAAGCGCCGCCGAATTCAAGGCCTATGCCTCGCCAACGCCGCCGCAGGAGCCGCACGCACGGAGGGTCAGGATGAGCCAGCGGCATGTTCCCGCCGGCAGCACCGTTCACCCACATCCTGTAATTCGTAGATTTATCCGACTTGCAGCAGCAGCATGAATTATGCGATACTTGAATTCAATAACAGCAGGGCACGCTGCAAGGAAGCGGGCCCGCAGGCTGAAACGGCGCACCTCAGGGCCTATCCTGAGCGGATATTTGGATGCAGAACCGGGGCATGAACGGTAACAGGCGTTTACGATTCACAACATAAGGGAGAGGCGTTAAATGAACAAACGCGATGTCTACATGGTGGGTATGTCCAACTTGTGCGTAAACCGCCGCAGCGTGCAAAACACAGTCAAGACGCTCGCCTTGGCGGCCGCCTTTGTCCTTGGGGCATGGCGCGCTCAAGCCGCCGATCCGGTGGTGAAAATTTCCTTCCGGCCCCTGACGCCGGGAGAGCTGACCGTTTATGGGCTGACCAACACGACGCAGCTCGCCGCCGGGGTGCAGGATGTGGGCATCGGGCAGCCGGCCTATCTGGAAGCCCTGGTGACGAAAGGCACGGTTGTTACACAGGTGACCTGGACCCTGGCCACCAGACCGACCGGGTCGGCCGCCGCGCTGCAGTCCAGCCCCTTGACCAACCTGCCAACCTACGATGGCGGAGACCGGCTGTCGTTTGACGTCGCCAGCCGCGCGAAACTTGTCCCGGATGTGGTGGGCTCCACCAGCAAAGGCGACTACACCGTTGTTGCCAGGATCATGCTGACGAACAAAACGCTCACGGTTACGAACATGGTATACGGTTCGAGCTACCAGGGCATGTATGGAGAAGCCGATTTCGGATGCGAACTGTGCCACTCGGACAAGATCCCCGCTTTCACGCAGACGGCGCACTCCGATGCGTTCAAACGCAAGATCACGGGCTCGTACGGCTCCGCCTTCAAGGCTTCCTGTGTCTCGTGTCACGTGCTCGGTTACGATACCACCGCGGCCGCGACCAACGGAGGCTTCGACGATGTGGCCTTGCAGGTCGGCTGGACCTTCCCGACGAACATGGCTTCGCCCAGCGTGACGAACAACTGGGACGCCATGCCCGCCGCGCTTCAGGTCAAGGCCAACATCCAGTGCGAAAACTGCCACGGCCCCGGGCGGCGGCACATGCTGAGCGGCGGTGTCACCAATATGATCGGCATCTCGCTCAGCGCCGGCAACTGCGGCCAGTGCCACGACAAACCGACTAATCATGTGAAGAATTACGAGTGGGGCCAGACGGCGCATGCCCTGGGCCCGGATGCTTTCTCCAGCCGCGCCAGCTGCGGCGGAGCATGTCATACTACCAAAGGATTCATCGACGCGAACGATCCCGGCATCGATTTCAACGGGCACGTTGTCCCAACGCGCGGCACTTACAACGAAGGCATCACCTGCGCCGCCTGCCATGACCCCCATACCAAGGGCATGGGCGAGCACCAGCTCCGCAACCTTCCATCCGCCGCCTTCTCGAACGGGGTTGTCGTCACCAAGGGTGGAGACGGACTTATTTGCATGAACTGCCATCATGACCGCAACAATGCCGAAGCGCGGGTGCTGACTTCGACCAGCGGCCCGCATCATGGAACGCAGGGCGACTTGCTGTTCGGTATGAACGCCGTCCAGTTCGGCATGAACATGCCGTCATCCCGCCACTGGGATGTCGTGACAAACTCATGCGTCGGCTGCCACATGCAGGAGACTCCCGCCGGGATGAACACGAACGCCTTGAACAAGGTCGGCGGCCACACCTTCGCGTTAAGCTGGACCAACGCGACATCCGCCGTGTACCTGACATCCGCCTGCGCCGGTTGCCACGGGGCCATCACGAACTTCAACTTCGGCGGGGAGGACTACGACCAGAACGGCACGGTGGACGGCGTGCAGGCGGAAATCAAGAGCATGCTGTTCCAACTGGCGCTGCTGTTGCCGCCCTACGATGGCACCACCCCGAAAACGACGGGCTTTACCACCAACGCGGTGGACTTCTACAAACGGGCGGCCTATTACAACTGGAACTTCGTCAACGAGGATGGAAGCCAGGGCGTGCATAATCCGAAGTACGCGGCGGCGCTGCTGCGCGCCTCCATCGACAACCTGAGCGCCGGCTTCGTCGACGTGAACCACAATGGCATCCCGGACACCTGGGAAATCGCCAATTTCGGCAACCTGACCTCCGTGACCGCCACCAGCGATCGCGACCACGACGGTCTCACGGATATTCAGGAATACCACGCCGGGACCAATCCAAACAACCCGGACAGCGATGGCGACGGACTCGGGGATCTGGCCGAACTTCAGGCCGGCACCGATCCGCTCAACGCGGCCTCGGTGCCGGAGACAAACCAGGTTTACATCCTGCCCGCCTTCGAACTGGGCTATGTGCCGCAAACGATGGGAGTGACGCAGCAGTTCCAGTCCGTCAGCGACCTTGGAACCCCGCCGGGCTGGACCAATGTTGGACCCTCCTTCGTCAGTTCCAACGCCTGGTTCTACCGTCTGATATCGCCGCGCGATGCCGACCATAAGTTCTTTCGGGTGCGCACGACGCCGTAACGGCTGTCCGGCCATGCGGAACGGGATTGATTGGCAATCCCCGTTCCGTGTGGCATGATTTCGGGCAGGCAAAGGCATACGGTGAGTTCGAACCGACGATGAACGGACCGACGATGAGCCAGCAACGAAGTTCGCGCCAGGCGTTTGGCGGCGTTTCACTTCCTGCCATCCCGGGAATGGGTCTGGTTCTTGCCTGTGTTATTCTCGTTCCCGTTCGAGTCCACGCCGAAGAACCGCTTGTAAAAGCGTCGCAGGTGCAGGCGCAATTCGACGGGCGGCTGCGCATCGATTACGACTACCGCTCTCAGGGATCGTCGAAGGACTCCGACCTTTACGGATACTGGTACGGCAACGCCCGCGACCTCGGCAACGGTTGCCTGGATTTTTACGCCTCCGGCCGGCAACATAGCGGACTGTCGCATTCCTCACCCGACGATCCGACCTTTCAAGGTCTGGACGACGCCGCCGGCGTGACCGACAACCGCCTTTTGCAGGCTTACGGGGATATCCACGATCGGGCTGGCAGCATGCAGCTCCGTTTGGGACGCCAGTACATCGACGTCGCCGATTACCTGCAACTCGACGGCGCACAGGCGGTGCTGTTCGAAAACGGACCGTTCGGCGGCAGGGCTTACTTCGGCCAGCCTGTCAGTTTCTACTCGCCGGTCTCCGGGGACCTCGCAGGCGGGCTGTCGCTGGTTGGCCGCCCGTGGACGGGCAACCGGACGCGTTTCAGCTATGCCGAATACTTCGACGATAGTGAAGACGCGAGCGACCACAACTACTTCGCCGATCTCCAGCAGGAACTGTCCGACACCGTGCGGGCGCGCGCCCAGCTTTCCGTTCTCAACGACGAATTCCGCATGGCGCACCTCGACTGTTCCTATTTCGCGCCCGACGGAAACACGGACGTGCATGCCGGCGGCAGCCGCTGGGGCCGCTTCGACGCCAAAACACTGGCTTACTCGCCGCTTTACACCCAGCTCGGCGCCCAACAGCCTTACACCTATCTTTACGCAAAGATGTCCTACGCGATCGCCCCGAAATGGATGATCTCGCCCGGCGTTTCCGTCAGCCGCGCCGACAGCGGCGACCAGAATTTCGGCAACCGCGACTATAGCGACTACGATCTGACGCTGATCTTCGAACCTGACAAAGCCTTGAGCACTTCCGTTTCGCTTCAATACTGGGATGTCCAGAGCGGCGATAGTTTTCTGGGCCTGAGCGGGGAAATACGCTACCGCTATCGCAGAATCTGGGAGGTCAGCATTGGCTCAGCCTATGTCGACTACTCATACAACAGCTATTCCGATATTTCATATTCCGTCAACGACGGCCAGACGGTGTTTCACGAGGACGGCACCGTCACGACGGAGTCGCCCTACTCCCTCTCCTACTTCCTAAGGGCGAAATGGAACATCACGCGCCATCTGATTGTACGGCTACAGGGCGATCTAGAGGACGATAAAACGGCGCCGGATTTGAGTTTCAGGTGCCGCAGCTCGGTTGAGGTGCGATTTTGAAAACAGAGTTTGAACTGAGACAACTTATCCGGCTATCGGCATTCGTTCTGCTGGCGATCATGCTGACGGGCTGCAACAAGGAAAACGAGTACAAGCTCGCGTTCAGCCACAATCTACACGTTACCGAGAACGGGATAGCCTGCGCCGACTGCCATGGAAAGCCGACCGGCGGCCATTTTTCCGCCGCAGGGCACGACGCCTGTAAAGAGTGCCATGGGGACTGGATTGAAACCAAGGAGATCGGCGAAAAAACCTGCGGAAAGTGTCACAAGGCGAAGGATCCCAAATATCTGCCGAAGGCGGAATATTCCAAACCGGCCAGCAACGCCGTCGCCATGGCCGGCGGACTGTTCCGTCACACCGAAGCCCTGACGAACCGCTGCGCGGACTGCCACGGCTTGCTGATGGACAAGAAGTTGACCCTGGTCCCGGAATTTACGCGCAAGGAAAAAGTCCGGATTCGCGATCAGGCTCACCGTTGGGAGATGAGTTGCAGCGCCTGCCATGAGAAGATGGACCGGCGGACGCCGCCTCCAAGTCACGCTCAGAACTGGACGCGGCGGCATGGCGAGATGGGCACCCAGCCTGATAACGCCTGCGGCGTGTGCCACAGCGAAAAGTCCTGCCGCGAGTGCCACCAGGTCACGATGCCGGCATCGCACAACAACCTCTGGCGTTTGAAGACCCACGGCATCCAGGCCGCCTGGGACCGCCAGCGCTGCCTGGTCTGTCATCGACAGGATTCCTGCAGCGCCTGTCATGCATCTACCAGGCCCCAGACGCATAACGCCGCCTGGAATAAGACCCATTGCAATAATTGCCACCCCGGCAAGAGCACTGGGACAGGTTGTACATTGTGCCACGCGACCGACATAAGTTCCCACCCCAACCCGCATTCCGCCGGCTGGCTGCAAAAGCATTGCAACAATTGCCATCCGGGCACGCCCGATGCGGAAAATTGCGCCGTCTGCCATGGCTGGAGCGGCATCGGTTCGCATCCCAATCCGCATTCATCCGGTTGGCGGAGCAGTCACTGCAATAGTTGCCATGCGGGTACGCCCGAAGCGGAGAAGTGCGTCGTCTGCCATCCCGGCGGCCTCGCGGCACACCCCGATCCACATCCGTCGGGCTGGCGGAACAGTCACTGCAATAGTTGCCATGCGAACACGCCCGATGCGGCGCAATGCAATGTCTGCCATGCCGGCGGCATCGCGGGCCATCCCAATCCGCACGCGGCCGGCTGGCGCAGCAGGCACTGCACAAATTGCCATATTGGCGCGTCCGAACCGAACAATTGCAGCATCTGCCACGGGATCACAAGTATCGCCGACCACCCGGACCCGCATCCGGTTGGCTGGCAGAGCAATCACTGTCACAGTTGCCATCCGGGCACACCCGAGGCGGCGCAGTGCGCCTTCTGCCACAAGGGCGGCAGCGGACTTCAGATACACCAGAGCTCATGGCCTCCATTCCACAACCGCTTTGGCGGCACCGTCAATGTATCCATCTGCTACGACTGTCACGATAACCCCAAACGCCGCGGTTCAGCTCCCGTCGCGCCGATCGATAACAGGGGCTCAGGGAAACGCTGATGTGATCTGCGGGCGCAGCCGCGATAACCTCACATTCCTGATCCCGTATAAGAATTGTTCATGTTTCTCAACATCATCCATTACTACCGGCGGATTCTTTTCACTTGCCGGTGACGCTTGCTTTTGTTGGTTGAATCGATAGTTGAAAGGCGCCGATGCCGCTCGTGCCACGCACATTGGCCACGGCCGGTCCGGAAACCGAAAGCGCAAACTGCACATTCGTCTCCTCACCCAGTGTGCCCTGGAAGAATGCAAATCTCCCATCCTCGGAAATCTGCTTGGAGAAATCGGCAAATGCCGCCGGACCGAACGGCGCCAGACTGAGAATCCTGGCATCGACGTTCTTCGGCAGACGGACGGCCAGCGCCACGAGCCCGAGTGGCCCGGGCTTGCGCGCTGCGAACCGCATGGTGGTTTCGATGCCGCCGGGGATGGGATGGGTCTCGGTTCCTGCCAGTGCCAGTCCATTCGCTTCCGGCGCCGGCGCATGCACCGGCGGCGAAAGCGCGGCGGGTTCTGAACTGGTCGCCTGCACACCTGCAGCCCGCGGCGTCTTAGTCGCGCCGGCAACCGGCTGAACCGCCTCCACGCGAGCCTGCATCAAGTCCCGCTGAAGCTTCGCGTTCTGCGCCTGCAACAACTCGTAATCACGTCTGACTTTGGAAAAATAGTTCTGTTGTATTAACCATGACACAACCAAAAGCGTGACGCCGGCAACAGTCAGCGCCCGAATCAGAAAGGATCGTGATCGAAGATCGGTTTTCATAGGCTACCCTTGGTTTTACATTGCAGTTAATTACAATCTGCCTTGGATGGATGAACATGTCAAACATCCTGGCGAATCATGCGGGACAGGGCATGTTCCGTCTTCCCCCATTTATCGTCATACTGGATCAGTTTGTCCGCGCCGATCATCGGTGGACAGCCGCCCTTAACCGTAAGGCGGATATAATGGTGGTGATAAACGCCCAGCGCAACATGCACCGGCTGAATGTCGTGGTGGGTGGATTGACGCAGTTTACTGCGTGCGTAAAGGTCCCAGTCGGCTGCCTGCAATCGTTCGTCCCACAACCCGACTTTTTCGATGGCAGCGCGGGTCATCAGCACGCTGTTGCCGTTAAAACCTTCGATCACCCGTGAGCCATGGGCCTGATAGACCTTTCGGGTGTAGCGCACCCAGTCGCCATACATCAGCCATAGCATAAGCTGCAATTGAGACTGGTTGCTGCCGAAATGGCCAACCAGCGCTTTGATGACTCCCCAACGTTTCTTACGCCTTCGCATCACGGACGTATGTTCGAGCCGCTCAATACCGCAGGGACAGATGATATCGATTTTACGCGATGACATGATCTCGGCGAGCGTACGATCCCAGCCCGGCGCGACCACCGTGTCGTTGTTCAAAAAAGCCAGCAGGCGGCCCTGGGCGGCCGCGATGCCCTGGTTTTGACAGACCGGGTAGGGATAATTGCCCTTGTTGCGAATGACCGTTGCGCCATTTGCCGCGAAAAAATCGGCCGAGCCGTCGGTGGACGCATTGTCGATGACGATCAGTTCATATTCGCCGGTCGTGAACTTCCGCACCGCCCGTAAAAAGAGCCGGTTCATGGCGAGCTGATTATAAACTGCGGTGATGATTGAGATCACGGGTTCAACTTGGGTTCGGCCTGTGTTTCAAGCAGGTAAAAGTTACTGTAATCGTACGGAAAAGGCAACCTGTCGCCTTGATGTGCAGCGGACTAAATTCAAGGGACAAAAAGCTGGACGGTCAAGCGCAATTTCTGGATTTAGCGTCTGCGCGAGACCGGCGGAGGAAATTTTCACGGCCTCGACCACGCCGGACTCGTCGTCAAGAACGCTGTTTCGAGTGACCCTTCCGCCCCCGCGCTGTGTACGCTTCGTGCCGGCGTTACCGCCGAATACGCAACACTCGCGTCCGAACGGTGGCTAGCCGCTCACACAAGATATGCTTTTCGGTGTCGGCCAATATAACCAGAACCTTGGAGGAACCGGGATGCGACCAAACAGGAACACGCTCATGTTTGCTGGATATATATTTCAGCACACCAGGTGAAAATGATTCGTCATCAGGCAGAACAGATACAACCGCACCCCGAACCCCTCGACGCATGCCGCCAAACAGGTCAGGAACTGCGTACAGTCACCGTCATCCCGGAAGATCGCGCCGCGC
>CAIYGI010000210.1 GCA_903925685.1 uncultured bacterium
GCTTGAGAATCTCCGGTTCATGGGCAAATGTGTGTAGTTCCATGCCGCTCTTGTAGCGGAAAGCCGGAATCTTGTCCAGTCATTTCGCCATCAACCCTTGCTGGCACACATCCACGCCGCTACAGATGAAATGCCCCTGGGTTGACCCCAAAAAAAACGCGCACCCAGTTCGCCATGAATGCGGGTTCACGTCCGGTGAAGGTGGTCGTTCGATGCAGAAGAAGATGAGCATCCTTTGATGAGGTGGCGAGTAACTCCTATGGGGTCAAGCGTTTTAACGTCGGCACTGACAGACGGTTGCGTGTAGATCGAAGACGGCGCTCTCGGCGAGAGCGCCCTACCTAACGTTACCACCTTAGTCACTGCCCTATTGCTTTGGGCGGTTGTGGCGCGGGAGCCTCACAACGGCCTCTTTGTTCCAACCGGCGGTTACGCGCTGAATTTTCACGCGCAATTCCTCCATCGCCGCCACCGATTGGCGAAAAACCTCTTCGTGCTTGTTGAAATCGAGCACCCGGATGTTGGAGAGCCCAGGACGAATGTAAATCGTCGGCGCGGCGCGGGCCAGTTTTGCGGCGACGTTGCGCTCTATCAGCATGTCGAACATGCCCAGCACCGAATCATGAATTTCATCGAGCAGGTATTCGATAAAACCGTCGGCCTTAAAAAGCGCGCCGCTTTTGACCTGGGGGTTCGCGACCTGCAGCCATTTATAGATCTCCTTCCTCCGCCTGAAGATATCCTTCAGTTGATCGTTCTTGCCGATCGCAAGCTTGGCGAACCATTTGCGGATTTGCCCGCCTGACAGGCCGGAGGCATAGAGCACACCTACTCACTACTCACAACCTTCTTATTCCGACGTCCATGACAGTTGATATGGCTAGTCTAAAACTCCAAAAAGTGTGCCGAAATGTTCCAAAGTGTCTCATCGCTGTGTAAACGGAAGGCGTTTTTTGCGCAATAACAATGGCAAAGCCTTTCAACTTGTCGCGGGACAGCGTCGGCGACACAAGCCCCATTCATGCTTGCGGTTCAAGCCCCGATTGGGCATCATTTGCAAAGGGAGGTTGTCATGGACGAACTTAAGGGAAAAGCCTTGAATCTGAAAAAAATGGTGGATTATTCCACCGGCGCCGTCGTAAGCCGCACGCTGCTCAAAAAAGAGACGGGGAACATCACGCTCTTTTCGTTCGACAAGGGGCAGGGACTGAGCGAGCACACCTCGCCGTTCGATGCCGTGGTCGAAGTGGTCGAAGGCGAGGGCAGCTTCATTATCGCGGGCGAAACGAAAAAGGTCAAAGCCGGGGAATTGATCATCATGCCGGCCAACGTGCCGCACGATGTGCAGGCCGCCGAAGCGCCCTTCAAAATGCTGCTGATCATGATTCGTTCGAAGTCCTAAATGGAAAGGCTCGAATACTTCCTGCGACGGATGCTGCTGATTCCGCCGACCCTGCTTGGGATCACGCTGCTTTGCTTCGCGCTGATCCAGTTCGTTCCCGGCGGACCGGTCGAGCAGAAGCTGATGCAGATGCGCGGCATGGGCAGCGGCGAAAGCGCCCCGCTGGCCGCCGGCGCGGTCAGCGCGGTTTCCGACCAGCAGCGCGCCGACCTGATCCGCCACTTCGAATTCGACCAGCCCTTCGCCCTGCGCTACTGGCACTGGCTGATCCGCGACCGCATGGGGCTCGGGATGGAGTCCTATCACTTCACGAACAAGACCGCCTGGCAGCTGATTCGCGAACGGCTGCCGGTCTCGCTGATCTTCGGCGTCACGGGCTTCGTCCTGAGTTATCTGATCTGCATTCCGCTCGGCATCGCCAAGGCGGTGCGCAGCGGCAGCTTTTTCGACGCCGGCTCCAGCCTGCTCGTTTTCACCGGTTATGCGCTGCCGGTGTTCGCCTGCGGCATGGTGCTCAAGATGCTCTTCTCGGGCACGGTGGACGCCTTCTGGGACTGGCTGCCGCTGGGCGGTTTTGTCTCGGACCAATACGACCACCTGTCCCCGCTCGGCAAGGCGGCGGACATCGCCCGCCACATGGCGCTGCCCGTCGCCTGCTATGTCGTCGGCAACTTCGCTGTGCTCACGATTCTGATGAAGAACTCGCTGCTGGAGCAGATCGGCCGCGATTACGTGCGCACGGTGCTGGCCAAGGGCGGCTCGCTGCGCCGCGCCATCTGGGGCCACGCCGTCCGCAATGCCCTGGTGCCGATCGCCACCGGCATCGGCGCACTGATGACGGTCATGTTCGCCGGTTCGGTCATCATCGAGCAGGTCTTCGAAATTCCCGGCATGGGCCGGCTGAGCCTGGAGGCGATCGTCGGCCGGGACTATCCGGTCTTCATGGCCATGCTCGCGCTGACCTCCGTGCTGGGACTGCTCGGCCATGTGCTCTCGGACCTGGCCTGCGTCATCGTTGACCCGCGCATTTCCTTCCAACGCAACGCCCGATGAGCAAGCTGCCGCAACTCAACTCCGTCGCGCGCACCCGCTGGCGCCGCTTTCGGCGCCTGCGGCGGGCCTGGGTTTCGCTCTGTCTGCTGACCGGTCTTTACGCGCTCAGCCTGTTCGCCGAACTGCTCTGCAACGACAAACCTCTGCTGGTCCATTTTCGCGGTCAGTGGTTCTGCCCCGTGCTCCAGTATGTTCCCGAGTCGCGCTTTGTGGACAACGGACGTTCGACGCGCCCGGACTACAAAGCCATCGCCGCCACGCCGGCTTTCGCCGCCGGGTCGGGCAACTGGATGCTTTTTCCGCCACATTCCTGGGGTCCCAATGCGATTCTTCAGCCCGCCGCATTGCACGGACTGGAAAGGGTCACGCTGCTGCTCGCGCCGCGGCGCGACACCGGCACGCTGAATCTGGCGGCCGACGGCACGATCGTCCGCTCCCGCGAAGTCGCGCCCTTTTTCGGCGGTCCCAACGGCAAGCCGCCCGATGGCATTCGCTTGTCGGATATCTGGAGATTGCCGCCCGAGATCGTTGACGCGATCGCCGCGCGGCGCGCCAACCGCGCCGCGCCCGCCATCGCCGGACGTGCCACGCAGCGGGACAAGCCCGACCGGGCGATCGAAATCGCGCTGGCCACCTATGAACCCCGCGACGCCCCGCCGTACTCCGTGCGTCTCACGCTGCGCGAACTCGCGGCGCCGGATGCCGGCGCCGGGCGCGTGGTCCTGGAACGCGGCGGACGGGCGATCTCCGGCGGCGCGGCCTGGAACCGACTCGACCCCGGGGTGCGCGCGCGCCTTTACGCCGCCGTGCAACGCCGCTTCGACGCGCCCGAACCGGCCCTTGCGTTCGAACAGCGCGGCGCCGCCTGGCAGGCCAGCTTCGAACGCGAGGACATCCAATGGCCGTTCCGTCCCGTCGCCGGACATCCATGCGGCATAGATGCCGCCGGCCGCGATGTGCTGGCCCGGCTCTTCTACGGCCTGCGCACGTCGCTCACCTTCGGACTGCTGCTGGTCTTCCTTTCCATGTCGCTCGGCATCGTTTTCGGCGCATTGCAGGGCTACTTCGGCGGCGCCGTGGATATTGTCGGCCAGCGCCTGACGGAAATCTGGGACGCCCTGCCCTTTCTCTACGTCATGATCCTGCTCGGCGCGGTGCTGGGCCGCGGTTTCGGGTTGCTGCTGCTGGTCTACGCGGCCTTCAACTGGATCGGTATTTCCTACTACATCCGTTCCGAGTTCCTGCGCCTGCGCCGGCAGCCCTTTGTCGAGGCCGCCCGTTCCGCCGGACTGCCGCATCGCTCCGTGATCTTCAACCACATTCTTCCCAACGCCCTGACGCCGGTGATCACCTTCTTCCCCTTCTCGCTGGTTGGCGCCATCGGCGCCCTGGCGGCGCTCGACTACCTGGGTTTCGGCCTGCCGCCGCCCACCGCCAGCTGGGGCGAGATGCTCCAGCAGGCGCAGCAGTTCCGCTGGGCCTGGTGGTTGATTTTATACCCCTCCCTGGCGCTGTTCGTCGTCATGCTGCTCGGTGTCTTCATCGGCGAAGGCGTGCGCAACGCCTGCGACCCCCGCCCGCTCAGCCGCCTGGAGTAAATGTTATGTGGATTACCATCCGCTCAGCGCTCAAACGCTGGAGGCGCAAAATAACCTATTCTTCAACCGTCACCGGGTTGCTGGCGTTTGTGGCGACGGGCATTATTTCCATTTATAATAAGACGCTGAGGATTCAGTTCTTCATCCATCCTGAATTATTGAAGCTGGATCGCACGAAAGTCTGCTACGGATTCTGGCATGGCAGGCAGTTCCTGCTGGTGCCGAATTTCAGCGCCTGGCACGCCTGCTTCATGACCGACTTGAGCTGGGCGGGCGAAATTCAAACGAAAATCGTGAAGCGATTCGGCTGCACGCCGGTACGGGGTTCCAGCAAGCGCAAGGGGGTCCAGGCGCTTTTGAGCATGAAAAACGCCATGCAACAGGGATCGTGCGGAGTTTTCGCGCTGGACGGACCGCGCGGTCCGATCTTCAAGTCCAAGCCGGGCATTTTCTTTCTGGCCCAGAAGATGGGCTATCCAATCGTGCCCGTCGCGACGAGCGCGGATCGCGCCTGGATTGTAAAGAACACCTGGTGCCGCTACCTATTGCCCAAGCCCTTTGCCCGTTGCTATATCGCATTAGGCAAACCGCTTTGGGAAGCAACCACGGCCGAAACCTTGGCGCCCGCGGAGATGGACCGCATCATGGTGGAATGGACGGCCGAAGCGGACCGCAAAATGGGCCGCACGCCGGAAACGGTTGCCGATGAGGACGCCAATCAGGACACAGTTTAACCCGCCCCTGTTTACCCGATTCTGAATCCGCGCATTGAGATGGAACCGAGCATGACCTTTTCGGTGAAGAAGGCCAGCTTTTCGTCCCTGCCGCGAAGCGCCAGCGTATAGAGCATGGGCAGATAATGCTCGTTGGTGGGGATGGCCAGTTCCGCCTTGGGGCCAAGACGGTCGTAACGAATCAAGGCTTCATGATCGTGTTTTACGATCAGATTTTTCAACGTCGCATCGAACTCCACCGCCCAATCGAAAGGCTTGTCGGTCCATTCCATCAGACCGAGATTGTGGACCATGTTGCCGCTGCCGACGATCAGCACTCCCCGCTCGCGCAGGGAGGCAAGTTCGCTGCCGATTAGATAATGGTCCCGCGGCGGCAGCGCGCGGTCGAGACTGAGCTGGAAGACCGGCACGTCGGCGGCGGGATACATGCGGCAGAGCACGGCCCAGGTACCGTGGTCCAGTCCCCAGCTCATATCCGGTTCAACGCGTGTCGAATGGATCGTTTCGCGGGTGATCCTGGCCCATTCGGGCGCGCCGTCGGCCGGGTATTGCTTCTTGTAAAGTTCGGGCGGGAATCCGCCGAAGTCGTGAATCGTCTTCGGCTTCGGCATGGCCGTGACCCGCGTTCCGTCGGTCTCCCAGTGCGCGGAAATGCAGAGAATCGCTTGCGGTCGCGGCAATTCCGCCCCCAGCGCCGCCCAGGCGCGGCTGAATTCATTGCCCTCGACGGCATTCATGGGACTGCCGTGCCCCACGAAGAGCACCGGCATTTTTACCGGGACCCCAGAGTCCTTCTTAACCGCCTGGCCGAAAGCAGCAACCGTTGTCATACCGGCACATCCCATCGTCAGACGTTTTATAAACACACGCCGTCCCAGCTCTTCCACGCCTTGGAATGCGTGCGGCGCACCGGTTCCGCTACCGAGCGTCATGGCGATGACCATCGCCCGAGCGTTGAGGCACCGGACCATGCTGAAAATCGTGGCGCGGGCGATCTCTTACAACGACCACTTGTGAGGAGTACCAAAACGGGGCATATGGCCAGCCGAAGGGCATCCCGCCGTATAGGTACCCGTCATCCCAGCGGGTCCAATAATTCGAATCCCTTAATTGCGTATCGCGTTCGATGGCATGCAGGTAGGTCTCCTGCATGTAATCGATCACGTCGTCGCCAACCCCCTGCTGCTTGAGTTTGGCGAGTTCGCTGGCTTTCATGCGGTAAACGGTGCCGGACGCGCGGATTTTCGCGATAATATCGAACATCGGCACACCGCTCCCGCTCATCTGCGCAATCTCGGCCACGGTTACCGGCGGCGGCGGCGGCTTCTGGTTGTTCGTCGCACAGCCCGCAAACAGCAGACCCGCCAGAATGCCGCACACGACCAGGCCATCTGCACCGCAAATCTTCTTGCTCATCCTTGATCCCTCCTTGATCGATTCACACGGGGACGGTAGACCCAAGCGCCGTCGTCTGGAAATCCGGCCAAGACTCAGAATACACTGCGAAATACCGTAGGTCTCCGGTAACTTCCCTGCATGCCCTGGCCGCCATCGCCCAGCTCGTCCTGTATCTTCGGTTTTGGAAGTTCGGCGAGGCTCGTCGTTTCGATCGCCCGATATGTAGGTCTGGTATATACGTCGCCAACGGGAATCTTCAGGGCACGCAGCGCCTTGCCCATGGCCGCCGCGCTGGCACGTCCTTTTTCGTCCAGTTTGCGCTTTCGATATTTTCAGTTGCGTTCGTGCGCGGAATGAGTTTATCTTCGCTTCAGTTGGGTGGCGCCATGGTGGGCGACCTGTTTTAGTTACGTTCAAAGTTAAAGTTAAGGAGTCTGAAATGCGCAAACTATTAACGATACTGGCCGTTTTGTCGCTGACCGCAGCCACATGCAACACGTCGTATTCAGCCGATCCGGAGGCAGCGCGACAACGCTTCAACTCCATCCTAACCAATCTCGACGCCGGCGGGGACCTGCTGCTGGTCTTGAATCTCGAAGGTTGCGTGAAAACCCTGGTCAACAACGTGTCCCAGTTCGTGGCGGCGTTGCCTCAAGACGATAATGATACGGCAACGGTAACTGCTCAGGTAGCCGCCCCAAAGCGGGCGGCCACCTGAGAGTGAATGGCGGTGCGTCCGAACCCGGCGCGTGGGCGAGGCTCACGAGGTGTTGACCGCCGGCACAAAGGGGTTGCCGAGGAACACGCGTTGCAA
>CAIYGI010000211.1 GCA_903925685.1 uncultured bacterium
GTTGGACGCCTTGCAACGCGTGTTCCTCGGCAACCCCTTTGTGCCGGCGGTCAACATCTCGTGAGCCGCGCCCACGCGCCGGGGTCGGACGCACCGCCATTCACTCTCAGGTGGCCGCCCGCTTTGGGGCGGCTACCTGAGCAGTTACGAACCCCGAGGAAATTCTGATCGCCTGCGACGGCAAAAACCTGGCGATTGTCGGGCGTGACCGGTGGGATCTCCAGCACATGGTGGAGAAATCATACTGGAACCAGCAGACGATCAACGGCTGGCCGCAGGAATTCGGCACGGTCAACGCGGTGTATACCTTTCTCCAGGATTAACCGCTGGTTGGTGATGATCTTGACGGTTATCTGCGCTTCTGCCATGCTCCTCGCCATGACATCGATGCTCAACATCGGTTTTGGCATGCTTTCGGCCCGTGCGGGCCGGTACCGGCTCAAAAGCGATTTCTTATCGGTTTCGATGAAACGTCAGGGACTGTAGGCATGCTGGACTCCCTGCCTGACCATAGCGCTGAGCCAGTGCATCGCGACACCGTTATTCGCGCGCTGAACGTCAAGCGCTATTATGGAAGCGGCGAGACGGTGACCCGGGCATTGGACGGCATATCGCTGGACGTTTATCGTGGCGAATATCTGTCCATCATGGGCCCGTCCGGGTCCGGCAAGTCCACCCTGTTCAATATGATCGGTGGAATCGATTCGCCGACCGAAGGCATGGTCTTCATCGACGAGATTGACGTGGCGCAATTGGATTCCTTCGAACTGGCCTGGATGCGCTGCCACAAAATCGGGTATATTTTCCAGTCCTACAATATTTTACCGGTCCTGACGGCTCTCGAGAACGTCACCCTGCCCATGTTGTTCGCGGGAATGAGCGCCGACGACGCGCGCAAAAAAGGGGTCGAAATCTTGAAGAAAGTGGGCTTGGGCGACCGGATATTTCACCGGCCGTATGAACTGTCCGGCGGCCAGCAACAGCGCGTCGCTGTGGCCCGGGCGATTGCCAACGACCCGGTCATTATCCTGGCGGACGAACCGACCGCCAACCTGGATGTCAACACCGGGCGGGAGATGATCGAGTTGCTCGTGCATTTGAAGGAAACGCAAGGCATCACGATCATTTCGGCCACGCATGACATGAAAATGCTGGATATTTCCGACCGTATTTTGTGGATTTCAGACGGGAAAATAGACCGGCTTGAGGAACGCAAGAACCTGGACATTCGCATCGGCGCAATCGATGAAGGCTAACACACAGCTCCCGGCGACCCTGGACCGCAAGACGTCATTGGACGGCATCCCGGTTTTGAACGACCATGTGTCGTGCGAAAACGACAAAACCGGACGGTTGGTCATCACGATCAGGATGGAACGCGGCCGCAATTTCCTGGCGCGTTTTCAGCCGCCGGTGTTGGAACGTCATGTGCGCTTGGATGAAATCGGGGGCGTTGTTTTCAAGCTGATTGACAGTCGGCGCAGCGCATTCGAAATCATCGAGCTTTTTCTGGCGAAATACCGGCTGAACCGGCGCGAAGCGACGTTGAGTGTAGTGAGTTTCTTGAAGTCGCTGGTCGAGCGGCGAATCGTGTCCATCGTGATCAGGTAGTTTCAGAATGATTAAAGGTAACTGCTCAGGTAGCCGCCCCAAAGCGGGCGGCCACCTGAGAGTGAATGGCGGTGCGTCCGAACCCGGCGCGTGGGCGAGGCTCACGAGGTGTTGACCGCCGGCACAAAGGGGTTGCCGAGGAACACGCGTTGCA
>CAIYGI010000212.1 GCA_903925685.1 uncultured bacterium
CAACACATTCGACCTGGCCAGCGTGACATGCGGCGCCAGCACCACGCTTTACTCCTGGACCGCCGGCCGCCTCACCAATGTGTCCTGGCAGGCAGGGCCGGATACCCGGTCCGTCCGTTATGCCTACAAAGAAAACTCAGACCTCCTGGAAGAGACCGCGTTCGACACGGCCAACGCGCTGAACATGCGCCGCGCCTACGATTCCGCGGATCGCCTCGTGAACATCAGCGCCACGAATTCCGCGGGACCGGTCAACGCCTTCTCGTACACCCTCGACGCCCTCGGTCGCCGCACCGCTCGCGATGAGTCAGATTCCTCCCATCTGTCCTATTCTTACGACCGTTACGACCAACTCACCGGCGCCGCCCGCACCAACGGCCCCAACGGCGCCGCCGACGCCGCGTACCACTACCAGTACCAATATGACGAAATCGGCAACCGCCTGCACGAAGACCGCGGCCAACTTGACCTCGACGGCACATTCAACGCCTTGAACCAACTCACCGGGCTCAATTTCGGCGGGAAACTGGACGTGGTCGGAAGCGTGCTTTGCACTAACCCGCCGGTGACGGTCAAGGTTGACGGCGCAACGGCCATGCTCTTCCAGGGCACCAATTACTGGGGCGACGGGCGCGTTCAGCCGGGCAGCAACGTCATTTCCATCGTGGCCTGCGACGCCTCCTCGAACTGCACCGAAACGCTACGTCGGGTAACATTCCCGCCTGAAAATCCGCAAAAGTTTCTATGGGACAAGAACGGAAATCTGACCAACGACGGCCAGAAAGCATATTTCTGGAATGAAGAAAATAAACTTGTGGCGATTGAAAATTGTGGCGCGGGCATCCCGCCTGCTCAGAAGAAACGCAGCGAATTCGTTTTCGACGCGCAATCCCGCATGGTGGAACGCAAGGATTTATCGGGGTGGAATGGCACAAGTTATTCCACGACCAACACGACCCGCTATGTTCGCGACGGGTATCGGATTCTTGCGGAAATCACGACCGTTGCCACCAATTACCATATTTGGGGCCAGGATTTGAGCGGTTCACTCGATGGCGCTGGAGGAATCGGAGGATTATTGGCCCAAGTGCGCAACGGCACGGAAACTTGGCTTTACGCCTATGACGGCAACGGCAATGTGCAGAACGTATTGGGCACGAATGGAACGATTCTGGCCAGTTACACCTATGATCCTTTCGGCAGGGTCGTTTCCAAATCGGGGCCGATCGCCGACTTGAATCTCTGGCAGTTCAGCACCAAACCCTTCGATCCGATTTGGGGCGTTGTCTGGTACGAGTACCGCGCCTATTCGCCGAATTTACATATTTGGCTCTCTCGTGATCCCATCGGAGAATTTCGCTATTCTGCGTACATAGATTCGGCAGTAATTGCCGTCCTGTGGCAAATCTGTGAAGAACGCCATTTGGAAAGGGACAAGACCGCTGCTATTGTTGGTGCTGTGACGAGACTCGCATCAAAACTACCACGCATATACCAGGGCACGATATTGCAAGTGCGGGCACAGTTACGGGCTGACATTGATGACTCAACGAGTTCGAAGCCAATATCGCATCCAAGTGGTCCGAATTTTCTAAGCGGCCAATTGTCAGCCGGTGATGATTTTCAGACTAGATACTTTCTTGGTTGGCATGATTTGCTGAATTTTGACAGTCCAACTCTATATCCGTTCGTCGGTAACCGTCCAATCTATAGCGTGGATCCGGATGGTCAGATTGCTCTTATTTGGGTAATAGCCGGCGGCATTCTAATAAGCGGCGCTATTGCAGGGTGGCTGATTCCAATGTTGACCGACCCGGCTGGTGCAGGACCTGACGAGCACGACGAACCACCAGACCTTGCGAAAGATCCGAAGAAGGAGGGACCAACTGGCAGATGTCGAGAAAGAAACGGTGAGATCATAATTCTATATTGAGGGTACAACATCATGATAATGTTCGTATGCCTTTTCCTTTTCGAAATTATTGCGGGGATTCTTCTGACGTTGATGGTTATTGTTTTCGGCCCAAAAATAGAAGTTCCAGTGTGGATGAAACGCGCTGCCCTGTGGATCGCGCTGCTGGTGTTGTGCTATGGTGTCATGGGCGCAGTTTTGTATTACTTTGGTCCGTCGATCCATGTGCAAACAAGGGTGGTGCTTTCGCGATGTCGTTACGGGATGGGAGGAGTGTTTACAGGCATGTTTATTGCTCTACTAATGGCACGATTTTCGAGGGGAACCGCGGGAGGCGAGGGGTCCGACCTTGATTAGTGATTAACGAGGTGACGAGTGATGGAGGGCTGGCGGGGTCACTTCCGCTTCCGCCGTAGTATCGGCACATCGAGAACAACGCGCCACAACAATGGGCTTCTACCTGACAGAACCGATGACCGGGACGGCGGCTGAATGCTGTGGAAAGATCAAGAACGATAGACTATAGCGGGTAACAGTTTAGCCCATTGCGGTTTTGCGCTGTGAGTGGCCAGAAAGCGCGGAAACTTTTTTTGCTTATGAGAGAAAGCCGGCAGGAGTGGTCAGGTTTATGAGGTATCGTGGAATATCTGTGATTGAGGGTGCTGATGG
>CAIYGI010000213.1 GCA_903925685.1 uncultured bacterium
ATTATCCGTAATCTGCTGACTCAAGGTCTCCTGCTGTTTCCGCAACGCTTCAAGCGATTTCATGTGTTCGCCTCCTTACAGGCGTATACATACGCCTGTTCATGCTCGAAAAGCAAGCACAAATTTCCGCATTTTTCTGTTGGCTCCGTCCTTAGGTCATTTGGAAGCCGAAAAAGGCTAAACTGTTACATTATTTGAATCAACCTCGCTGTGCCATATGGGTTCAAACTTATAGTGCTCGTACGAACCATCTGCCACATTTGGGGGCACATATGCGTCCCATACAAGATAGTCGATGTGCATGTAACTTAGATATTGGGCGAACGCACCACGCTTGATATGTTTGACATAATCATAACTGTTTATTACTCCATCCAAATTAATCACCGGGCGATCGGCAAAATGGCCGAAGACGCCACACCAACTCAAACCGAATCTACTTGTTGGCGGAGTGTTGGCCTTCGCCCAACAGGCCGCGATATAATCAGAGTTCAAAATCACCGGCCCAGTGATATTAAATGCCTGCACAATGCGCAGGCCAGCCATCAAAAGCATGCACCCGCACACACCGCCCGCAAGCAGTCTGCCGCGAACATCATGGAAGCGCTCTTCCGCCCATAAAACACCCATCCCGAAGCTTAAACTAAGCAGCACATACTGATTTATCCAATACCATCCATAGATGCCGCGCTGAAAGAGGATCAGGAACAGAACTTGCGCCACAGCGCCACAACTGAAGAGCATGGTGATCCTTGCCAAGGATCGTAATACCGGCTGTCGCGATAGAACAACGATCAGCACCGAAACCAATAGCGAAAATGGCGCCGAACAATAGCGCAGGAGTGTGAGGCGCGGCAATGGATCGTTGATATGCGGAAAAACGCTTTTTAGTGTGCTGCTGATGGTCAGTATGTGCTCAAAAGACCACAAATTCCAAACAAAGAAACCTCCAACCAAGATGGCCAGAGGCGCAACTAACGCACCTGCATCAATAAAAACAACACGCCAGGTTTTGGTGCGCAACGATAAAGCAAGCCTGGCGCCATAATATATTCCAACAGGCATAATGTAAAACGCATTGTCTAGTCTAGCGAGGAAAAACAGCCCTAATGCCAATGAAAACCAGACTGCAAATTTACGCTCTACTCGCCATTCATAACCTATTGCAGCCAAAACAACGCACAAAAAACACAAAGAAGAAACATAAGATTCCATGCCGAATTTTACGAGGCGAAGCGCCAGAAGAAAACAGCCTATGCCGGTTAAATTTGCCGCTGCCGATGATCTGACTCGCCCAAATATAGCAATTATCACTGCGCATGAAGCGAACAGCAAGAGTAAGCTGACAGTCATAAAGGCATAAAATGCCGCCTCAACCGAATGACAGCATGCGTATACCGGAATCAAGATTAACAACCAAAGCGGATGATAACCGTTGGTGGGGTTCAGTCCATCAAACGTTGACCCATTGCCATGGGCTATATTCCAAGCTACTTGCAAATAATACCCGGCATCGTCTGGTATTAAAATGGCGACCAACTCGGCAAAATCGCGTTTCAATAAAAGAACAATAAAGTAGCCAATCGACAGGCAAGCGGCCGCTGTCAATGTTATGCTAAACGCGGATTTATGGTTTATTTTTATTTGTTTCCACTCCCATTGTAGAACGGCGAAAGGCATTCAGGGTTGACACCCTGCCGACGGCAGGGACGACCGCATCGAGCGGCCGTAGCGGCACAGCGAACGTCAGCGGGCGGGAGGCGGATGGCGGGGTGGAGATCGCGCAGGAAGTTGAAGAGTTCCTGCCGCGACGCGGGCTGGTCGAAGGGATGCATGGCGGTGACCGAGACGTAGGCCCAGCGCGAGGCGCGGTTGTGCAGCAGGCGGTCCGCTGCCATCCAGACGAGACGCCGCCAATGGGATGCGGTCTCGCGGTCGCGACCGGCGAACCAGTAGGCAAAGCCGATGCGATTGGCCCCGCCGGAGGCGTGGGCTTCGATCACCATCAGATCGAGCGGCGCGCGCCCCGCCAGCGGCGCCTGTTCCGCGTGGGCGCGGTCGATTACAAAGCCCTGTGCCGGCAGGCATTGCTGCGGACGGTGGATGCTGCGCTGATCCTCGCCGCTGAAGACCGCCGTGACCAGATAGGAGCGCCCCTCGAAAGCCGTGTAAACCTTCTTCAGGATTGTCGTGTCCCTGGGCAGGATGTTGCGTTCCCCGACCGATGTCTCCGCCAGCGCGCCGCCGCAAACCGGACAAACGGCGCTGCCGTTAAGCGACGCTACGGTGAAACTCCTCAGGCACTGCTCATTCTGGCAATAGAGCAGGTCGTCGCCTTCAAAATCTCCAATGCGTGCCGGCAGCCGGTCGCGCAAGCCGCAGGAGGTTTCCAGCGCCACCGGCGGCGCGCATGAGGTCCAGATGGCGAGCCCGGCCAGCAGCAGGGGCGGCAGCAGACGAGAAAGATAATAGGAGGTCGGAAGTCTGAGGTCTGAGGTCCGAGGTCCGAGGTCGGAAGGAGGCAAACCGTCATCCGTATTTTTGGACTTGCCGGCCAGACGGTTCAGCCAGCCGGCAAGAACGAAGGTCAGGCTCAGCGCCACGCCGAAAAAAACGTAGCTGGAGTAATCGTGGTAGAAGCCCGTGGCGCGCTCCTGGCCGAAAAAGCGGGCGACAAGGGCGATGCTGACGATGCGGACCACATTGCCTGCGATGGCCAGCGGCAAGGCGGCGGCGACCAGCAGCCAGCGCGACCATGTTCCGCGCACAAAGAACCAGGCGTAGGCGGCGCTGAGCGCCACCAGCGGGAGCAGCGAGTGCAGACCGCTGCACGGATCGGCGACATCCAGGTGAAAACCGCCGCCGGCCAGGGAGTGGATCGCGGTGCCGCTGCGGACGGCGGCGATGCCGATGCCATTGAGCGTGAAGGTGGCCAGGGTGGTGGCGATGATCCGCAGCGGGAAGGTCAGCGAGTCGAGGAAACTGTAGGGGATGCAGAAAAGCAGATAAAGGGCGGGGAACAATGTCTGCCGCGCCACGCCCCAACCCCAAAAGACGAGGGGCACACTCCACAGCAGCAACAGCAGCGAGAGCAGCGTGAGGCGCGTTTGCTGGCCGCGCACGCCAAGCCAATAGAGCCCGAGTGCGACCGTGAAGGCCGCCAGTCCGCGCAGGTCCGGGTTCTTGGGCAGCGCGCGCAGGACGCCGCGCATGGTCCAAAGCGCGTAGAGGCTGACCAGCGGGATCAGCCAGGCATGCGAGAGATCGCCGGTTACGCTGCCCCAGCGGGCGACCATCCAGAGCACGGCCGAATGGCCCCTGACCGCCACCTCCTCGGCATTGCCATGGAGACCGTAGAGGAACCAAGCCATGGCGGCGATGGCCGCCAGACCGGCGGCCGTCCACCAGCCGGAATGCCGCTGCCCGGCGGCGCCTACGCCAGTCGTCGGGTTCTGGTGGTTCATGTGGCACATTTTACCCGATGGCGGAGCGCATGGCTAGCGACTAGCCAGCAGGTTGCGGGGAATGCCGGGAGGGCCGATTGCGCTCGTTCTGACGGCCCTAACTACGGGTGCGTGGTCACGGGGCGTTTCCAGAGCACAAACCCTGGCAGTCGGCTTGCGGGACGATAGGCATGGGCCGCGAGATAGGCGGCCAGCGAACCGTACCCATCGAACACGTCAGGTTTGCAGACGAACACCAGATCCGGCGGCGGCACCGAAGGGGCGATGGTCACGGACAGGTTGGCGGCATTGCAGATCGTGTTCGAGGGTTCGGCGTCCAGGGCGGTCAGCGACAGGCCGTAATAGGCGGCCGTGCGCGTGCTGGCGCTCCACCAGACACGGGCTCCGGCGCGCGCAGCGGCCGAGGCCAAACCGGCGCTGGCGCGGTTGTCTTCCTTGCGGTGGCGTGGCGCGATGCGAAGCAGCAGGCTTGAAATCAGCAGGAGTCCGATCAGCAACCCGGGCAGGGTGCCGCGCCACAGGGCCTTTCCACGCAGGCCGGCCGCCGCCCACATTGCCGCCGTGACGATGAAGGGGAGCAGCGGCGCCAAGTGACGGCCCCAGAACGGGAAACCCGCGATCCGCGCGGCAATGAAGAGGAACAACGCCGCCAGACCGGCGGCGACGGTCAGGGCCAATGCCAACCCGCGCGAGCCGCGGTGCGGCCTCGCGAGCGCCGCCAGGACGACGCCGAGCCAGGCCAGCGCGAGGGCGCCTAACGCCAGGGCGTAGGGACGCAGCAGTGCAACCACCAAAAGGCCGCCGCCGTCATGTGCCGCCGCCCGCAGATCGAGCCTGCCAGAACCCATTCCGGCGAAACCCAGCAACTCGTACGCGGCAAAGGCGACGTTGGAGGCGCCGACAGGCCAGAGGCGCGCGCCCCCATTGCCGGCGGCAAGCGTCTGTTGGTAATACCAAGCCAGCAAAAGGCACAAAATGCCGCCGAGGGCGAGCGCCGCCCAGGCTCCGGGCGCTGGCCACGTCCGGCGCCGCGCCAGCGCAACGAGCAGCACCAACCCCGCGGCCGCCAGAATGACGCCGCCCAACATGCTGGCGCCAAAGATCACGACAGCGGCAGGCGCCATGATCCATGCCCAGCGCGTGCTTTTCTCGCCCCCGGTAAGACATACCGCCATCCCGGCTACCAACCACGCCGCTGCCGCGATCTGCATAACGTACGGGCGCGCTTCGTTCATGTAGGCCCACAGGAACGGATGGACGGCCAACCCGAGTGGAAGCCAGGGCAGACGCAGGCGCCGGCCGGCCACGAATAACGCCAGCAGGGCCGCAGCGCCCCAGAGCAGGTTGATCGACCGCAGCGCCCATTCTCCGGCGCCGAAGGCTCTTCCCCAGACCCAGAACGCCGCCATGCAGAGCGGCATTTGCGTGGTCGAGTCGCTTCCCGAGCGTAACAGATCGAGCCAGTGCGAAAAATCCGGCTGCGCCGCGTAGCATGCGGTATCCGCCTCGTCCATCCACAGACTCTCGCCCGTGGGCATAAAGGGCAGCAAGGCGACGGAGGCCAACAGCACCCAGACGGCGAGGCGGCGTGAAAGGCGTGCTTTCATGAAACATCAGTGAAGATAGCCATCATGGCGCCGCTTATGCGCGAATCATAAATTTTCCACCCATGCGAGCGCAACGAAAAAGCTTCTTTTGCATGCTGGGTCGCCGGTCTTGACACTCCCCGCGGCCTTGGCGTACGTTCCTTTCAAGCGATAACCAAAAGCATGAAAAAACGATTTCTTGTTACAGGCGGCGCGGGTTTTCTGGGGATCAATCTTGTCCGCAACCTTCTGGCGAAGGGACAGGAGGTAACATCCTTGGATGTTGCCCTTTTCGATTACCCGGACGTGTGCGGCCAGGCGCGCATTGTGCAGGGGGATATTCGACGGCCGGAGGATGTACGGACAGCGTTAAAAGATGTCGACATCGTCGTTCATGCGGCGGCGGTGCTGCCGCTGTACAAACCGGAGGATATCTTCTCGACCGATGTAGAAGGTACGCGCACTGTGCTTGAAGAGTCCGTTCGTCATGGGATTTCAAGAGTCATCCACATTTCCTCGACCGCGGTTTACGGAATTCCCGACCATCACCCGCTCCTGGAATCCGACAAGCTTCAGAAGGTTGGCCCCTACGGCGAAGCAAAAATCGCCGCCGAAAGGGTGTGCGAAGAATATCGCGCCAAGGGATTGAGCATCCCGATCGTCCGGCCGAAATCGTTCATTGGCCCGGAGCGGCTGGGCGTCTTTGCGTTGCTTTATGAATGGGCCAGCGATGGGCACAACTTCCCGATCCTCGGACGTGGCGACAATCCATATCAATATCTGGACGTCGAGGATTTGTGCGAGGCGATCTGGTTATGTTGCACGCTGGCGGACAAGACCGTCAACGACACTTTCAATATTGGCGCGGAAGTTTACGGAACGCCACGAACAGACTTTCAGGCTGTTCTGGACGCGGCTGGTTTCGGCAAACGGGTGATTTCCATTCCCGAGGCGCCGGCAATCCTGTTGCTCAGGATACTCGAAAAGTTACGCCTTTCGCCCATCTACAAGTGGGTATACGAGACCGCCGGCAAAGAGTCCTTTGTCTCCATCGAAAAGGCGAGGCAGCGTTTGGGCTTCGCGCCGAAGTATTCGAATGTGGACGCTCTGCTTAGAAACTACAATTGGTACCTGTCGCGCAAGGGAGAATTGCGGCATAGCAAGGGAATATCGCATCGCGATCAATGGTCGCAAGGCGCGCTACGGCTCTGCAAAGCCTTGTTTTGAACAAGGCAGCCCGGTTGTGCGGGCGGCGCTCTGAAGGTAGTCGTCGTACGACACCAAGGGGGAGCCTTGTTTCAGGCGCACGAAGAGGTTCTCGTAAAAAGCCGCGATCCAGTCCCAATGGTAATATTTTTCGATGCGCGAAGCCGCCCTGGCGCGAAAGGCCTCGACGGCGGCCGGCTGGTCCACGAGCTGCTGCAGTTTGGCGGGCAGATCGGCCTCGGGATCTTGCGCGTCGAAGTAGGCCCCGCAATCCGCCACGACCTCCGAATTGGCGGGCGAGTTGCGGACCAGCACGCAGTTGCCGAAACCCAGTTGATCCAGCAGGGCGGGCCGGGTGCCGTCCACGGCCGAGGGCTGGATGGCGGCGTAGGCGTGGCTGCTTAGCTGGGCATAGTCCCGGCCGAAAGCATAGCCCGTGAATACGACCCGCTGGTCGGCGATTTTTTGCAGTGTTTTTTTGTAGGCGTCGGCGTACGGCGCGTCGCCGACCAGCACCAGTTTCATATCCGTGCGCAGCCGCAGGAACGACCGGATCAGCAGGCCGATGCAGTTCTCGGGCACGAAGCGGCCGACATAAAAGAGATATTGTCGCGGCTTTACGCCCCATTTTTCCAGCGCCTCCGTGCCCTCGTCGCGGGCGACATTGGCGCCGTAGGGTGCGAAAATCGTCGCGGCGCGGTAAAGTTCCGCATAGCGGCGCTGGATGACCTTGGCGTCGGCGATCAGCGCCTGGGCACTGTGAACGGCGAGGCGTTCGCAGCCGCGTTGATAGGCGCGGGCGAAGCGGCCCCATTTTTCCCGCGCCCAATCCTGACCGTCCACGTTCAACAGCACGCGGGCGCCGGCCAGGCGCGGCAGCCAGACCAGCGGGCTGTTGCCGACAATGCAGTAGTAAACGATGTCATAACCCTGCGTCAGCGCATGCAGCGTGGAGAGGAATGTATGGGAGAGTGTTTCCAGGTGCTTGGTGCGGATGGACGGCAGGGAGACGAGGCGCATGCCCCGGTAATGTCCACGTACGTCCTTGATGAAGTGTCGGCGGTTGTAGACCGTCACGTCATGGCCGCGCGCCGCCAGCCGCGCGCCCAACTGCTCGTAAAAGGTCTCGAACCCGCTGTAGCGCGCGGGTATGCCGCGGGAGCCGAGGAAGGCGATTTTCACCTTGTGGCGCCTCCATTATTCGTCCGGGCCGGCGCCGCCAGCAGTTGGCGGTAAGCTTCTTCCAGGGCCGCCGCGTAATGTTCGGGCAGGAAATCCCGTGCCCGCAGCCGCGCGGCTTCGCTCATGCGGCTCAGTTCGGCGGTTGACGTCCAGAGTTGACGCAACTTGAGCGACAGCGCGGCGACATCGCCCGGCGGCACCAAGGCTCCCTGCTCGCCGTCCGCGACCATTTCGGCCATGGCTCCGAGGTTGGAACAAACAACCGGAATACCGCGCAACATGGCCTCGGCGGCCACCAGGCCAAAGGTTTCGAAACATACGCTCGGCATTACCAGCAGGCGCATGCCGGCATAGAAGGACTCCAGCGCCGGGCCGGACAACATGCCTTCGTAGCGGATCGAGGGGCTGTCCAACGGCGGACGATAGGACCGGTTGTCGCCGGCGAGCCTGAGCGGCAGTTCCGCGCGGGCCGCCGCCCGTACAAGCACATCGACGCCCTTTTCGGGCGCGAAGCGTCCCACGTAGCCGATGTAAGGGCGCTGGTCAGGCAAATATGCGCAGACCGGCCCGCCTGGCGCGAGCAGTGGATTTCCCACGACGCGGATCTTTTCGGGGCGCACGCCCGCCTGCTGGATCAGCCAATCGCGGGCAAAGGCGGAGGGCGTGAGCAGGAGATCGACGGCCTGATAAAGACGGAAACCGCGCGCCACCAGATTGCGCAGCGCATATGCCAGACTCTGCATGCGGTTCCCCTGGCAATTACGCACGGCGCAGCGCCATTCCCCGCCCTTCCCGCAATCCGTGCAGACCCGGCCGTCGCGCAAGTGCGTGCAAATGGGACAAGTCATGCGGTAGTCATGACAGGTCAGCACCGTACGCACCCCCCGCCGCCTGCACAAGGGGAAAATCCAGGGCGAGATCAGGGGATAGATCTCGTGCACATGTACCAGATCGGGACAATCGCGCTCCAGCGCGGCGGCAAATTCGCGCAAGGCGGCTGGGGCATACAGTCCGGAGCCAAAGGCGCGCCAGCGTCCTGTCGCGCCGGACAAGCTCTTGCTGTCGCGCCAGAACGTATCCACCGTATGCCCGCGTTCGCGCAGCAACCCGACCGTGGCCGCCGCCACGACATCGGAACCGCCGCCGAGGCGGTGCTCGTTATGAACCATCAATATATGCACGGCGATTGTTCCGGTGGGGAACCGATGGCGGAGAATCAGACGGAAGGGGTTAATCTGGTTTTGATAATCCGGGCGGGTACGCCGCCGACAATGCTGAATGGCGGCACATCCCGGGTCACCACCGCACCGGCCGCCACGATGGAGCCCTGACCGATGGTGACGCCCGCCAGAATGCTGCAACTGGCTCCCAGCCAACAATCGTCGCCGATGACGATGCAGGATCGTGTCACTCCCTGTGCTTTGATCGGGATATCGGTACGTCCAAAATTGTGGTTCTCCGCCAGCAGGTTGACACGCGGTCCCATCATGACGCGGTTGCCGATTTCGATGAAGCCGGAACAGCCTATGAATGAATAGGGCCCGATATTGGAATTATCGCCCATTTTCAGGCCCTCGCCGGGCGGTCCGAGCAGGACATTGCTCGGTCGGATGGATGCAAAACGTCCCACGGTACAGCGGTCGCCGAAGACCACGCCGCGCAGGCTCAGCCCAACGATCTCGCATCCTTCCTCCAGATTCAACGCCCGGCCGGCACGTATGTGGCGCGGGTGATAGATGCGGACATGACGGTCGCACAACATGTAACCGCGAGCCTGCGCGAAGCGGAATTTCCAGACTAGGCCACGGGTCAGGCGCATGGAAATCAATCGGGCGAAATCCAGCAGATCCCGCCCGCTCCAGGCATTCAAACTGTCCGGGGGGAGACGTTTCAAGCGGCTCAAAAAAACGCGTATTCTATCAAGCATGGTCAGGACTCCCGTGCGGTCGAAGGAAGAGCGTGCAAGGCCAGTTTGCTGGCGGCCCGCGCATAGGTGAAGCGGAAACCGGCGCGCGTGGGCGGAATGTGACGATAGCGGGGCATTTCATCCAACGCGAAATCATAACTTAGGGAAACGGTGCGGTAGCAACCGCTGATCAACCGCTCGATGCAACGTAGAGCGCGATACGGAATGCGCAACACGCGGGGCATGGCGCGATGGATTTTCTGTATCGATTCGACCTCCTCTGCCATGGCGGCGGCCTGCGTCAAACTCAGGTTGCCGCCGTCCACCACAAATAGCGCCAAAGTGAAGGGAATGTGCCGTATCCTTTTTCCGGCGGACAACAAATTGAGCATCAGATCCATGTCGGCGGCGTATCGGTAGCGGTTGTTCAGGCGCAGCATTCCGTCAGACCAGAGTCGGCGCCGGAAAAAAGTGGCACAGGATGCGGCATAGAGAAAACTGTTTTTAAGGTAACTCCGGCGCAGGGGGATTTCACGACGTGATGCCAGCGGGGTCCCATCCGGTGCAACTATAACGATATCGCCGAACACCACTTCCACACCTGGATCGTCCGCGAAGGTCTGCGCCACCCGTGCCAGTGCGCCTGGAAGATACTGCTCGTCGCAGTTCAACCAGGAGAGGACATCCCCGCGCGCCTGCGCCCATCCCCTGCTGATGGCATCGTACATGCCTCGGTCCGGCGCGCTCGTCCAGCGGAAGGAAGGCTCGTGCGGCTTCTCACGGGCGTGCATTGGGGCGTCGCCCTCCGCCTGCCACTGGCTCAGCCAGGCCACCGTACCGTCGGTGGATGCGCCGTCCATGACGATGTGTTCGACATCCACTCCCAATTGACCGCGAACAGAGCCAATGCAAGAGCGTAGATGCCGAAAGCTGTTATACGCGGGCGTAACAACGGAAAACTTCATGTGCTTAAGGTGGTTTTTGCAAGGCAGTTTCGACTACAGGCTTTCCATCTGTACATTGTAAACGTCAACCCTTTTTTCCTCAGGCTCAGCTATGGATTTCTTGCCTCTGTTCTCTGCATCCGACGAGCGTAGAATCACTTCTAAAATGGAAGCCAGAACCAAGATGTGGCAAAGGTAGATTACGCCGCCAATCACCGCGAAAAAGAAAATGCAGTACCCGGTAAAAAGGCTGTAGAACACGACATATGAAGTCTGCCAATGTTCGCCCGGTGCGATCCGGCGCAGAGCCCGGCCGTAGCGCACGATACCGCCCAGCATGAATATCACCCCCGCCGCAAAACCCGCCACGCCCAGATCCAGCACCAGCCAGAGCGGCCCGTTATGATAGTTGTGTACGGCGGCGAAGTATATGTACTGCGTCCCGCGGTCGGAGGCCAGAACCGCGGCGGCGTTGGCCTCGCTGGCGTTGAAGGCCATGCCCCGGCCAACCCACAGATAATCCGGCACCATGGCGAGCAACTGCCGCCATAACTCGATACGCCATTGCGAGGTGACGGCGGCGGAGGCGCCTGCCTCATAGGTTATCCCGATGCCAGGCAGCCAGGCGAACGGACGCTGGAAAGTAAGCGGCAATTTTCCGACAAAACAATAAAGCGCGGCCGTGAGCAGCACCAGGACCGCCGTGAATTTTAAAAACTGCGAAAAACGCGCCGTACGCTGCCTGACCGCCATGTAGACGAGCACGGTCAAACCCAGCAGCACCACCACCGTGCGATGTCCCGACAAGCCCAGCATGATAAAGGAAAGCGCGGCAGTCAAAACGACCATCGGCGTGATCCTGGAATGGCGATCGTACAGGAACAGCCCAGCCACTCCGATCCAGATGGCCGGGTATTGCATGAAGGTCCACCTTGTGACCTCGGATGCCTGCCACTGTTGATCGGTCTGGTCGCCGATCTCGATGAAAGCCCTGATCCACGTCATTTCCGGAATATATCGCACGATCAGCAGGGCCGCGGCGGGCAGAAACGAGACGATGAAGAACCACTGCAAGGTCCGTTTTAAATGAATATGCGAGACCGACGCATGGGTTGAGTAAATGTAAAACAACAGCGCGGCAATCAAGCTCACGTATTGCATGCCGCCCCAGATATTACTCTCCAGCAGTTTAAGCCCCCAGCCGCGCCAGGTAGCCGTGAAAACGACGATCAGAAGCAATATGCCGCAGGCCTTGCGCGTTACGGATGGCTGGGCGGAATGACGGCTGGAGATGCTCAGCTTGATAAGTGTTAGGAAGACGAAACCCAGCATGAGCAGGAGATGCAGGTTCGCTCCGCCGTGCAGACCAAGGGTGATCCCGCTGCCCAGCGTGACGATGGCCGCCATCCAGAAAAGGTCGGGACGTACCAGCACGGGCGCCAGGAAGAACAGCATCAGGCTCGCGCCAGCCATCATGAAGTCACCGCGCACAATGCTGCTTAGCACCAAAAGGATGATCCCCGCCGCAAAGATCCATCCAAGGAGTTTCTGATTTATGGCTGGCATTCTAAGGAACCATCTTTAGTTGGACGGCAGGGTTTCCGCCCCAAATTTCATTTGCCGGAATATCCTTTGTTACCACCGATCCCGCCGCGATAATCGCCCTTGTTCCAATGGTAACGCCCTTCAATATCGTTGCGTTGGTTCCCACAAACACATCCTCTCCGATCGCCACCGGGGCTGTTCGAACATCCTGACGGTCCAGCAATCCATCCCGCCTGGTTTCCGCATTCAATGAATGATAGTTATGGTCAAAAATTTTGACATTACTGCCAAGTTTGACGTGATCGCCAATTATGATCGAACTGCGGGAGGAAAGAATCGTGCCAGACATGCCTACATGGTTTCCAATCCGTATTTTTCCTCCCATCAAAGTGTCCAAAACGCAGGGATTGGTGATTCCCGACGGATTTGAGCGAAAGCGGGACACCATCATTACGTTGTCGCCGATCTCAATGGAATGGTTGCGGCGGGTGAAAATATGAAGCCGCCCTTTCACGCGCAAGTTATGCCCGACGCGGTGGATTCCATGAGCTCTAAGTTGAATTCTGGCCAGACACGACCAGATGGCCGCCGACCACCGATCCGCGAGCAGATCGCGGGCGATCCACAAATGATTTGGCCAGTCGAATTTCAACCAAATGTTCTTTAATGGTTCCATTGTTTCCGCCTTAGCGTCCATGTGGGACGCTCGTGAAACGCGTCCAATACTCTTCGGTGTAACAATCGAGCAATTGTTTCCAGATCGTTTGCCGGCTCAAGTCGTGGCGGATGCCTTCCACGCAACCGCGCCTTCGTGCGGACTGTTCCCAAGGACGATCTGTCAGCGTTTTTCTCAAGTTTTCCGCCAATGACGGAATATTTCCGGTTTCTGACAGCGATCCCCAGTGATAGCTTCCGATTAATTCCCGTGGTCCTGAATTATCATAACAAACCGGCCAAAGGCCCATCGCCAGCGCTTCTTTCAATGCGGTTGGACCGGTGTCCATATAGCTCGGAAGCAGAAAAACCGGGCTCTCCTGAAACAGACTGACGATTTCTCCAGAGCTTAATACGCCGCACATTCGAACGCGATTTTCGACCTTGAGTTCCTGCGCCAATTGTTTGATCTCTTGCTCGTACTTTGCCGCGCCGCAGCCCACGCAAGACAAATTCCAATCATTGGGCGCGCCCGAGGCGAATGCGCGGACAGCATCTTTGACGCCTTTTCTGTCCGCCAACTCGCCGAGGAAGACGATTTGGTTCTTGTTTATTTGCCCCGGACCAGTTTGTAAAAAATCATCCCGTAAAGGCTGCGAGATCACGCCGACCTTGCCGGAGGCGTATTTCTTGATCTCACGCGCCGAATATTCACTTTCAGCCAGCAAGCGGGTCGCTTTTCCCAAGGTTATTCTTTCGTTCAAGACACTGAACCATAATGGCAATGACTTCGGTAAGTGCGGATAATAATCGGAAAGTATTCCTTGAATTTCGACTATACTGCGATCAGAAGTAAGGCTTAACGCTGCAGAGCCAAACCCCGCTTCAGTGCCCCATCCATGCACCCAGTCCGGCCTGATCTCTTCGTATAGACGACGGAATCCGGGCAGCCAACTACGGTAAAGTGAATAGGCTGCGCCCCGCATGCAAGGGAAAACGTGGAAATGCGCATGCCGATGTTCGATCTCGATCGATTCGGTTATGTATTTTGACGGGCATGCGACATGCAATTCCACGCCGTCCGGAGGCGGAAAATGCGCCACAATCCAGGACCAGTCCGAGGTCGCCCCCAGATCGCGTCCCGCGCCTGAGGCTTTCTGTTCCAGGCTTTTTGGAACGCCGCAAAGCCACAGCAAGCGAAGAGATGATGTGCGGTCAGGCATGGCTGGTCTCGCTTTGACGTTTACATTCGTCCCCAATATTAACTGCCATTGCCGTCTCCAGGTGCATGCCGCGCGTTGCAATCAAACGGGCTTATGTGTTTCGCCGCGCGACGAGGTTGACATAGTCGCAGTGTTCCCGCTCGGTTTCTTCAAGTACGATATCAGCCAGGCGCGCGATGAAGGCCGGTTCCGATGCATTGTCGGGAATATTGTATTCACGGTTCTGGCCCAACGCGAGAGTGGCGCGCCCCGACATCGAGAAATACATCCCCTGGCCGCAGAACGGATCGAAGATATTTCAGGGTCGCGCGTTCGTACCGGTGCAAGCGCCAGTGCAGGCAGGTCTTGATCGGGAAGTTGGCCGGATAGCGGAATCCCAGCAGGCCCGACTGGCAACAGCGCCGTATGAACTGGCGTATCATGGGGTTCTTGACCTTTCGGCAGGCTGATTGAACAACAGTCTTTCGATGCGGCTGACCACCGCGCTTGCGGCAATGCGCTCCCGCCAGATCCCGGCGATTGCGGCTGGCGCGCGCAGTCCCTGCCGCCAGGCGTCGAGTTCCGCCAGCAACGTTTCGGCCAGTGCTTGGATGGTGTTTTCCGACAGCCGGCCCGAATCCCCGCCATCCGAAAAATAGTCCAGAGATGGCAACAACGGCGAACGCGGCCCCACTACGGTGCATCCGCACAGCAGCGCCTCACCTGACACGATATGGAAACTCTCGTAGCGCGAGGTGCAAAGCGAAATTGTCGCCGCGCACAGGGCCTGTTGCAGTTCGGGATGCGACAGACGTTCCGCGCCGGCGACCCGCCCGGCGCCAAGTGGGTATTGCGCGCGGATACGCTCCACGCAATGGTTCGCGTCCCTGCCGGCAATCAAAAACCGTGCCGTTTGATGGCGGGCCAGAACCGCGGCGGCCACCGCCACGAGCACCTCGGGCCGCTTCTGGGCGGCATCGTCCCAGCGGCCGACCGCCACCACCGTCGGTTCTTTGGCCCGTCCGTCGTAGCGCATGATTTCGTCGACGGGGTGCGGAACGAAGTGTACCTGCGCCGCGACATCCGCGCGGTTGAACCGGCAAGTGTAGTCATGTACCCGTTGAGCGGCGATGGGTGAAACCACGCCCACCGCATCCGCCCAAGCCATATGCCGCAGGCGCGCCGCATGCCGCCGCCGCGCCAGAGTCTGGAAGATGAGGCGTGCTCCCGCGCGCATCGCGCCCAACGCCCGTCCGTGTTTTCCGAACTCGGCCGCGAAGATGGCCGATATATATTCCCTCGGCGCGCCGATGGGACTGAACCAGCCGTACGAATCCAGGTTGACGAACAGGCGGGCGCCGCCGAGTTTGATCGCGCGGGCGACCGGCGTGTAGCGGGGATCGGCCCAGGAATACAAAATCACCGCATCGGCGCGCTGTGCCCGCCAGAACGCGGGATCGCTCAGCCGCGCAAAAGGCACGCGCAAGACATCCGCCTGATCCCCTGGATGCGCCGGTTCCGGCATGACCACCCGCGCGCGAGCCCCCAGCGCCTGCAGCGCCCGGCAGCACAGGCCTGAATCGCGGCTGAAAAAACCTTCTTCCGTGCCTGGAAAGGAACGGGGTGTGCATGCGATCCAGTTCATGACGTCCTATGAGTCCATGGGCGGGCGCCCAGTGCGAGTATTTAGCGCCCCCTAAAAACGTCATCGCTTTCGCTTGTCTTGAAAGCTGCAAGCGGTGGGGACGTGAACATATTCATTCAGGGAAGGTGTTTATGAGTATAGTGGTGGAGGTGATGATGGAGTTGCAGGTGCCAGCAGGCCCAAAGGCCGTAGATCCCGCCGCCGGCGGCGAGGCGCAGCGCGGTCGCGGCGAGCGGCGCCAAGTTCCATGTGGAGGACACGATGGATTCAAGTAGTGTTGCACTCATCCAGCACGACAAGCCTGCGATCAACGCCGGCGCTACGGCCCGCAGCATGGCATTTTGAGCCGGAAGTGCGCTCCGCAATACGATGGACAGCGTTGTCATGGCGGTCAGCAGGGAAACGATTGCGTAGGCCATGGCCAGCCGGTGGGCGCCGCCCATTGCGCCCCACACCACGGCGGAGGCAATGATCAGCGCGGCGATTGAGGCGCAACGAATCCAGGTTTGCATCTGACCGAACGCCGTGGCGATGACGATGGCGGCGTTCGATAGAGGCAACGCCACCGTAAGCAGCGCCAGCCAGGCTAGCAACGGAGCCGTATCGCTCCACTGATGACCGAGAATGACGGCGATCGCCAAATCCGGCGCCAGCGCCAGAACCAACGCCATGCCGGTCATGGCCGTTGTCAACCAGCGCAGAAAAAGCGTGGCCGCGCGTGCGCTGCGTTGCGCATCGTGCTGGAGCCGGGACAGCGCCGAAAAGGAAATCGCGCTGAGCGGGCCCTCGATCAGGCCCACCGGCAACATGCCGATCGAGAGTCCGCGTGTGTACAATCCCACATCGCGCGGCCCAGTAACGCGCGCCAGAACAATGGCGTCCAAACTGCGCGCCAAAGAACCCAGCAGACTGGCGCCTGTCAGAGAAACTCCCGACCGCACCAATGCCCATGCCGCCCCAGGGCGCCATGTTAGCGTGGGACGCCAGGCGCATAGCACCCAGGTCCCGGCGACGTTCGCGATTCTCGCCGAAAGTATCTGGACTAGAACGGCGCGGTAGCCCCAACCAGCACAGGCGGCCCAGATGCCCAGAATCACGGAAAGCGTGGTGGAAGTCGTGTCGAGTATGGCTAGCTGCGTGAAGCGCATCTGGCGGCGAAGCAGCCCGTAGTGCTCGACGCAAAGACTGGCCGCGGCGAGCCCCGCGGTCAATGCAAAGGTGATTTCCGTGATCGCCGGGGCATGGTAGAAGCGCGCCAGCCACGGCGCGGCAACGCATGCCGCGGCGGCTATGATTGCCCCGAGCACTGCGTTGATCCAAAAAAAGGCGTTAACCTGATCGTGATCGAGACGCGGCGCCTGTATGCAAATGGTCGTGAGGCTTAAATCCCGTAGCGTCTCCAAAAACCCCAGTGGCGCAGCCACCATGGCCACCAAACCAAAATCGAAAGGCATGACACGACGTGCAACGACAATCGTACCCATCAGCGAGATGGCCTGTCGTACTCCCTGCGCAACCACCGTGGAGGAGAGTCCCAGAAAAGTAGCGCGCCGTAGTTCGCCGCTCTTAAAAACGGGATCGAACATCGACTCCGGTTGTGTCGGAGCAACTGTATTCATCGCAAAATTTGCCAGCCTGGCGGCGTCAGCTCCGCCGGCGTGGCCATGCTGCCCATCCACTGTTTTGGCATGATAACCAGCTTGCCGGGATCAAGGCTCAGCCATGCCCCCCACCAGGAAAACGAACTGTTGGCGATGATATGATGCCGGCAGGCGGCAAGCAGGCGCAAATCCTCGTGGGCATGGGCCTCGTCATTGCCCGAAATGAAGGATGACGGATACTGTGCGGGCAGATTGGCTTGCGCCCAGGCCGGGTCGTCCGAAAAAACGAAAAAATGTGCCTGCGGCACGGCGCTCGCAACATGTGCCATGGCGGTGCGGTAATAGTCCAGCCCCAGCACGATCCCGCCGCCTTCTATATTCAAATAGTCGCCCCGGCGGATATGCACGGCGACAGCCTGGGGGCCAGCCTCGATTTGCGCCAGCCTGACGGCATTTTCTCCCAATGGCGGAACTTTGAATCGCAGGTTGGCGCGCAATTCCGTCGCCACGGAGTCCACATAACTCCGGCATTGCCAGAATCCATGGAAGAGTGCGCGCATTGCGATCGGAGGCGCGGCAAAAAGCGGATCCGCCTGGTAGGCGCTTCGTTCCGCAATCAAATTAATCCCAAGCAGTCGACGCAGTATGCGCTTGAGCAGGCGGCGCCGTTGAGGCTGTCCGCAGACTCTGCACACCAACCAGGACGCTTGCGATGCGGGTTGTGGAATCGCAAAGCAATCAAGCAGGAAAGGGCGCGGATGCCGGCCGCTTTCGTGATGTCCAAGCGCAACGCATTCCACCGGTTGCCGCCAGAGCCTGGCGGCATACAGGCTGGCGGCGTATTGGAACAACTGATTGCCCAGCCCCGCGTGAATGGAGAACGAATAGCGCGTTTTCAGGCGGCGCCTCTCATCGCTTGACGGCTTCGATCACGGCGCAGCCAAACTTGCAGCCGCAATTGCCGTTCACCAGTTCGGGGGTCAACTCGACGCCGTCATGCAAATCGCCGCGATCGTCTATGAACGAATAATGCTTGACCTCAAACAACGGCTGCACGATATCCAGCAGATAGCGGAGCGAAAATATGCGGTGGGCATCGAAGGCCACGCCCTGCGTCCCGATCGGAACCGCCAGGTACATCGTCCCCCGCGGCTTTAAGAGGCGGTGCATATTTCGCAGTCCAAGCAGATGCCCGTCAGCGCGGATGGGGTCGCCGTAGCGGCCAAGTCCAAAATGCTCCAGCGCGTTCAGACTCGATAGCGAGTCGCAGCACTCGACAAGACGCGATGGCAGTTCGCCGATCAGGTCGCATTGAACGAAGGTAATATTCGGGGCCGTTGCCGACATGGGCCTGATATCGAGCACTTCGATCGGACGAAACGAGGCCACGTGCGCCACGAAACCGTCGACCCGCGATCCGACGTCCAAATGGCGCGCGGGTCGGGCCTCAAAAATACGGCGCGCCACCAGAAGGTCGTGGTGGAAGTATTGTCCGCGGGCGCAGCCGCTGGCCTCGTATTTTTCGTGCAGACACGGGAAGAGCGAGACAACGGGAAAGAGCCCCGGCGCACCCTTGACCTGCTGCTTGTAGCGTCTGAGATTGGCGAGATACTCCGGCAGCGCGCGCGCCGAATTTACGAAGCGCCGCGGATCCAGTCCGAATATACGCACCCAGTTGGATAAAGCCTTAAGTTTCTCTCTCATGCAATCATGCCTTGCGCGACGTCATGTTTTCGACCTTTGTAGAGCGCATAACCCCATGCGCTTTTAATGGCGCCTTTGAGTTCGTATCGGTTGGGCATGTTTTTCTCCGTATTGAATAACTGGCGGGATGCAGCACAGGAAGTGTGGATCCCCCCCCCCAAAGGCACACTCCGTGCCCGCGGATTATGCGCGAATAACACGCATTCCCGCATGGGGCGGTTTCGCATCCCAACAAGTGATAAGCCTATCACAAGCGGATCGAGCTCAACAAGACGCGGGGGACCGCCGGCCCGATCACCCCGTCGCTGGCTGCCGGTGGACTTTGCCGCGGGCGAGGGAGGCAAAGATGCCCAGGAAACACAGTCCGGCCGAGATGTGGAACGAAAGACGAACAACGGTCAAAAACTCCAGGTTTGGTCCGAACGACAAGCGGGCGCTGCCCAGGAAAACGGAGAGCAGCATGGTTGCCAGCGCCAAACCGGCCATTTGCCCCGTCAAACGCATCGTGCTCACGATTCCAGCCGCCAGGCCGTACTGGCGCCGCTCGATGGACGACATGATGGCGTTGGTGTTGGGCGAGGAAAAAAGCGCGAACCCCGCGCCGATGATCAGCAGCGCGACGATGATGGACGCGAGCGGCGTGGCCCCGTCGAGAAAACCCAGCAGCGTCAGACCCAGGGTCGTAAGTCCCATGCCGGCAGAGGAGAGCAAGGCCGGCTCGATGCGGTCCGAAAGCCGCCCGGCGGCGGGCGAGAGCAACCCCATGACCACCGGCTGCGCCATCAGCGCCAGCCCGGTCTGCAGCGGCGTCAAGCCCTTCAAATATTGCAGGTAAAGGCTCAGCAGGAAGGAAACCGTAAAGGCCGCGCTGTAGTTGATCAGGGCCGCCAGGTTGGAAAAGGCAAAGGTGGGATTATGGCGGAAGAGCCGCACGTCCAGCACCGGGTTGCCCTGGCGGGACTCGAAAACCGCAAAAACGACCAGCAGGGCGATGCCCGCCGCGATCAGCGCGAAGGCGGAGAAGGCGGGCACGATCGACAAGCCGAACATGATGCAGACGACCATGCCGCTGAAAAGCAGCGCCCCCGCGCTGTCGAAGCGCTCGCCGCGGGCTTCGTTCCATTCGCCGTTGAGGCGCGTCAGCAACAGCCCGAGCACCAGCAGCCCCAGCGGCACATTAACCCAGAAAAGACTGCGCCAGCCCAGGTAGCCGGTCAACAGGCCGCCGATGAACGGTCCGACCGACAGTCCCATGTAAACCGCCGCCACATTGTAGCCCAGCGCCTTGCCGCGCTTTTCGGGCGGAAAAACCGAGGTCAGAATCGCCACCCCGGTTCCGAAAACCAGCGCCGTGCCGAGTCCTTGCAGCGCGCGCGCGGCCAGCAGCATGGCGGTGTTGACCGCCAGCGCGCAGGCCAGGCTGCCCAGCGTGAAAAACGCCGTGCCCCAGGTCATGATGCGCTTGCGCCCGTGGATGTCCGCGAAGCGGCCGAAGGGAACCACGAACGCCGCCGAGGTCAGGATCATCGCCATGGCAACCCAGCCCAGCGCGGTCGCATGCATGTCGAACTCGCGGCCAATGGCCGGCAGAGCCACATTGACGGACGAATTCAAAAGCGCCGTCTGAAAAGCGCTGATCATCGAAATGATCAGCGCCGCGCGGCAGGTGGCGCGATCGGCGGGAACGGGCGCGGAAATTGGAGACATGCGAATATAGTAACCGCTGGAGGGTGGAAGGTGGAAGTTCAAAGTCAAAGCGTCTCAAACGGACTGCGCACACCGATGCCGGTATGCTTTGCCGTGCTAGACAAGCATCTTATGAACGCATCCAAGAACTAGAAGAGCACCGGTTGACGCGGTCCGACGATCGTGCTGCATTGTCTTACAGCCAAGGAGATCGAACCCATGACCGTTTGGTGTACTGGCTTTAGCCGTTTTTTCGCCCGCCGCCCCTATGTAACTGACCCATTTCCCCCGACAGAAGAATGACTTTGACAAAGCCCGCATCTCCGTGCTTTGATTCAAGCAAATGACGATGGAATAATGTTTTTTTCACCAGGATCGAGGCAAAAAACTGATGGCAACTTTTTTCAGCAAAGCGCGAGTTTTAGGGACTGTGTTCGTCGCGGCCTTCGGACTGTTGGCGGTCGGATGCGACGTGGATCTCAGGAGCGATCCCGCGGACACCCAGACCTCTTCGACGGAGCCCGCGGTGACCGTGCCGACTTCGACCGCCACGACCAGTGCGGCGGATGACTTGAAGCCCGTTACATCGCCGGCCGACACGACGATTGCGGTGCTGAATGACGATCCGAATTGTGATCTGGTGCTCAAGTACCAGAATCATGACATCCCCAATGACGGCCAGGTTCACTATCTGAATCGAGTCCTGACCTCCGATCCGTTCGGGTCGGCAAATCCGATCTGTGTCCAGTACAATGACACTCAGCTCGGCGAGGTGACGCTATGGAAGAATCCATCGAGCACCGGGCGACGGGTCGATGTACTGCCAGGCGACCGCGTCATCGACAAGATCGTTGTATGGTTCAATTAGGCTTGCGCGGTTGACATGGAAGGGCGGCGGGTTATCCCTGTGCTTTTTTACTCATGTTGCATGGCCTCCGACCTAAATAGCTTCAGCCTATCTGCCTGATTAAGGAGTTCCACATGAAAGTTGTGATTATTGGCGGCGTGGCGGCGGGGATGTCCGCGGCGGCGCGTTTGCGGCGGCTGGACGAGCAGGCCGCGATCGTGGTGCTGGAAAAGGGACGTTTCGTATCCTTTGCCAACTGCGGGCTGCCGTACCATATCGGCGGTGTAATCACGGACCGCGACAGCCTGCTGCTGCAAACGCCGCAAAGCCTCAAGGCCTCGCTGAATCTCGATGTGCGCACGGGCCACACGGCGCTGTCGATCGACCGCGCCGGACGGACGGTGCATGTCGTTGAGTCCGGCAGCGGGCGCGCCTACGACGAGTCGTACGACAAGCTGGTGCTCTGCCCCGGCGCCTCCCCGCTGAAGCCGAAACTGCCCGGCATCGACCACCCGCGCCTGTTCGTGCTGCGCAATGTCGAGGACATGGATCTGATCAAGGCCGTGGTGGACGGAGGAGCGCGCGCCGCCGTGGTGATCGGCGGCGGCTACATCGGCGTCGAGATGGCCGAGAATCTGCGCGTGCGGGGGTTGAAGGTGGACCTGGTCGAGATGCTGGACCAACTCATGCCGCCGTTGGACCGCGAGATGGCGCGCGACCTTGAATCCCACATGCAGTCCCACGGCGTGCATCTGCACCTGGGGACCGCCGCCGCGGAATTCCGCGATGCGGGCGGACGGATCGCGGTGGAACTCAAGAATACCGAGAGCATTGTGGCGGACTTCGCGATCCTGGCCGTGGGCGTGCGGCCGGATGCGGCGTTGGCCCAGGCGGCGGGTTTGGAACTGGGTCCGCGCGGCGGAATTCGCGTGGACGACCATTTGCGGACTTCCGATCCCGACATTTACGCGGCCGGCGACGCGATCGAAGTGCGCGACGCGGTGACCGGCGAAGCGGGCGTGATTCCGCTGGCCGGCCCGGCCAACCGGCAGGGGCGTTTGGTGGCCGACAACCTGGCCGGACGCGACGTGCGCTACAGCGGCACGCAGGGCACGGCGGTCGTCAAAGTGTTCGAGATGACCGGCGGGTGTACTGGCGCCACGGAGAAAACGCTCAAACGCTTGGGCCGCGCCTACCGCAAGGTCTACCTCCACCCCTCGGGACACGCGGGCTACTATCCCGGCTCGGCGCAGATGCATCTAAAAGTGCTCTTTGCCCCCGACACCGGACGCTTGCTGGGCGCGCAGGCGGTCGGCTACGACGGGATTGACAAGCGGCTGGACGTGCTGGCGACGGCCCTGCGCGCGGGGTTGACGGTCGAAGATCTGGCCGACCTCGAACTGGCCTATGCGCCGCCATTCGGTTCGGCCAAGGATCCCGTCAACATGGCCGGCTTCATGGCGGGCAATCTGCGCAAGGGCGATGTCGATTTCTGGTATGCGGAGGAGTATCCCGCCCGCACCGACACCGGCACCGTGGTGGATGTGCGCAGTCCCCAGGAATACGAACTCTGGCACATTCCCGGCGCGCTTAACCTGCCGCTACCGAAGTTGCGCGCCAGTCTCGACCGGATCCCGACCGAAAAGCCGGTCTTCCTCTACTGCAAAGTCGGCTTTCGCAGCTACCTCGCCTCCCGCATTCTCAAGCAGCGCGGATTTTCGTCCGTGTCCACGCTGGCCGGCGGTTCGATGACCTTTTGCAGCTGGCATGGCGGGGGAATTTGCGCCGGCAAACCGCAGCCTCCACTCATGTCCTATGCGGAGGAACCAGCCGTGCCCGCCATCGTGACGCCGCCAGCCGCGGCCGCGACTGGCAAACCGCTTGAGGTCCGCTGCACGGGCTTGCAGTGTCCCGGTCCGATTCGCAAACTCGGCGAAGCCGTGGCGGCGGCGCGGATCGGCGACGAACTGCATGTGGTGGCGGACGATCCGGGTTTTGCCCCTGACGTGACGGCCTGGTGCCGGCGGCACGGCCACGCGCTGCTCTCCGTGCGGCAGACTGGTCCGCGCGTCGAGGCCCTGCTGCGCAAAGGCGCCGAGAACCCGGAGGAGACGGCGGCGGCCGGCCGGCACAGCGCGCCGGGCGCGCCGGACAAGAAGACCATGGTGGTTTTTTCGGGCGACCTCGACAAAGTGCTGGCGGCCTTCATCCTGGCCACCGGGGCGGTGGCGATGGGCGCCCAGGTGACGATGTTCTTCACCTTCTGGGGCTTGAACGCGCTGCGCAAGCCGGGGCGGCAGGCGCCGGGCAAGTCGCTGCTCGACAAAATGTTCGGCGCCATGATGCCGAAAGGCGCGGCGGCGCTGGTCTTGTCCAAGATGCACATGCTGGGCATGGGAACGGCCATGATGAAGCACGTGATGCGGCAAAAGAACGTGGACACACTGCCCGCCCTGATCGCGCAAGCCCGCCAGTCGGGCGTAAAAATGGTCGCCTGCACCATGTCCATGAGCGTGATGGGCCTGCACAAGGAAGAACTGATGGACGGCCTGGATTACGGCGGCGTCGCCGCCTTCTGGGGCGAATCCGAAGGCGCCTCCTCCACGCTTTTCATTTGAAAATTGACAATGGATCGGATGTGTTCCCGCCACTATGCGTGAAGGGTGGTACTACTTTCCCATGATGAAGGCGTTACAGGAAATTGAGACCTTGTCCGTGCCGGAACGCGTCCAAATCGTGGAAGATCTGTGGGACAGCATTGCGCGAAGCAACGCGACTCCGCCTGTCCTTCAGTGGCAGAAAGATGAACTAGCACGGCGAAAGCAGCGGTATCCGCAGAATCCCGATTCCGGCCACACTTGGGATCAAGTCAAGCGCTCCATCCTTCAAGCGAGACGACAGAGACCACCATCCTGCTTCACGAATCCAAGGCGAATGTTGAGTTCGCCTCCCAGGGTAAGCCGCTCCGCGGTGCACCTGCAGGTTGACGTTGGCTGCAACAAAAAGGAGTAGACAATGAAGATTCAGGCGCTTGTATCATTGATTGTCGCCACTTGCACTCTCTCGGCTTCTGCCGCAACACTGGTCGAGTTCACAAAGGGCGTCAGTAGATTCGGCGACGGTGACAACATCGCCATCACAGGAGTCTCCGCGGATAAAGGAACGTTTGGCGTGGGCGATACCATCACAGTGAAAGGGACCTGCACGCTCGCCACTCACAAGAACGCCAAACTCCTGCTGTCAGTAACGCAAGATCAAGATACGGCGAAGGGACCGGCCGTCGGACGAGGCAAGGGAACCTCAACGAAGGAGATCAAAACGGGAACCGTTGATTTTGAGATGACAGTCAGCATCCCCTATGAGGGATGGGTTCATCTCGGTTTCTACGACAACGCCACAGGGAAACCATTCGGACAACTTTATTTCGGCACACGAGAACAGATGGCGAGAATTGCCCATTGGAACCTTGAGAAGAACATGAAATAGGGCAGGGGCGCGTGACAACTCGCGATCGTCTGCCGGTGCATACCTCGGAGCCCGAGGCGTCCGGTTCGATTGCAGGCGAGGGCCCTCAGAATGGCTCATTTGCTTGGGATAGATATTGAGCTAGCATGAAACTCCAACCACGCCTCGCACAGTACCGTGAACCCTGGCGGGTTCTCGTTCTGTGAAGGCTATCGGTTGGCCAAAAGTCGCTTGACTTGGGCTGAATACGGCGTACTTTCGGCCTCATCAAACCATTGTTCCGGGGGGAATGGACAAGGATTCATAATACGTTGGCACAGAAAACAAGATACGGATGAACAAGCACCCATATATCTTGTGAGAGTCGTTCGTATGGGCAGGCTGTACCAGCCTGAGGCGCAGAAAAGTCTGTAGATGAAATCTGCGAACAACGCCTCGCAACGTATTGCTCACTCTGGCGTGTTCGCAAACGCTGAAGGCGGACATTGGCGGGTGAGATGATGAGATTTATGCCGGACAAAGACGAATTGCTTGCACTCACCGCGGTGTGGATCATCTGTCCTGTCGTGCATTTCGCTGCATGGGTGTGTGCTCATCGGTTTGGTGAATTTGGCGGATCGTTGCCGCTGTTCGCGCGATTTGCGTTCGCGGTGTCTCGATCCAATCAGTATTGCATACCATCATTGATCGGAACTGGCTGTATTGTCCTTGTCGGTCGGTTTGCGTCCACGCTTGCAACCAAGCGTTTCCTGTGCCACCTGATCACGTTGGCGGCATTCTGTTTCACGACCGCCACGATGCTCTGCTTCCTTATGACGGTCGCGTGGGTAATCAAATGAATGGCGAACAAATCGTCCCATAGAACAGGACACTCGCTCAACCGTCCGCATTTAATGCTAGCATAAAATGTAATAATCTGCAATTATTGCTACATGAAAAGGTTGCTGTTAGACGAATTGATACGCTGGAAAAGTCTTCCAGAACGAAAACCCTTGATCCTGAAGGGGGCGAGGCAGACCGGCAAGACGTGGCTATTAAAGGCGTTTGGCGAGGCGAATTTCCGATGCACACACTATGTCAACTTCGAGAACGCGGCCCGATTCGCATCGCTTTTCACCGGCGGGTTGCAACCGCGGCAGATTCTGCCGCAACTTGCCCTGCTTCTGGACAAACCGATCGACACGGCGCACGACTTTATAATCTTCGATGAAGTTCAGCGCGTACCTGAAGCCTTGACCGCTCTCAAGTACTTCCGCGAGGAACAGCCCGATCTCGCCGTCGCCGCCGCCGGTTCGCACATCGGCCTGACTGTGTCCGAGAGTGCGTTTCCGGTCGGTCAGGTCGACTTCCTGTCGCTCTTTCCTCTATCGTTCGCCGAGTTTCTTCTGGCGGTGCGTCCCGCGCTTGCCGGCTACCTGAACAACCGCGCCCCGGACGAACCGGTCTCCGAAGCGCTCCACGACGAACTCATGCAACAACTTCGCATCTATACGGTTGTCGGAGGCATGCCCGAAGCCGTGAACGTCTGGCGTACGATGCCCAAGAGCAGCGTGGACCAGCTCGACACGTTCCGCCGCGTCCGCGAGATCCACGCCGCCTTGGCGCAGAGTTATTCCTCCGATTTCTCCAAGCATGCGGGCAAGATCAACGCGACCGACATCGCCCGTCTCTTCGACGGCATACCGGCGCAGTTGGCGCGGACCGTCAACGGTTCGTTTATGCGCTATCGTTTCAAGGACGCGCTTCCCGGCAAGACGCGCTTCAGCGCCATCGTCGGCCCTCTGGACTGGCTGATCCGAACCGGACTGGCGCTGAAAGTTGCACAGGTCGAACGCCCTGAACCTCCACTGAAAGCCTATGCCTCCGAAAACCTCTTCAAACTCTACCTTCTGGACACCGGCCTCCTGGGCGCCATGGCGGGACTTACCCCGCGCGACCTGTTAGCACAGGACTTCGGAACGTACAAAGGCTGGATCACCGAGAACTTCGTCGCGCAGGAATTGACGGCGGCGGGTTATGCGCCGCTCCATTTCTGGCGGGGAAAGGCATCCGAGGTCGATTTCCTGGTGGTCTCGCCCAAGGGCATTGTGCCTGTCGAGGTCAAGTCCGGCACAGTCACGCGATCCAAGAGTCTCGCGGCCTACATGGAGAAGTTCAGTCCCCCGCTCGCTGTCCGTTTGAGCGGACGCAACACGCCCCGCACGTCAAGCGCCATCCACGACCTTCCCCTTTATCTTGCGGGGCAACTGAACCGCCAACTCCCATCTTTGGCAGAATACCGATCCGAATGAGCGGGTCTGGATCGATGCCGACAAGATCAGTGAGAAGACCTTGAGGAAGCGGGGCGTGAAGTACGAAGCCATCGCCTGGCGAGAGCGCCCTACCAAGTATTCGTATTTCCCTGCCACCTGCCACCTACCACCTAGCACCTACCACCTAACACCTGCACCTTAACTCAGCGGATCCCTTACTCCTGCTTCGCGAAACGCGGTGGCGCGTTCTTCGCAGGCGGGGCAGGCGCCGCAGGGGCGTTCGGCGCCGCGGTAACAGGTCCAGGTGTGCCCATAGTCCACGCCCAGTTCCAGGCCGAGCCGCACCAGTTCGGTTTTGCGCATTTCGGCGAAGGGCGCCTGCACGGTCACGGCCGTGCCGCGGTTTAGCGCCAGCACCGCGTTCAGCCGCGCCTGGAAATCGGGGGTGCAGTCCCAGTAGCCGTAGGCATCCTGCCGCTGGGCGCCGTAGTAGACGGAGGAAACCCCGTGTGCTTCGGCATAGGCGGACGCGAGCGAGAGCAAGATCAAGTTGCGATGCGGAACATAGGTGAGCGGCTGGCGCCGGGCGGCGTCGTCGAGTTCGGCCAGCACCGGCATGGACAGCCGCGCATCGGTCAGCGCCGAGGCGCCGGCAATCAGTCCGGAAAAGAATCCCAAATCCACCACGTCATGCTCCAATACCCCGGCCCGCTCCGCCTGCCAGCGGGCGTCGGATATTTCGCGCGCGTGCCGCTGTCCGTAGCGAAAGGTCAGGGCATAAACCCCGGCTCCCACCCGCTGCCGCACGTAATGCAGCAGCGTGGTCGAGTCGAGGCCGCCGGAAAGGAGAACAACGGCAGAGTTCATTAAAGGTGTTCGGGTTGCCAACGCTAACGTTTTCGCCTATCGTTTCTTTTGTCGCACATGCTGGTATCATAGACTTTTCGTGAGATTACACCGATGGCATGGATGGAAACAAGCACTGAACACCGAACACTGAACACCGAACACTCTTCCGAAAATGCCTGCGATCAACCAGATTGTGGCGGGATTTACCCGCGGCGACGCGATCAGCCAGGAGGCGCTGGCCCTGCAACGGCTCTTCGCCTCGTGGGGTTGCGGCGGCGAGATTTTTTGCGAGCGGCGGCGGGTGCTGCCGGAACTGCGCGGCGCGGTGCGCGATCTGGACGAGGCGCAAGCCGTTTGCGGCCCGGATTCGGTCGCCTTGCTGCATCTTTCCATCGGCTCGCCCTGCAATGCCGCCTTTGCAAAGCTGGCGGCGCGCAAGGCAATCCTCTACCATAACATGACGCCGTCGGCCTATTTCAGGGCCGTGCAGCCGGCTACGGCGTCGCTGCTCGAACTGGGACGCCGGCAACTGGCGGCGCTGGCGGGCGCGGCGGAGGTGAACATGGCCGTGAGCCGCTACAATGCCGGCGAACTGGAGGCGGCGGGTTGCCGCGGGGTGGGCGTGGTGCCGCTGGTGGTGGACTGGACGCGCTACGACGTGCCGCCGGACCGGGCGCTGCTGCGCGAACTCGACGATGGGCGCGTCAATATTCTGTTCGTGGGCCGTGGCGCGCCGAACAAGCGCATTGACGATCTGCTGCAGGCCGTGGCGACGCTGCGGCACGGCATCGAACCGCGGGCGCGGCTGATTCACGTTGGTTCCTACGCCGGCGCCGAACGTTACCGCATGGTGCTGGAGGCGCGGGCGCGCGAATTGGGCATGCGCGACAGCCTTTTTCTCGGCGCCGTCCCGCAGGCGTCGCTGAACGCCTGCTATCGCGCGGCGCAGGTTTTCCTCTGCATGAGCGAACATGAGGGCTTTTGCATTCCGCTGCTGGAAGCGATGCGTTTCGACCTGCCCGTGGCGGCGCGCGCCTGCGCGGCGGTGCCGGAGACGCTTGACGGCGCGGGCGTGCTTTTCGCGGAGGCCGACTATCCCCTGATCGCCGAAACGCTGGCGCGCCTGGCGCAGCCCGGCGAATTGCGCGACGGCGTGCTGGCGGCGCAGCGCGCGCGCCTGGCGCGCTACCAGGCCCGCGACCTGGGCGCGGAACTGCGCAGGCTGATGGCGCCGATTTTGTGATCAATTGCGGCGGCGGAAGAGGATCACGCCGATCAACAGCGAGGCGACCACGGGCACCCAGGGAATCAGCCATGGGAGCAAGATTGCGTGTTTGCCCAGGCTTTCGCCGACGATGGTGAAGAGGTAGAAGATGAAGACCAGCAGCAGGCTCATGCCGATGCCGATCGAGGACTCCTTCCGGTGCGTTGTCGTGCCCAGCGGGATGCCGAGCAGCACAAAGGCCAGGCAGGATATGGCCAGCACGAGACGCTTGTTGATCTCGACCAGCAGGATGCTGGTCTGCTCCGGGATCTTGTCGGGCGAGACTTCAGGATAGAACGCATGCGGATCGGCCGCGGCGTCCAGCAGTTCGCTCATGGTCATATCGCTGCGCCGTTTGGAGTGTTTTGATTCCTTGAGCAGCGTGCTCACGTCCACCGTCATGGGGTAGTGGTCGAAAAAGCCCGGCCCCTGGATTTCGTCGGAAATCGGGTCCACCCTGACATCGTAGAGGTCGATTTTGAGTTGCGTCTTGTCCGCCGAGGCAGCGACGACCCCGCGCCGCGCGCGGATGTTGCGCACCTTGCCGTCGTCGCCATACTGATAAATGATCACATCGGAGAAGGCGTCGCGGTGCTTGGCCCCGAGATAGAAGGTGAAGCCGGGGAAATCGCGGATGAAGCGGCCTTCCTCCAGCAGTTGCATGGGGTTTTCCATGCCAAGGTGGCGCAAGGCGGTCCGCTGGGCCAACTTGGCGTTCGGGGCCACGTCGTTGTTCAGCAACAGGCAGACCATGGACATCAGGGCGGCGATTACCAGCGGCGGTCTGGCAATCTGCCACATGCTGATGCCGCAGGCCTTCATGGCGGTGATCTCGCCGTTGGCCGAAAACTTGCCGAAGGTCAGCAGCGCGGCCGTGAGCAGGCTGACCGGTATCGAAAAACTGAAGGCCTGCGGCATGCCATAGACGAAAATTTGCAGGATCAAAAAGCCGGAGCCGCCGCCGGCCAGCAGATCGGAGAGGCGGAAAAGCGCCATCACGCAAATCACGAAGGTCACGATCAGCAGCGTCAGCAGGAAAGTGACGGCAAAGCTGTTGCGGATGTAGGCTGGCAGGAGGCGCATGTCGGAATGATGCCAATTCCCGAGCTGAAATCCAAGCCGGAAGGTGAACCCCGAAACCTCGCCTAACGTCGTTCCGGCGTTTCATCCACGAGTATTTCGCCCTGCGCCCACGCGGCGCCAGGGGCCTGCCGCCAGAAAATGTTCCTGTCAATCTATAACGTTCCTTGGGCGACGGACGCCGTCGCCGTGTTGGCATGCGGATGATTGATCCCCAGCCAGCTTGGAACCGGATATCATCGCTGAACGTTCGGCAACGGCTGGATCATGCGCGAGAGCGGATACGCACTTCGCGGCCGGACTTGGACGACGCATAGATGGCGTCAATGATCTGCATCATCTTCACTGCCTCTTCCGGCGGCGCCAGCGGCTCCTTGTTCTGCCGGATGCAATCGATGAAATGCCGCGTTTCGTTCTCGCCCCAGCCGGTGGTGTTTTTAACCTGCGGCGTCACGTCCACCAATGCGCCGGCCGCCTCCGAGAACATCTTCAGGCTGCCGTCATGCAGGCGCAGCCCGCCGCGCGAACCCAGCAGTTCCAGGTATGACATGTCCTTCTCCACGTACGAGCCCCAACTGAACTCGAACGCCACCGACACGCCCGTCTCGAGCTTCACGAAGCCGGCGGCGAAATCCTCGACGTCATGCTTGCCGGCGGCCTTGTCCCGGCCCATCATCACGCTCTTCATGTGCTTGTCGGCCTTGGACGGATGCGCCAGCTTGTCATAGCAGGCGCCGCTCACCGCCACCGGCGCGGGAAATCCCAGCAGGTGCAGTGTCAGATCGAAGAAATGGACGCCGAGGTCAATCAGCGGTCCGCCGCCCGACAGATTCTTGTCCGCAAACCAGGTGCCGTACATGTTGCAGCCGAGCCGGCGCCGCCAACCGCAGCGGGCGTGATAGATTTCGCCGAGATGCCCTTCCTCCACATACCGCCGGGCGTACTGCGAAGCCTCCGTGAAGCGGTTGTTCAGAGCCACCATCACCTTGCGGCGCGCCCGGTTCTTGGCGTTCACGATCGCCTGCGCCTCGCGAGCGTTCATGGCAATGGGTTTTTCGATGTGGACGTGCTTGCCGGCTTTTAACGCGGCAATCGCGATGGGCGCATGCATGACGTTTGGCGTCGCGATCGACACCAGATCGATCGTGGGATCCGCCAGCAGTTCCATGTAGCTGGAACAGACCTTGGGAATCTGGTGCCGCTCCGCCACCGCTTTGGCCCTGCCCGGGTCCACGTCGAACACCGCCGCCAGTTCAACGTCATTTGGAAACCGCTTGTACGAAGCCAGATGCTTATTCTCACCGCACCCGCCACACCCGATCAGACCATACCGCAGTTTTTTTGTCATTTGTTCTTTCGTTTCTTGTGGGGTTTAAAAAATCGCCATTTCAAACTCTTTCAGCCGCTTTAGTCAGCGGATCAATTTCTCCACCGCCGGCGCCAATCATTACCACCAGTTCCCACTCGAACAAAGGGTGGCTGAGGCTGAAACTATCACATGGACCCGCTTCTAGCCACGGCTCATGCTGCGAACTTTCGCGAACTGGCATACAGTTTGTGCTTTCCGCGCCTTTTCGGCCGGTCTGGTTTTCGACGCCGTTACTAGAGATCCGGGCGGCTGGCACAGAAGCCGAGGGTCAGGCCGCCGTCGGCGGTGATGCTGGCGCCGGTGAGGTAGTCGCATTCATTCGAACTGAGAAAGGCCACGAGGCGGGCGATCTCCTCTGGCGATCCGACGCGTCCGGCGGGGATGGCGGAGGTGATCTTATCCTGCCGGTCGCCGGGGGTCAGTTCCGTGTCAATGGCGCCGGCCACGACGGAGTTGACCTGGATATTGAATGGCGCAAGTTCCAGGGCCATGCTGCGCGTAAGGGTTTCGAGCCCGCCCTTGGCGCTGCTGTAGTGGGGGTAGTTGCGGCGCGGGGCATAGGCATGGACCGAGCTGATGTTGATGATCTTGCCGCCGCGTCCGCCCTGCTGCATCAGACGCGCGGCCTGCTGGGCGAGGAGAAATGGGGCCTTCAGGTTCACATCCAGGACACGGTCCCAGTCCGCCTCCGGCAGGTCGCAGAAGGCGCCCGGGCTCTGGGTGGCGGCGTTGTTGACCAGGATGTCGAGGCGGTCCAAGTCGGAGAAAAGCGCGCGGATGGCGGCGCCGTCGGCGAGCTCGGCGATCTTGCTGATGGAGGCAGGGGAGATCGCCCGGACCTCTGCCAGTGCGGCTTGCAGCGCGTCGGAGTTGCGCGAACCATGGACGATCACGCGGCAGCCGCGCGCCGCGAGCGTCAGCGCAATGGATTTGCCGATGCCGCGGCTGGATCCTGTCACCAGCGCCACCCTGCCGTTCAGATTCATGCTGGGCCACCTTTCATGACTGGCAGTCGAGGATGATCTTGATCGCCCCGGTCTTTTCCTTGTTGCAGGCCACGGAAAAGGCCTCCAGCGCCTTTGAGAGCGGGAAGCGGTGGCTGATGAGCGGATCCACCAGAATGGCGTTTTGGGCCACCAGTTCGATCACGCGGGGGAAGTCGGTGTACATGGCGTTGGAGGAGGTGCGGATGGCGCGTTCGCCGCTCAGCAGGAGGGCTGGTATGCGAAGCTCCTCCTCCTTGTTGGCCATCAACACCAGCATGCCGCCCTTCTTCAGAATTTTTAAGGACGCAATGATACTGTCATTGGAGCCCACGGTGTTGAATACGATGTTCACGCCCTGGCGGCTGGTCTTTTCCATGACCAGGTCGTGCAGGCTGGCCTTGGAGTCATGCAGGTTCAGGGGGAAGTCGACGCCGATCTTCCGGGCCGCCTCGATGTTCTCGCGGGCGATGTCGGTGATGAAGGTCTGTCTGGCGCCATAGAGGCGGGAAAACTGGGCGATCAGCAGGCCGATGGGGCCGGCGCCGAGGATGGCGACGGTATCGAGCAGGGTGGGGCGGCCGACCTCGGTGGCGTGCAGGGCGGCGATGAGTGGGTCGAAAAATGTGGCCTGGTCGTCGGTGACGGATGCCGGCAGTTCATAGACCTGGCTGGCAAAGGCCGGACAGAACTCGGCCATGCCGCCTGGGTAGAACTCCATCTGGCCCCACCCCTGGCCATGCCCCAGGTGCTTGGTGAAGTCGCAGAGGTTCTCTTTGCCGCTGCGGCAGTAGGCGCAACGGCCGCAGGTGAGGAAGGTGTTCACGCCCACGCGTTTGCCGACCAGGTTGGCGTTATCCGGATCAAATGCTTCGACCACGGTGCCGACAAACTCATGCCCCAGAATGATGTTCGGCGGGTTGGGCGCCTCCTGGCCGAGTGTCTGTTTGGCCCAGGGGTTTTCGCCGTGGAAGTAGCGGATGTCGCTGCCGCAGATGCCGCAGCGATGCACGCGGATCAGGACCTGGCCGGAACTCAGTTTGGGACGCGGCACGTCCATCACTTCCAGTTTTTCCGGCGCACGCAGGACCAGGGCTTTCATGGTGGCCAAGTCTTTCGCATTAAATTGACAGGGAATCGCTTTCAGGACACCACTGGCGCGGACCCGCAGGAACCGGTGGAAAACGTCATATCGACCGTGCGTGGCGGAATGGCCTCGAACGCCTTGGTGTTCGGGCAATTGTCCGCCTTGATCAAGCGCGGGGTCGCCCAGCGGGCGGCATTGGCCAGGATGCGCTGGATCTCCGGGTTGTAATAGATCGGGTAGGTCTCGTGGCCTGGGCGGAAATAGAAGACCCTGCCATGCCCGCGCCGCCAGCAGCAACCGCTGCGGAACACCTCGCCGCCTTCGAACCAGGAGATGAAGACGAGTTCGTCGGGCGTGGGGATGTCGAAGCGTTCTCCATACATCTCCGTGTTGGGCAACTCGACGTATTCACCCAGCCCCTCGGCGATCGGGTGCGACGGCTCGATGACCCACAGGCGCTCCTTCTCCGCGACTTCGCGCCACTTGAGCGAGCAGTTCGTGCCCATCAGCGCGCGAAAAATTTTCGAGAAGTGGCCGGAGTGCAGCACGATCAGGCCCATCCCTTCGAGCACGCGCTTCTGGACCCGCTGGACGATCGCGTCCTGCACGTCGGCATGCGCCATATGTCCCCACCAGGTCAGCACGTCGGTCTGATCGAGCACGGCCTCGGTCAACCCATGCTCCGGCTCGTCCAGCGTCGCCGTGCGCACGGTGAACCCGCCCGCGGCCTCCAGCCCCTTGGCGATGACCGTGTGCATGCCCAAGGGGTAAACCTTGCGGACCGTGGCATTCGTTTTTTCATGGCGGCCTTCATTCCAGACGGTGACCCGGATCGGCTTGGACATATCTTATCTCCTTTGGTGAACGGCCGGCACGGTCCTGTGCCCGCTGCCCGTTAAGTTAAGCCACAAATGGTCTTTGAAGCAAGAGAGTATCCATAAAATCCCTCTAGCTACAATAAAAGGCGGGCTGGTTCGTTTAACCTACTATCCGGACATCTACGATGTCGATGGACAAAGGAGCGAACAACGTTCAGGAAAGGATGGTTAGGATGAAACGATTGGGAATGGTTTTGCTGGGAGTAGTCGCCGCCGCCTCGCTGGCTTCGTCGGTTTTGGCCGAAGATGCCCAACCCAAGAAGGGCGATCACGAGGGACGGTTCATGGAGAGATTCAAAAAGGCCGACACGAATGGCGATGGAAAACTGTCGCTGGACGAGTTCAAGGCCGCCTTCCCCAAGGCCAATGACAAGAAGTTCGCGAAAGCCGACACCAATAACGACGGTTTTCTGACGCCGGACGAACTCAAGGCGGCGCGTCAGGACGGTCCTGGCCGGGCGCGCGACAAGAAGCCGACCGACAAACCGGCCGACAAACCGGCCGACAAACCCGCCGACAAACCCGCCGACAAACCGGCCCAATAAAAGCCGGCAGCGACGGAAACGACGGCCCTGTCAGCGAACCTGACGGGGCCGCTTTGTTTGAACCCAGCCGAATTCCCGGCCTTGACCCGGCCGCCACTGTTTTGCCACACTCTCTCCATGAAAAACATACTTCGCTTGATCACGGCGGGCGCGTTCTGCGCGGCCGCCGGCTGTGTGCATGTGAAAATGGATCCCATCCACATCACGATGGACGTGAACGTGAAGGTGGACAAGGAACTTGATTCGTTCTTCGGCGATCTGGACGCGAAGACCGCGCCCGGCAACGCCCCCGTATCCAAATCCACCGAGAAATGAAGGCGACAATGAAACGATATCGTGTCATGACGATGCTGGTCCTGATGCTGGCTGGCGCGCTCCTGGCGGTAGTTCCGGCGGCGCGCGCCGCCGATACCAAGGCGGAGCTGAAGGCTCGAATGGCGCAGCGTTTGCCGCAGTTGAATGCGCTCAAGGCGCGGGGCGTTGTCAGCGAAAACGACGCGGGACTGCTCACGGCGGCGGGGACGGCCACGGACGCGGACAAGGCCGTGGTTGAAACCGAAAACAAGGACCGGCGGGCGGTTTACGCCGCCATCGCCGCCAAGAACGGCGCCACGCCGGAAGCGGTCGGCGCCCGCCGCGCCAGAAAGATTGCGGAGTCCGCGGTCTCAGGCAACAAGAAGTGAAGCGTCCGCGGACATGGCTCCGCGTCTGCGTCGGACTGCTGCTGGCGGCGGGCATCGGCCTGGCCTTGCTTTGGATGGCCGCGCCACGACTGGCCGAGCGCTTGATCCAGCGAAAACTCGTCCGCCTCGGGGTGCCCGTCGAGAACCTGCATCTGCGCTCGGTCACGCCCTGGATGCTTGAACTTGAACCGCTGCGCCTGGGCGCGGACCCCGATGCGCCAACCCTGGGCGCGTTGCGCGTGACCTACGTTCCACGTGAACTTTTACGCGCCAAACTGCGCGCGGTTGTGCTCGACGGACTGCAGTTCGTGATCCGCCGCTCCAAGTCCGGCGCCTGGGAGGTTGCCGGCGCGGACAGGATTCTCCTGAGGCGCGCGGATTCCTCAACCGCGGCGCAAAGCCGCTCCTTCAAACAGATCATGGACTTGATCCCGGATCGCGTCGCCGTGCAGGCGATTACCGTGATCGCGGAAACGGAAAACGGAAGATCGGCGTTTCAGATGGAGTTGAACGCCGAACGGCGCGATGACAAATTCGATTTGCGCGTGACCGCCAGCGGGGACGGCAAAAAGGCGGCGTTTGCGACGGTTGTGGAGGCGAAGCCGGAGCTGCTTTCATGCATTGGGAAACTCAGTTCCTTGAATATCCGGGGGCTGGAATTGGGTGAAATACCGTTGCAGATCACGGCGGACCGTAAAGCCATGCGTGTCGAGGCCTCGGTAAAGCCGCCGGGCAGTGCGCTGGCCGCAAAGCTCGCGTTATCTGTAAGTCTTGAGAGCAAGACTTTCACAGGTTCCGCCACGTTGCCGCCCGCGCTGGTGGCGGAAAGCGATCCGGCGCTGGCGCCTTTCCTGCCGGCATCGCTTAAGGGCGCGCTCTTCTCCGGCACGCTGGGCGGCCGGGCGGACGCGGTCTGGATAGCCGGGAGTGCGCCGAAGTGCATGGCGGAGGCGACGCTGGCCGACGGCAAGTTCGCGAAAGATGGCTGGACGGCAGGGATAACCAACGCCGTGGCGCGCGCAGGCGTTGCGCCTGGGGAGCAAGACCGTGGCAACGCCTATTTCCTGGAGCTGGAGTTGCGCGGAATTGCCGCCTGCCTGCCGGACGGCAGTCTGCTGAATGCGGCGCTGATTCAATGCCCCCTGCGCGGTTCAGCCAAAGCAGGATTCGAGGCGCAGTGCACGCTCCGTAATGCCAGTTTGCGGATTCCGCGTGCGGAACTGGTGGCCGAAGGGCTGGATGCGGATCTGGCCTTTGCCTGGTCGAAAGAGGATGGTCTGCGGAGCGTGCTGTTCCCGCGGAAAACGGAGCCAGGCCGGATTCGTTCGGTGAATATCCGGGGTCTGGAATTGGGCGAGATACCGTTGCAGATCGCGGCGGACGGGAAAGATCTGCGAGTCGAGGCCGCGATAAAACCGCCGGGCAGCGCGCTGGCCGCAACGCTCGCGCTATCCGTGAATTTTGAGAGCAAGGCCTTCGCGGGCTCCGCCACGCTGCCGCCAGCGCTGGTGGCGGAAAGCGATCCGGCGCTGGCGCCTTTCCTGCCGGCGTCGCTTAAGGGCGCGCGCTTCTCCGGCACGGTGGGCGGGCGTGCGGAGGCAACCTGGAAATCCGGCGCTGAACCGAAGGGCGCGGCGGAGGTGACGCTGGCCGGCGGTAAATTTGCGACGGCGGACGGCAAGTTCGACGTGCAGGGATTGGAATGCGGGCTGAAACTGGAAAGTCTGGCGCCCCTGCGCAGCTTCCCGTCTCAAAAGCTGAAACTTGCCCTGGCGCATGCGGCCGGCACGACGCTGACCGATGGAAAATTCACCTTCCGGCTCGATCCGCCCGACATCATCTTCGTTGAGCACGGCAGTTTCGTCTGGTGCGGCGGCAAACTCAGCTGCGCGGCCGCGCGGATCACCGGCGGCAAGCCGGACGGCATGGTGATCTTGCGCGCGGAACAGGTGGACGCCGGCCAATTGACGGGGATGATGAAGAAGGACTTCGGCGGGCATGCCGAAGGCTGGCTCACGGGGCGCGTGCCGCTGATCTTCGGGAAGGACGGCGTGCGGCTCGGGAATGTGCATCTGATCGGCGACCCGGAAAAGCCCGGCATCCTCCAACTCGACCCGGAAAAATGGCCCGGCAACCAGGTGGACACACTCGGGGTCAGCCCCGCCGTCAAGAAAGCCATGAAGCAGACACTCCGGAACATGAGTCTGACCCTGCTGCGCCTCGACGCGCTGCCAAAGACCGACAAGACTTCGACCCGCCTGTGCCTGCGCATTGCCGGCACGCCGCGGGAGGACACCGACCTGCCGCCTGTAGATCTCACGCTCAATCTGAACATCGAGGATCGACAAAACCTGTTGTGGAATCTTATGAACCAATCCAACCAAGAGAAAAAACCGGGGGCGGACGCCGACTCCTGGTAAAGGGAACTACAATGCCTCCCGCATCTTCAACTCCGCGTCCGAAAATCCTCATTGTCGACGACGAAAAGAGCATCCGTCTGACCCTCAGCGCCTTCCTGCAGGACGAGGGGTACGAAGTGGCGACCGCCGAAGACGCGGACCGGGCGTGCGCGCTGCTCGCGAACGGCGCCTGGGATGTCGTCGTGACTGACATCGTCCTGCCCGGCGTATCCGGCGTGGAATTGCTGAAGGCGATTCGTGCCGCGGCCCCGGATGTGCAGGTGATCATGATGACCGGCGAGCCCACCGTGGAGACCGCGACGGAAGCCGTCCGGGCCGGCGCGCGCGATTACCTTTCCAAGCCCGTCGGCAAGGACGCGATCGTGCGCTCCGTGACGACGGCGGTGCAGATGAAGCAACTTGCGGACGATAAACGCCGCCTGGAGGAAGAAAACCGCAGGCACCAGGCAAATCTGGAACGGTTGGTTGCGGAACGCACGGGGGAATTGCGCCTTTCCCGCGACGAATTGGAGCAGCGCGTTATCGAACGTACGAACGATCTGAACCTGGCGAAACAGGCGGCGGAGGCGGCGAACCGCGCCAAGTCGGACTTTTTGGCCAACATGAGTCATGAATTGCGCACGCCGTTGGGAGCGATCATAGGGTTCTCGCAATTACTCGAGGAAAAGCTTTACGGCGCTCTGAACCCCAAGCAGGAGGAGTACGTCAAGGACATCCTCGATAGCGGGCGGCATTTGCTTTCCCTGATCAACGACATCCTCGATCTGGCGAAGATCGAGGCGGGCAGGATGGATCTGGAACCGTCATTCTTCCCCATCGCGAAGCTAATCGAAGAGAGCCTGATCATGGTGAAGGAAAAGTGCGCCAAACACGGGATTCGCCTGACAACGGATATCGCGGACGAGGTCAAAGCCCTGTCGATATTGGCGGATGAGCGCAAGCTGAAGCAGGTCTTGTTCAACCTGCTCTCCAATGCGTCCAAGTTTACGCCCGACGGCGGCGCGATCACGGTCAGCGTGAATCTGGCGGATTTCCGACCTCGGACTTCGGACCTCGGACCTCGGACCTCCGCCCTCCTCATCTCCGTCTCCGACACCGGAATCGGAATCTCCAAGGAGCATCAGGCAAAGATCTTCGATGAGTTTTACCAGGTGGCCAGCGTCGCCAAAGGCAAGTCGCCAGGCACGGGACTGGGGCTGTCCCTGGTCAAGCGCATGGTGGAGCGGCACGGCGGCCGGGTCTGGGTGGAAAGCGACGGGGAAGGCCAGGGCAGCACCTTCCGGTTCATCATCCCGCTCTCCCCGGCGCAAGGCCTGGTGCAGGCCATTCAGTCGTATCTGACCGCGAGCGACAAACAACCGAGCGTGCTTACCCTGCTTCTTTGTGCCCTTGATGCAGATGCCGAAGGCAAGGTTATTCCGGCCGCGGGCCATGGGCATACTGTCGCGACAGAGGAGGTGTGGACGGCCCTGGCCGGAAAAGTCGGAAGCCTCGGTTATCGATCGGCGTTTTCCGGAAACGAATTCGCCGTCATGGCGAAACTCGGCGAGTGCGCCGATACTCAATCGCAGGTTAAGCTCCGAAGACTCCTCAAGGATGTGCTTTTTAAGATGGCGCCATACGCCGTGGCCGGTTTCTCCTGCGGCGTGGCGACAGGGACGGCCGGGACGCTCGGCGCGGTTGAATTTCTCGATGCCGCGCGCGGCGCGAAAGTGCATGAGCGCGACAGAATTGCCGCCCAACGCGTCATGATCGTCGACGACGAAATCCAGATTCGAACGCTGCTGCGGAGGAAATTCGTGCAACTTGGGTTGGCGAATATTGACGAGGCTGAAGGAGGGGAAGAGCTGTTCCGGCTGCTTCAGCGCCGGATCCCCAATCTGATCGTGCTGGACATCTCCATGCCGGGCATGAACGGGTACGAAGTCATCGGAAGACTCAAGAGCTGCGCCGATACGGCGGATATCCCCATTTTGATTTTGTCGGGTCTCGACGTGGACAGCGTGGAACTGCGCAAGAGAAGTCCCACCACGGCGCTGCTTGTGCTCGAGAAACCGGTGGCTAGCGAGACTCTTAACAACCATGTATATTATCTATTGTAATGGAGCGGATGACCGCCAGGGAGGATGGAATGAAGCAGACTATTCTGATCGCGGACGATGACATCAAACACAGGAAACTCCTGACGGACATCCTTCAGGCCGAAGGGTACGCCACTCTGACGGCGGAGAATGGCGAACTTGCCATCGATATGGCCCGTTCCGCCAAACCCAGTTTGATACTCATGGATATTCAAATGCCCATGATTGACGGTCTCTCCGCGGTCAGGGCCTTGAAGGCGGATGCCGAAACGCGGTTGATTCCCGTGATCGCCATCACGGCCCTGGCGATGCGCGAAGACTGGAAGCGCATTATCGAGGCCGGCTTCGACGGATACCTGAGCAAGCCCATCAGCATCAAGGAAGTGCGCGCCGAGGTGAACCGCTTCCTGGGCGGGAAACCGGAACAGACTGAAGGGACGACGGCGTGATTGGCCATCTTTCCGCTCTTGCACCTCAGTCCCCGGAGGCAGTCCTCATGAATGGTTACTGCTCAGGACGGGGAAAGATGAACTACGAAATGCGCGAAAATCGCGAAAACGGGAAGGATTCCCAGCCAGAGAAACCAATCCCTCTTTCGTGTATTTCGCGCCTTTCGTAGTTAAAGTCCCGAGGTGGCTGAGCAGTTACCATGAATGAAGCTTCTTCACTTTCCGTAATCCATGGGTAACTCGATTACATCGAAATTCATGATGCGTTCGCCCTGAGATTTGCCCTTGACTCAGGCGCTTAAAGTGGGCTATCTTGCTTATGGATGTTGTAAAAACATCATGATGGCAACCTGAAAACGAAGGAGGAGCCCGGATGAAGGCGATCTTTCAAGCGGTGCTCTTGGTTCTGCTGGTCTGTGGCGCGTCGCAGGGTGCGAACCCCCTGTACGTGACGCCTACGGGTAGTGGAGACGGATCGAGTTGGGGCACTGCCGCCAACATTAATGCCGCTGTGCTGACCGCGGCCGCGACGCCCGGCTGCACGGTGTATGTAACCAACAACGCCACCTATACGTTGACCGACCAACTTGTCATCACGAACTTTACGATCAAGAGTTATGACGCCAACGGACTTCCGGATCGCGACCACACGATCATCAACGGAGGCTATCCGGCCATCTCCAACCGCTGTTTCACCTTGAATCATGCCAACTCGGTTGTGGATTCCTTCACGATCACCAACGGGTGCTGTACCAATATCTTCGGCGGCGGTGGAGTCTATATCTCGGCAGGTACTCTAAAAAACTGCCTTGTACAAAGCAATCGAATGTCAAACGCCAGCGGTTACGGCGGCGGCGTGTACGCCAATGGATCAAGTTGTTTGATTACGAACTGCGATATCGTCGGCAATTATGCTTTGACAACATACGGTGGCGGAGGGATTTGCCTAGACACTTCAGCGCAAGCATGGAACTGCCGAATCAATTTCAACGTATGTACGAATTATCCGGCGTCTGGTGCAGGAGTGCAACTTATTACCGGCGCTCGGCTGATGAACTGCTCTGTTATCAGCAACAGAGCCGGAGGCACCGCATACATGATGGGGGGGATTTGCTATAATGGAAAAGGAAACATGGTTCGCAACTGCCTAATTATGGGCAATGATAGAGGGAAAGCGGTTAACGGCGGTGGCATCGGGTCGTATTCATCATCTGCTAACTGTATTATCGAAAACTGTACGATTGTCGGAAACGCGGGAGCCGGAATTGCAAATTACTATAACGGCGGCAATGAGTATATCACCAACACGATCTGTTATTCCAATGGGCTTGATACCCCCAAAACTGCGGGAGTTGAGAGCGAAGGGTCGTGGAAGGCGCATTTTCCTGGTCTGAGCGCCACGGGGATGACATGCGAGCGCCCATTATGGCGGTGGACGAGGAGTTGGACGGTCGTCTGCACGGTGCAAAACGGCC
>CAIYGI010000214.1 GCA_903925685.1 uncultured bacterium
AGGTTGCGCTCCCGCAGAGCCCTATCTTGTCAATGCCGCCGCCACTCTCTCGCACAGCTTTCTGCCCTGTCAACCCCTCTTCAGCAGAATTCCGCTTTTGATCGCGCACAACTTGTCCGCTTTTGCTCGCCCCGCGACAGACCGTTTGGAAGAAGGAGATGCCCGGCAACTGGATGGACTATCCGTCCGCCTCGACTCCCGCCGTCGTCGAGGGGCGGATCTATTTTGTCGGTTCGGCCGCTGTCGCCTATTGCCTCGACGCAAAGGATGGCCGCACGATTTGGGAGACGAAAACCCTCGGCGCGAAACATGACCACAACCGCTCCTCGTCGCCGCTCCTGCTGGACGGCCGGATGATCTTCAGCACCGACTCCCGGATCCTGGCGCTCGACGCGAAGAGCGGCGAGATCGTCTGGTCCAACGCCCAGGCGGTAGGCAAGGAAGCTTCGCCCGCCATCTGGCGCCTGGGCGACAAGACCAACATCCTGTGCCTCGCGGTCGCGGTGCTGGAGGGCTACGACTACTATCATTCGAAGTTCCTGTGCCTCGATCCGGCTGACGGCCGCGTCGTCTGGTCCGCGCCTGTGAGCGGCTCCGCGTCGACGCCTGTGATTTCCGGTGACCTGGCGGTATTCTGCACCGCCGACAAGACCAACGGCCTGGCGGCGTACCGGATCTCGGCCGAAAGGGCCAAGCTGTTGTGGAGCGTGCCGCTCATGGACTGGAGCACAAGTGTGGTCGTCCTGGGAAAGCACGTGTACGCGATCGGGGGCGCCAATACGAGCGACGGCTTCGGCGAGGGGAAGGGGCGGGCGGTATGCGTGGATTCCGAGACCGGCCAGGTGGTCTGGAATGAGGTGCTCGGCAAAGGCGCGGAACTTGCGTCCCCCGTTCTGGCCGACGGCAAGATCATCGCCGAGGTGGGCCCGTGGCTCTATCTCATCCAGGCCGATCCCGCAAAGTATACCCTCCTCGGCAAGGCGAACCTGGACCTGGCCAAGTGGACTTCGCCCGCGCTGGCCGACGGCAAAGTTTTCCTGCGGTCGCGGCAGAGCGTGGTCTGTTACGACCTGGAAGCGAGAAAGGCCAACGCGCCCTGATGAAAGTAATAATAAAGGCATGAAAACACGCACCATGGGCCGGAAAAAGCCGTTATCGCCCGAGCTCTACCGCACAGGCATATTGCCGCAAGTTGAACCGATGCTGGAGATGTTCAACCAGGATGATTTCTTCGACGTGCCGGAGGGGGAGAAATTGATTGATTTCTTTCAGGGGCCCACGTACGTCCGGTACACGGCGCATCCCCAGTTCATTTATCCCCTTGCCTACTTCTACAAGACACGGTTTCCGGACAATCGATATTATAGGGATCCCAAGGTGCTTTCCACCGTGCTGGCGATAGGCGAACACATCTGCCGTCAGATTGACGTCAGCGCGCGAGATACCGCCGCCGAAATGAAAGGCGAGATCTCCCAGCGCGTGATCCAATTCTGGCTGGATGCCTACGAACTGGTGAAATTGGATCTGCCTGCCAAGACCTGTCGTAAGTGGGAGGAGGCCATGAAAGTGACGCTTTCCCCTCTCGCGGAGCGGCTGGACAAATACATGCGCCAGAGCTCTTTTAACGATTGCTCGTTTGGAACAGGCCCCAACCACGCGATCCTGTACGCTGTGGCAGTGTATCTGGGCGGCCGCGTGTTGGGCCAACGCCGTTGGCTGAAACTGGCCGAGGCGTTCGCCGATCGTTTTGTGGCCTCCCAGCATTCGGAGGGGTATTGGATCGAGTGTGGCGGTCCTACGAACATCTACAACGCCGTCTCGGTGGCCGGCGTGGCCCGCATGTCTTCGCTGCTCCGCAAGAAGACTTACATTGAAGCGTTGGCTCGGGCCTGGCGTTTTTTCGAGACCGTATCATATCCCGACTTCACATGTGTCGGTCTGATTGACAGCCGATGTCACTACAGCAAAACCCCGTTTCTATGGGGATGTTTCGGATTCAGCTACTGGCCGGAAGGCAGGGCGTTTGTCCTGGAGGCAGCCAGGGCCAGGCTGGCGCACGGCGAACCCACCGGCGAGGAATGCGCGCGGTGGCTGGAAGACTACGTCCATTTCCAGCGGGGCTTAATCCCGCCAATGTACAGGCAGTGGACAGGCTGGCGCACATTGAAAGCGGCGGGGGTGGCGGGAAGGGTGGCTTTCCTGCGCAAGAACGGGTGGCAGGTGAACTTCTGCGCCAACCCCAACGTGCGCAGGCAAAGCTGCTTTGCACTGGACAACGATAATGTGTTCAATCTTTGGCATCAGACCACTGGGCGGATCGTATCCTGTTCACAGGACAAGCATCGTCCCGAACACGGCAGTTTCCATGCGCCCGGCAAAAACAAACTCGGGGCCTTGGTCGGCGGCAGGATCGACGACCTTGCCCTACCGCCTTCGCTGACGGCCATTTACGACCGTGGGTTTCATGGCCGGATAGCTGTGGATTTGCTGAACCGGTACGAGGCGCGCCTGACGATTGAGCAGGTCGTTCCGAGGCAGACGGGCGAAACGGTTCATTTCAACCTGCCTTTGTGCGCTGGACTCGGAGAGCAACTTCGAGTCGGCAAGCGTTGTTTGCCGCTCACGGGAAAGACATTACGGCTAAGCGTTCCGGCCGGCACGTCCATTGGCCTGGGTAATGGCAAGATGGGGCTTCGGGCCAACGCCCAAGGTACGCTGCACTTTCCCTGCCTCCCGTACAATTCCTACAACATGAAGGATCACCGCTCGGAGTTGTCAGAAGCCTTCCTGCGTTGGGATTTCCCCTTGCAGGGCACCCGCCCAATCCGGATCGACATCCGCGTGCGTCAGGGAACAACCATGGTTGAATAACGTAGAGTAAGCGGCGAATTGGAAACGAAGCGAGAGACAAAACACGAGATCGAGGAATAGGAGATGGCATGCAAATCAAGAATAGGCGCCTGATTCGCGTGGGAGTCGTCGGCGGCAGACGCGGCAGTAATTTCGCAGGGAAAGCCGCAAAAGCAGCCGGTTTCGAACTCGTGGCCATATGCGATACATGGAAGGAACGACTCAAAAACTTTGCTGAAGAAAAACAAGTGGCAACTTACACCGATTTTGACAAATTCCTGGAGCACGACATGGACGCGGTGGTGCTGGCGAATTATTTCCATCAGCATGCTCCCTTCGCCATCAAGGCCCTCAAGGCAGGCAAACATGTGATGAGCGAGACCGCCGCCTGCCATACTCTCGGCGAGGGAGTCGAACTGATCCGGACGGTGGAAAAAACCGGTAAAACTTACATGTTCGCCGAAAATTATCCATACATGCGGCATAACCAGGAAATGCGCCGTCTTTTCCAGACCGGCGAATTCGGCACGTTCATGTATGGCGAATGCGAATATGTCCATCCCATGAACGCCGATGACATGATGAGCATATCCCCCGGAATGAACCACTGGCGCAACTGGATCCCCTGCACGTATTATTGTACGCATGCCATGGCGCCGATCATGTACATCACGGATACCTGGCCGGTCAAAGTGAACGGATTTGCCATTCGGCACGCCCCGGATAACCCTGTAGCACAGAGAATAGCGCGACTTTCCGACGCGGCCTCGATGATTGCCGTGCGCATGGACAACCAGGCGGTTGTCAAGTTGCTGCAAGTCGGTTTGCGTGGACATAACGTCTGCACACGGATTCACGCGGCGAAAGGATACATGGAAAACGACAGAGACGGACAGGTATCACTGCTGAGACAGCAATGGCATGAAAAGAGAAAGTATCCCGAGCGCATGACTTACACACCGGATTTTCCCGTCGTAAACGAATTGGCGAGAAAATCCGGCCATGGCGGCGGGGACTTCTTCATGCTGTATCACTTTGCCGACGCTATCCGGAAAAAAACACAGCCGTATCTTGACGTTTACCGGGGTGTGGCGATGTCCATCGTCGGCATCCAGGCCTACCGTTCCGCCCTGGCGGACGGGGCCACTGTGGTGGTGCCGGATTTTCGAAAGGAATCGGCGCGGAAACAATTTGAAAAGGACGACTGGTCGCCCGATCCGGCGCGGCGCAAGCCAGGCCAGCCCTGGCCGAGCATCGACGGGAACAAGAAACCTTCGGCGTTTGCCTTGAATTATGCGCGCAAAGTCTGGAAGAAGATCGGATATACAGGGAAACAGGCATGAAGACAGTTAAGAACAAACACCCTATTCGCGTGGGCGTGATCGGCGTAGGGCGGGGCAGCGGGTTCGCCTCCGGTATCGACCCGTCTCCCCGGGGGCCGATATTCAGGAGCAGATTGCCCCTCCCCTTGGCCGCAGAGACCAATAGATCCACGATCTGACCGGGGGTTTTCCAGTTGTGGTCGCCCACATGAAAGCCCCAACTGTTGTTCAGAGTCATGCAGGCTTCCCACGGCCGCCAGGGATTCGGCGAGCCCATGTGACCTTCCGGCGTGGCGAAATCGCCGGGCAGTCCATTTCGCCCGTTGAACAGGATATGCGGCTGAATCTCGCGCACCATCGCATTCATGCGCTCCGCCTGCCACCCCTCGGCGTTGAACGGCCACCAGCCATCGTACCACAACACATCAATGGGGTTGTAGCGCGTGGCCAGTTCGCGGATGCGGGCAAATGTGTTTTCGATGAAGGATTCGCAGGCGGTCTTGTCCTCCAGGGCCGCGACGGAGTCTGGCTGGTCGGTCCAGTTGTTGAGACTGTGGTAGAGGCCCACACCCAGAATCTCACCGTCAACCAGCGGTTTCCGGCTTGCTGTCATGCCACACTCGTGTTAGTTTGCGTTTGAATTGACGCCGCAATCGCAGAATCACTCTCATTGTCAAGGGGCCAGGCATGCATGTGGTACGGTTTGGTGTGATCGGTTGCGGTTTGATGGGGCGCGAGATCGGCAGCTTGTAGTCACCGCCTGTTCACGGCGGCGCTGCGGGGCCAGGCACGCGGCACACCCGAATAGATTGCATGAGGAAGTGAGACGGCGAACATGGCAAAGAAATTGCTGGCAGGTTGGGGAGAGTCCGACATTACGCCGGATCAGCAGACTGTTGAACTGTCCGGGCAGTATTATCAGCGGATGTCGCAGGGGGTTCACTCCCGCCTGAAAACCGTGGCGCTGGTGCTTGAACAGGACACCACGCGTACGATCATGGTCTCCCTGGATTGTGTTGGCGTGCCGGAGGATTACGTCCGGCGCCTGGAGCAGGCCATCGCCCGCCAACTTCCGGATCTTGCCGATGCACAACTGATCGTCCACGCCACGCACATACACAGCGCGCCCTCGCTGGAGCGCACCTTCAACTGGTGGGAACCCAACCCGGACGCGCTGACCTGCGAGGCGTACCAGGACATCGTGGAGCGGCAGTTGATCCAAGCCGTTGCAGCAGCGTGGAGCAGCCGCCAGCCTTGCGGCATCGCCAACGTTCTGGATTTTGCCCGGATCGGGCATTGCCGTCGCGCTAGCTATGCGGATCACACGGCCGAGATGTACGGGCACACGGACCGCGCCGACTTCATGGGCATGGAAGGTGGTGAAGATTCGGGCGTGGATCTGCTGTTTTTCTTCGATGCGCGCAAACAACCCATGGGCGTGATTGTCAATGTGGCCTGCCCTTCGCAGGTCATGGAGGCAACCTACAGGGTCTCCTCGGATTTCATGGGAGCGCTGCGGGAGAAACTGAAGGTTGCGTATGGCGCCGGGTTCATGACGCTTTGCCAGGTCAGCGCTGCAGGCGATCAGTCTCCCCGAGACTTGACCCGGAACTACAAGGGCGAACCGGATTTCTGGCATGCGGATGGCGTCGAAGTGCTTTCCGACCGGCTCCTCGCCGCAGTAAAGCGGGCGCTTCCCCGCGCCGCCGGAGCACTGGAATGCCACCCTTTGTTCTGCAGCCAGCGCACCCGTCTCTCGCTTCCGCGTCGCCGGGTGTCCAAGTCCGAACATCTGGCCGCCCAAAAAGAGCTGGCTCGCCTGGATGCCATCCAGGACTCCGCGGCCGCCTACCGGGATTTTTGCGACGAGGTGCGCCGGAACGAGCGCATTGCCAGCCGCCCCGGCCCCTACGACAGCAAACTGCATCATTTCGTTCTCATCCGGAACCAGGAAGCCGTAGTTCGTCGTTACAAGGATCAGGATGCCAACCCGGATTTCGAGATGCGTCTGGGCGTTGTGCGAATCGGCGACACGGTGTTTGCGACCAACCCGTTCGAGTTGTATCTTGAATTCGGCCAGCGCATCAAGGCGCGTAGCCCGGCCGCGCAGACGTTCGTGATCCAGTTGGCCAACGGAATTGGCGGTTACTTGCCGACGCGACGGGCAGAGGAACTGGGCGGCTACGGCGGGCTGGTCATCAATGGCGAGGTCGGCTCGGACGGCGGGCGCAAACTGGTGAATGAAACGCTTGCGGCTATTTCTCGGCTGTGGAGTTAGCGCCTCATGCACATAGAACCGTATTTTCTGGCGCTGGACATCGGCACAAACTCCGTGAAGGCGGTTTTGTTCGATGCCTGCGGCCGTGAAATTGCGGGGCACGTAGAGGAATATGCCATCGAAAACACGGCGCCCGACAGGGCCGAGATCAACCCGGAACATAATGCAAGGATTGGACGATATGCCTAAGATTACATTTATAGGTGCAGGAAGCACGGTGTTCGTGAGAAACATAATAGGGGACTCGATGAACACGGAAGCCCTTGTGGACTCGGAGATCGCGCTCTACGACATCGATCCTGCAAGGCTGAAAGAGTCAAGGATTATGCTTGAAGCCCTCAACCAGAACATCAACAAGGGAAGGATGGAAATAGATGCCTACCTTGGAGTCAGGAACAGGAAGACTGCCTTGAAGGGCGCCAGCTATGTGGTAAATGCAATACAAGTCGGTGGATACAAGCCAGGCACAGTCATTGATTTTGAGATACCGAAAAAGCACGGCATCCGCCAGACAATAGCAGACACGCTTGGAATTGGCGGCATATTCAGGGCACTCAGGACCATACCTGTAATGTTGGATTTCGCCAGGGATATCGAGGAAGTCGCGCCCGATGCCTGGTTCCTGAACTACACGAACCCCATGGCGATGCTGAGCGGCGCCATGCTTCGAGGATCAGGCGTGAAAACCGTCGGACTCTGTCATTCGGTGCAAGGTTGTGCGGAACACCTGCTGTGGCAGTTGGGAATGGACAAGGATGTAAAAAACCTCAGATGGAAAATTGCCGGGATAAACCATATGGCGTGGCTGCTCGAAATACAGGATGGCAACAAGGATCTTTATCCGGAGATAAGAAAGCGATCCGCCGCAAAAGTGGAGCAAACCCTGAAGAAGGGGGCAAGGAAACTCGCCCAGGACGCCGCAAGAAGGGCAAAAAAAACAGGCCTGGCCCACTGGTGGCAGGTTCAGGATGACGACATCCGAGTATTGGGAGATCTCGTGCGGCATGAGATGATGCGGCATTTCGGATACTATGTGACCGAATCAAGCGAGCACAATTCGGAATATACACCTTACTGGATAAAAAGCAGTCAACCTGAACTCATCGACAAGTACAACATCCCGCTCGACGAATATCCCAGGCGCTGCGTATCCCAGATTGAGGGTTGGAAAAGACGGAGCAAGGAACTTGCGAAGAATAAGAACATAACGCATGCGAGATCTCACGAGTACGGCTCATATATAATGGAGGCGATCGAGACAGACAAGCCTTTCAGAATCCACGGAAATGTCATCAACAACGGGATCATAGCGAACCTTCCAGCCAAGGCCTGCGTGGAAGTTCCATGCATGGTCGACCGCAACGGCGTGAATCCCTGTCATGTGGGAGAGTTGCCGGAACAGTGCGCCGCACTGAACAGGACAAACGTCAACGTCCAAAACCTCACAATAGAGGCGGCGCTGACACTGGACAGGGACAAGATTTATCAGGCCGCATATATGGATCCGCACACAGCGGCGGAACTGAATCTCAACCAGATCCGCGCTCTCTGTGACGACCTGATAAAGGCGCACGGAAACTATCTGCCGAAATTCAAATGACCTGTCGATTGCAGGGCAGACGCATCTAATTTCTCGTTTTTCGGCCATACCGGGGTCCGGCGCGGTTAATGCGGCAGGCGGGGACGAGCGGTTGCTGTCTTATTGGCTGCCATTGCCCAGCAAAGATCACCTCACGACCCGGCCCCAAGCAAGAATTTACGCCCGTTCATGCCCACCAAACCAGCCATTGACCTCGAAAAAGCCAGAGAGCAGAGAATTTTAGATGCCTCTGCCCTGCCAACGGAGCGGGCGGTACTTGTCAACCTCTGTTGCCTCCTGTATGCTTCCCCGCCATATGTTTGCTGAGGAAGACCGACATCTTGCTCCCGCTCCATCGCATGTGGAGGCCAAGCGACGCCAAGGCATTCTCTTTGTGTCCATCGCCGTGGCGGCGGTTAGTTTCGCCTTAACGGCGCAGATTGGCTTGAACGACAATTTCCTGGCCAACCCTCCGTCACTCGGGGGACTTGGTATCGACGGCTTCCAGAAAGGGTTGATCGAGGCCGCCCGCGAAACCTGTGGAATCACCGCCCTGCTGATCTTTGCCATACTGGCGGGCATGGTCGAACGGACCATCGGTTTCTTTGCGATTGCGGTGTTCGCTATCGGGTTGGGGTCCTACTTCTGGGTGTATCATTACGTCTGGGTAATAGTGCTGAGCATGGTTTGGTCGCAGGGCCTGCACGTGTGGATGCCCCTGCCCAACTCGATGATGCTATCGCTCGCCGAGCCCGGCCGGACCGGTCATCGCCTTGGCCAACTGCAAGCGGTCGGGTCTGCGGCCAGCGGCACCGCCCTGCTGGCGTGCTGGGTAATGTGCGCGGCCCATGTGCCTATCCGTCCAATCTACATCATGGCAGGCCTTATCGCGCTCGTCGGAGCCTTCGCGTGCCTGGCCATACCTCGCGATATCAAGGCGCCGGGTCCGCGGTTTGTCTTCCGCCGGAAGTACAACCTGTATTACATGCTCTGTTTCCTGGAGGGATCGCGCAAACAGATATTCCTGGCCTTCGCGGGATTCCTCTTGGTCAAAAAATACGGCACTCCCCTCAAGGACATGATCCTGCTCATGGCCGTGGTGCAAGTGATCAATTGGCTGGCATCTCCGGCGATAGGACGGATCATTGATCGCATTGGCGAGCGCCCAGTGCTGATGTTCTATTCGGGCTGCATGGTGGTCTTCTTCATTGGGTATGCGTTCATCCCCAGCCGCCTCGTGCTGTGGGGACTGTTCATCGTCGACAATGTATTGTTCTCGCTGGGTATGGCCCTGACAACGTACGTCCGCAAGATCGCCCCAGCCTCAGAGCACACACAGACTCTGAGCATGGGTGTGGCGATGAATCATGTGGCGGCCGTCCTTGTTCCCCTGGCGGGTGCGTTCTTGTGGAGGTATACGGGTTTTCGATGGGCATTTCTCGCGGGGTCCGCCATCGCCGCTGTCGGTGTACTGGTCGCATCGAGACTGCCACAGCATCAGTCCAAGCCGGTCCGGGGTTAAGTGCCACCGGGTTCCCTGCCTCGTTTAAGAAAGGCGGGAAGATCGGCGTTGAGCTGGTTCTTGTGCGTTTCGGTCAGGCCGTGGGGTGCGCCTGTATATACCTTCAGGGTCGAGTTCTTGACCAGTTTCGACGCGGCCAAACCCGCAGCGCCGATCGGTACAACCTGTGTCCCATCTTTCGTCGTAATTGTGCTCATTCCGCCTGACTCCTTAGGGGAAAAATGGCATCTGTGACAACGACGCCAAGATAATGCTGTTGGGCGTTCCAATCGAAGCCGAACCGGTGGTCACTCCCAAGCGCGCCGATCATCTCCACGCCAGATCCAGGCGGCTCAAGAAAGACGCCGGTAGCGCGGTCATGTCAGTCATCCCTGTCATAGCTCTGCTCAGCCGGGCAGGCTTCATAAACAGGCCTAACGCGTACCCATTCAAGAGGCGGGCAGCGCCGGAACGACCAGACGGCGGCACAACACACCCTGGGAGTTGTGAGTAGAGTTCGCCGTACTCAACAGACCCCCAAGGGCGTGTGTCCGATCTGATTATATCAGTTCTAGTTGCTGGGAGCGGTGGTCTTGGTCTCTTCTGTCTTGGTTACGGTGCCATCCGGAGTCTGGGTAACGGTCTTCTCCTTGGATTTAACAGTGCCGTCGCTGCTCACACTGCTGCTCTGGGTTTTGGAAACCTGGCGATCGCACCCGACCAGCAGAAACGGCAACGCCAAGACAGACGTCGCCACGCAGATTACAACCATACGATTCTTCATTTTGTTTCTCCACTTACACCCGTTTTTGGGTGTTGCTGATGGCAAGATATGCCATGGGCTGGTCCTTAGCTATGGGGTTTAACCCTACCTTCTGCCAACCTGGAGGCGGTTAGCCACGGGTCCGGCGTGGTTCTTTTTCTAACTGCGATTCCGTGCTGCTGACGCCTACTTCGCCAACCGTGCCCCCGTCTGCTCCAACACGGCCAGCTTGGCATCGAGATTCTGCCTTCGAACCGGGAGCATGTCCACGACATCAAACCCGCAGATAGACAGCACCTTATCCAGGCTGGCACAGCATGCCGGCGCGCCCCCACCACCACCGCCGGCCACGCATACGCCGATCGCGGGCTTGCTCTCGATCCCCGCCTTGCCGTCCTTGTGCGTACATGTGCGGCGTAGGCGGTCCAAAAATGCGCGAAGGCTCTCGCTCAGGTCAGAGTAGTAGACCGGGGTCGCGAACACCACATGGTCGGCAATTCGGATCTTGTCCGCCAAACCGGTGAAGTCGTCCTCGATGCGGATCGAGTGACCATCCCTCCAGCCAATTTACACGGCCTTAAACGTTCCCGGTCTGACGCGCTTGAACACCTTGGCGTGGTTGTACATCAGGTTGGTCATCGTCTTAACGGGTTTCTTGGCCTGAAAAACATGCCCCGCCTTTTTCATGGCCTTGACGATCTCGGCGATCTTCATCGGCTTTCCTGCCTTGAGCAGGAAGTCCCGGACGGAGTTCTTCAGCATCGGCGCTTTGTTCTTCGCTGCGGGCGGTTTGGTTGCGACAGTTGCGGGCGCGGCGGGTTTGGCCTTAACAGTTTTTGCGACTTTGGCGGGTTTTGCGGCCTTGATTGATGCGACCTTGGTTTTGGCAGACTTGGCCTTCGGGGGCTTGGCCGCCTTTTTAGCCTGTACCGCATCAATTCCCAGCACAGCGGACAGGGCCTCATTCAGGGAGGCGAGTTTATTCTGACAGACATCTATCTCGCCCAGAATCTTCTCGGCCTTCTGCGCGCGGGACTTGAAATCCGCTGTGACTGCAAGTTGCTGTTTGCGAAGTTCCTCTGATATTTTCATATATGACTCTCTTTCTCCTGGTGCGTCTTGGGGGCAAATAGTAAGGCATAGTTATTTTGGAAACAAGAATAATCGACAAACTCGAGGCGATCGCCGTGAAGCAGGGCGAACACGCAGGCGGCCGATGGAATCCGGCGCGCGGCGGCCGGCGAAACCACGCTGGACGAGGTCTTGCGCATGCTGCCGAGTTGACACGGTTTACGCAAACCGGATGCAATCGTGCGCGCCGTATGATGCAGGATTGCCGCGCTTCGCTCGCAATGACGAGAAAACTTCAAGCAGTCTGGTTGATGCATTCGCCCAGCGCATTGATCAGGCTGTCGATCTGCGCCGGCGTCGTGATGAAGGGTGGTGCGAGCTGGATGGTATCGCCACCGTAGCGCACATAAAATCCTTTTTTCAGCATCGCCATGGCAATGTCGTAAGGCCGGCGTGCCGGCTCGCCGGGCAGGGCGGCAACGGTCAGGCCGGCGGCCAGGCCGAAGTTGCGGATGTCGGTAACGTGCTTGGCGCCTTTGAGGCTGTGCACGGCGTTCTCGAAATGCGGCGCCAGCGCCTTGACCTTGTCCACCATGTTTTCCTTGACCAGCAGGTCCAGCGTGGCCAACGCCACGGCGCACGAAACCGGATGGGCCGAGTAGGTGTAGCCGTGCGCGAACTCGATCATGTAGACGGGACCGCCCTGCTCCATGAAGGTGTCGTAGATCTCCTGCTTGGCCAGCACCGCGCCCATCGGCTGTGCGCCATTGGTGAGCTGCTTGGCGATGTTCATGATGTCGGGCGTCACGCCGAAGGCCTCGGCGCCGGTGTAGGCGCCGGCACGGCCGAAACCGGTGATCACTTCGTCAAAAATCAGTAAAATGTTGTTGGCGGTGCAGATGTCGCGCAGGCGTTGCAGGTAGCCCTTGGGCGGTATCACGACACCGGCGGAACCCGAGAACGGCTCGACGATCACGGCGGCGATGTTGCCGGCGTCATGCAGTGCAATCAGCTTGAGCAGGTCATCGGCCAGTTCGGCGCCCTTGTCGGGCATGCCGCGCGAGAAGGCGTTGCCCGCGAGTTGCGTGTGCGGCAGGTGGTCGGCCTCGATGCCCTGGCCAAAGGTCTTGCGGTTGCCGCTGATGCCGCCGACCGAGATGCCGCCGAAGTTGACGCCGTGGTAGCCCTTTTCGCGCCCGATCAGGCGCGTTTTGCCGGCCTGCCCCTTGGCGCGCCAGTAGGCGCGCGCCATCTTGAGCGAGGTGTCGGCGGACTCGGAGCCGGAACCGGTGAAGAACACATAGTCGAGCCCGGACGGTGTCAGCTCCTTGATCTTGTTGGCCAGGGTAAAGGACAGCGGATGGCCGAACTGAAAGGCCGGCGAGTAGTCGAGCGTGGCCAATTGGCGCGTGGCCGCTTCGGTGAGTTCCGTGCGCCCGTGTCCCAGTCCGCAGCACCAGAGGCCCGACAGACCGTCAAAAATCTGTTTGCCCTGGTTGTCGGTGTAATAACAGCCCTTGGCGCTGACCATCAGGCGCGGCGCGGCCTTGAACTCGCGATTCGCGGTGAAAGGCATCCAGTGCGCGTCCAGCCAGGCGGCGTCGGTGCGGGATGTGCCCAGGTATTGAGCGTTGTTCATGTGAACGAGTGTTTTCACATGGGGCATGACACTAAACGGGTGGCGGAATGTCAACGGCGATGTTTGACATGGCGGAACAATGAGCCGGCGGTTGGCCGGTTTCGAGGATGGAGCTGTCGGACGAAATCAGCGCGTTCGCCAACTCCTCGCGCCAGGCTTTTTTGACGGGATCATATGCGCCAAATCCAGCGCAGAATTCCCAATATGCCCAGGAGAAACCGAGTTTTTCGAACAACTTGGCGCAATAAGATGCCCAGCGCGCACGCGATGCCAGGTCGCCCTTGGAATAGGCGCCGAATTCGCCGACATGCACGGGAACGCCCGTGGCGTCGCTGAATTCCTTGACCGCCTGCAGTTCGTTCCGCAGCGCCATTTTTTCGGCATAAGTGCCGTTCCAGATTGTCCCGAGCCACGATTGCGATTCCTTGCCGGCCCAGCCAGCGCCCTGGTGAGTGAAGCGGAAGGGATTGTAATAATGGACCGTAAGGATCAGGTTCTTGTCGTTTTTAGGAAACTTGAGTGAGGAAAATCCGCCGACGCCGCCCCATTCGGCCGTGCCGATCAGGACAGTCCGGTTGGGATTGGCTTGACGGATGATTGCCAGCACTTCGCGCAACAGAACATTCCATTTTTCGTCCAGCGCGGGGCCCCATTCGCCCTCGACCGGCGCCTCAAGCATGTTGCCCATATTGATACCGCGACCCAGCAGTCTGTTGATGGCGGCGCTGTCGGCATGCACCGGGGACACGAGCCCATGGAGCAGAATCATGAGCGCCAGAAACATAACGAGTCGTCGCATGATTATTCTACTGCGATGGCCGTGACTTTGTCGCCGTGCTGTTTCATTGAGAAAGAGCGGTGGCTAGCTCATGGTTTTTCTCTTCGTCCCTGCATTCAGACGGTTATGTCATCGACGATCTTACGAGCGGCATCTTTGACCTTCCGGACGCCGCTTTCGGCGGCGTGCTTGACCTGACCCACAGTCTGATCCGTCTGGCCCCTGGTACGCAATTTATCGTTACCGGTCAGCGCGCCCGCCGCTTCCTCAATGCGCCCCTTCACGATCTCCGTTGAACCTTTCATGATTTTCCCTGCTCCTTCATAAACACTGTTGGCGACAGGCTACGCAATCGGTCCGCCCCGTTCTATAAGGTGTAACCCTACCCGGTAAATTTGTGAACAGCGGGCAGTGGGCAGAGAGCGGAAAGTGGAGAGTGAACAGTAAACAGTGAACAGTAGGAGGACCCGAGGTCGGAAGTCCGAGGGTGGGAATCGGGGAGCGTCTTGACATCGGTGAGCGTCGGCTTGCCCCGGTGCGCGTTATTTCGTATACTTCTGGCGTCGGTTCAGCAGGCAGGGAGGCAGGAATAAAATGAAGAGATCAGGTTTCAGCATGTGTCGTCGTACGCTGTGCCAGTCGATTCTGGTGGGCGTGATGGGCGTTTCGTTGGTATTCGCAACGCCCGCATTCGCGCAACACGGCGGCGGGTACAGCCATGGCGGTCGCGGCGGATACAGCAGCTATGGACACCGCGGCGGTGGCGGTCATTACTACAATGGTGTCTGGGGCGGCGTTGTCGCGGCGATCGCCGCCACGGTGCTGGCGACCGAACTGGTGCAGCAACCGGTCTGCGTGCAACCGCAACCGGTCGTCTACGTTCAGCCGCAACCAGTCTATATGCCGCCGGTCGTCTATGCGCAACCTCCACCGCCACCGGTCGTCTATGCGGCGCCGGTCGCGTATGCACCGCCGGTGGTTGTGCAACAGCCGCCGATTGTCTATGTGCAGCCGCCGGTATATGCGCAACCGGCGCCGGTGGTGTACGTTCAACCACGGCCGGTCTACTTGTACTATCCTAATTCGCCGTACTATTCGCATCGCCGCTGGTAGCATCCCATAGAATGCCGGTTGATAGGCTGTAGTCCTTGGCGTCACTGTGGGACGCTGCTGGAATCAGCCGATAAAAACGGAAGAGCCCGATCCAAAAGATCGGGCTCCCGCCATTCGATCAGAGGCATTGGATTTGTTGGCTTATCGCCATCCTTTATCGCCTCCAATCTGAGGTCGAGTATATTTATAGCATAGGCGGGGCCAAAGTATCGCCGATCGGCGATAACGCCCCGCCGGACTCCTTTTAATCCCCATAATCATGCCAAACGCACGGTTTTCAAGCAAAACCCGATGGTTTTTGGCAAAAAACTTCGCAAGTTCGATTAAGCCTTGCAACAGTGCGAAGCCGATTTGCCCTCTTCCACCCTCCACCTTCCACCCTGCACCTGCCAACTCGCCTCCCCCAAAACTGCGGGAGTTGAGAGCGAAGGGTCGTGGAAGGCGCATTTTCCTGGTCTGAGCGCCACGGGGATGACATGCGAGCGCCCATTATGGCGGTGGACGAGGAGTTGGACGGTCGTCTGCACGGTGCAAAACGGCC
>CAIYGI010000215.1 GCA_903925685.1 uncultured bacterium
ATCAGCGCACTCCTCGCAGATTTAACCCACGCCGCTTTTTACCACCCTGAAACCGGCGCGCGTTTGATCTACGAACTCGCCTGATAAATACCAGAAAAGTGCCAACTCATTTTCCTCCGAGATCAGGAAGTGTGAACTTAGCGGGCGCGTTAGCCGTCACCTCACGAATCAACGAACGGATGCCGTCGCCATGAACGTGCTCGATCCGTTCGAGGTGGCACACATCGAAGTCTGGCCGCTCGATGCCGATGTCCGAGGGCTTGGCAAGAAGGACAAGAGGGCATTTCTTGACCGGGCGGAATACACTGTCTTCCAGAAGGTATTGCGGGAATCATCGCTTGGGGCTGTTCTGAACGAAAAGGAGATGGCACCGCGAAGCGAAATCGCACTGCCGCCTTCGCGCAAGCAACGGATCATCCCGGACTCGATCTACCGACAACGGAAACATCCCGACATCCGCATTGCGCGACGTGCGACCACAATCGCCAATCTTGCCCGCGTCATCAGTGAACGCGACGTATCCGACGGCCTCCGGCGCACACTACTCACTCAAGCGCGTCGCCTTGAGAGACTTGCCGCCCAGCGAGTGCAGGAACTGGGAATCACGGCAGATTTCAAGAAGAAGGCATAGGAAGCCACAAGAAGAAGCGGCACACGTACCGTTGACCCGCGGCGGGTCAACGTCCGGTTGTTTTACCGTTGGATGCAACAAATAAAGCAGCGTCAGGATTTCGGGTCAGGCTTGCGTGGCAACCAGGGCTGAGATTTCCTTTGGAATCTCATGCCTTGCCGTTTCCTTCCGCCAGGGGAGGACGGCCAGGACTTTGATATGGCCCAGGCGTTCGATGGTGGCGCGGTTGGATGACACCAGGCCGCGGCCTTCACTGTGTTGCGTTGCATTCATGACCACGCCCACCAGCGGCAGTTTTGCCGCGCGCAGTGCGGCCAGGCTGAGCAGTGTGTGGTTGATGGCGCCCAAACCCGTGCGCGCGACCAGCAGCACCGGCAGACCGAGCGCCTGCATCAAATCCAGCATGGTCTCTCTCGAGTTGATCGGCGCCAAAATTCCGCCCGCGCCTTCCACCACCACGCAGGCATGGCGCGCGGCCAGTTGGCGATAGGCCGCGACCAGATCACGCAGACGAATTTTTCCGCCTGCGCGCGCCGCCGCCAGATCCGGCGCGCAGGGCGTGCGAAAGCGCGCGGGGCACATCAAGCGTTTTTCGGCGGGGGTGGGGGACAGACCCGCCGCCGCGAGCGCGAGCTCCAAATCCGGCGCCACCAAAAGCCCGCCGCGCCGCACACAGCCGGTTTGCACCGGCTTCATCGGCACGGCATCCACACCTGACCGACGCAGGGCGGCCAGCAACAGCGCGGTCAGATGCGTCTTGCCGACGCCGGTATCCGTGCCGGTCACGAACCAGCCGCGGCCGTTCACGATTTTCGTTCCGCCCATAGATACACCACCTTGTAAGTGGCCCGCACGCCGCCGTCGGGATGGGGCGCATTGCCATCCAGCCAGTCTGCTATGCGCCGTAATTCGCCGCGCGTCAACAGGCGAGGCCCGGCCGAAAACGGTCCACCCGTCACCCCCAGAGCGTGCAAAGCGCGCAGGTAGGCCATGCCGTCGGGGTAGCGCGCCTGCCGCGTTTCATTCTCCATGGTCACGAACTTCAATCCGGAATTTTCGATCGCGCTCCGCAAGGCGTCGGCGGTCGGCAACTCGGACCCGGCCAGGCAATTTGGGGCCACCGCCCGCCGGGCCGCGCGCAATTCGGACAAGGTACCCTCGACCATCACGGCGGCGGCCAGCGTTCCGCCCGGCGCCACCGCCGCCGCCACGCCGCGCAGGCCGGTTGCCAGCGGCGTCATCCAATGCAACGCGGCGCTGCTGGCCACCAGCGCAAAGGGCTGGCGGAAAGAGAGGCGCGCGCCGTCGGCGACGATCCCCGCAAAGCGGTCGTCGTTCACGAAATGAGCGCAGGTTTGGCGCACCATGCCGTCCGCCAGGTCGATGGCGAGCAGCCAGGCCGCCGGGAAGCGTTCCCGCAGCGCGCGGGTCAGCAGGCCCGTGCCGCAACCGACGTCGAGAATCGACGCTGGCGGCCGTTCCGCCAGGCGCGCGCCGATCCAAACTGCCAGCCGGTCCGCCACCCGCGCCTGCACATCGGCCGGCTCGTAAGTCGCGGCGGCGGCGTTGAAACGGTGGGCCAGCGGGTTGTTCATTTCAGCAAACCTTCGGCGCGCGCGGCGGCGGCGAGCGCCTCCACGGTGTACGTCAAATCGGCCTCGCTGTGGGCCAGCGTGACCGCAAAGCGCAGCCGCGCCGTGCCGGCCGGCACGGTCGGCGGCCGGATGGCCACCACCAGCACTCCGGCGTCGCGCAGCCGCGCGGCCAGCCGCAGGGCGCAGGCGTTGTCGCCCACCAGCACGGGCACGATCTGACTGCGCGAGCCGCTGTCGGGAAAACCGGCCTCCGCCAGACGCGCGCGGAAAAAGGCCGCTCGTTGCAGCAACACGGCGCCGCGTTCAGGTTCGTCGCGCAGCAGATCCAGCGCGCCCAGCGCCGCCCCGACGGCGGAGGGCGGCAGTGCCGTCGAGTAAATGAATGGGCGCGCGCGGTTGACCAGCCAGTCGCGCAAGATGACGGACCCGGCGGCGAAGCCGCCGAACGAGCCCAGCGCCTTGCTAAGCGTGCCCATTGAAACGGTGATCCGGTCCGCCAGGCCGCTTTCGACCACCCGCCCGGCGCCGCCGGGGCCGAAGATGCCGGTGGCGTGGGCTTCGTCCACCAGCGTCATTGCCCCATAGCGGTCCGCCACCGCGGCCAATTCGGGGAGCGGGGCGAGATCGCCGTCCATGCTGAAAACGGATTCGGTCACGACCAGTTTCCGGCCCGCCGCCGGCAGCGCCGCCAGCAGGCTTTCCAAATGCTCCAGATCGTTGTGGCGAAAGCGGCAGAGGTTCGCGCGGCTCAAGACCGCGCCGTCCACCAGGCTGGCATGCGCCAGGCGGTCGAGCAGCACCGTATCGCTGCGTCCGGCGAGGGCGGGGATGAGGCCGAGGTTGACGGCGTAACCGCTGCCGCCGACGAGCGCGGCGGGGCAGCCCTTGAGCGCGGCCAGGCGCGCCTCCAGCGTTTCGTGGATCGGCAGCGTGCCGGCCACCAGCCGCGAGGCGCCCGCGCCCGCGCCCCAGCGCACCAGCGGCGCGCCGGCGGCGTCGATCACGCGTGGATGGCGCGCCAGATCGAGGTAGTCGTTGCTGGCAAAGCTCAGCCACTCGCAAGTGTCGTCGTGCAGGCGCCCCCCGACGCCCGGACGCGTCTCCAGGGCGCGCAAGGCGTCCCCGGCCCGCAGTTGCGCCAGTTCCGCCGCCATCCATTCGTCGTGCCGTGCCATAATCCCGAAAGCTTACCAGTAAATCGCCTCCAAAGTCACTGGCATCCGTAAGCCCCAAAACTGCGGGAGTTGAGAGCGAAGGGTCGTGGAAGGCGCATTTTCCTGGTCTGAGCGCCACGGGGATGACATGCGAGCGCCCATTATGGCGGTGGACGAGGAGTTGGACGGTCGTCTGCACGGTGCAAAACGGCC